>NZ_AUJJ01000001.1:0-441559 GCF_000424165.1 Butyrivibrio sp. AE3006 | reverse complement strand
GAAATACTTCTTCACTCACGCGGCGTCGCTGCATCAGGCTTTCGCCCATTGTGCAATATCCCCCACTGCTGCCTCCCGTAGGAGTTTGGGCCGTGTCTCAGTCCCAATGTGGCCGTCCGACCTCTCAGTCCGGCTACAGATCGTCGCTTTGGTGGGCCGTTACCCCGCCAACTGGCTAATCTGACGCGGGCCCATCTCGTACCACCGGAGTTTTTCACACTGTATCATGCGATACCGTGCGCTTATGCGGTATTAACAGTCGTTTCCAACTGTTATCCCCCAGTACGAGGCAGGTTGCCCACGCGTTACTCACCCGTCCGCCACTAAAGATCATCAAGATTCTGCCGAAGCTTCATCAGCGATAATCTTCCGTTCGACTTGCATGTGTTAGGCACGCCGCCAGCGTTCATCCTGAGCCAGGATCGAACTCTCACGTTTAAAATTTATCTAATCACTTAAAGTGACTGGATCGTTCGTCTGACCAGAACTAAAGCTTGGCTTTGTTCTGTCCGTTTTTACCTTGTTAGGTTTGTTTTGTTCTCTGAATATTCGTTATTGATCAGAGCCGGTATTGCGAAACGCTTCGCGTTTCCCAATCTTTTGCTTTCGCAAAATAAAATCATTCATGTATAGCTCTTAGCAAGTAAACTTGCACGAGCTATCCCTGATTGATTTTGCTCTGCTCAATGCTGTTTGGAATTTTCAGGGTTGCATTACTATTCCATTGTCAAAGTGCTTAAATACTGGGCTCGCGGGCTTTTTGTTTGTTTGCCGTGCGCCGCAGCGAAATTAAATATATCACTCTCCTATATGGGTGTCAACAAAAAATTTCACTTTTTTTCAAAAAAAATTGCAGTTTCCTCGGAAGCCGCAATTTTACTGGATTTAGCATTAAAATTTTTTTGAATATTTCTCTGCACTGAGTACTGTTTGCTTCAAAAACCTTATTGTTTCCACCGGAAATTGGCCTACAGCAGTCTCTCCTGTAACCATTACAGACGAGGCCCCATCTAGGATTGCGTTGAATATGTCACTGACTTCTGCCCTTGTTGGAACAGGATTATGTTCCATTGATGCAAGCATTTGAGTTACAACCATAAATGGTTTATCGGCCGCATTGCATCTAGATGCAATGTCTTTTTGTATTCCGGGCAGTTCCCACAGTGGTACAGCATTGCCAAGGTCGCCTCTCGCGATTATGATCTCGTCGCATTCTTCCATAATAGAAGAAAGCTTATCTATTCCGCGCCTGTCTTCTATCTTGGCATAGATGCGTATATTATCAGCACCGCAGAGATGAAGTTCCTTCCGAAGAATAGCCACATCCTCACTCCCTCTCACAAAGGGCTGCATTATTCCGGTTATGCCATTCTCTGCCGCACACTTAATATTTATATGGTCAGCTTCAGTCAGAGTAGGCATCTCTATATTGAAATCATCTGAGGCTATGCTTTTGCGGCTCTTAAGGACACCGCCACGCTTTACTTTGGCCAACGCACATCCATCTGAGCACGAAGAAACAACTGCAGCTATCTTTCCATCATCAAAAGCCAGTTCCATTCCGGGACGAATATTCTCCAAAATCCGAGAGTTCACAGGAATCCAGTCTTTTCCAATCACAATCTCCTGACCTTCGCTTAGCTGCAAATCCTCCGACAATACACCTATCCTAAGTTCCGGGCCTTGAATGTCCACAAGTATAAGGGGCTCTACGCCCACTTCCCGGGCGGCGCTTTTGACCATATCTATGGTATCTAAGTTGTCAGCAAGCATGGAATGGGACAGATTAAGTCTCACTCCCGTCATGCCGGCTTCGAACATTGCTTTCAGTGTAGCTTTATCACTGCAGGATGGGCCGAGAGTTCCGAAAATATCAGTCATTGTCTATTATCTCCAATACCTGCCTAAAGTATTCATTACGAGTCTCTTCCAATGCATTGAATATCTCATGCCTAGAATCCTCGAAGTTAATGATCTTCGCTTGAGGGACTTTGCGCTCGAATTCCCTATATCCGTCAGGATCGATAAGATGGTCCTCCCCCGCAGTGAATACTGTTATGGGCAAAGTGAGCCTTGAAGTATTTTTGAAAATCCTGTCAAAAACCTTATAGCTTGCAAGCCCCCACCCAATAGCTGCTCCATAGGTCTGATAATGCTCATCCTTTAAACGCATCTCAAACATATAGTCGTAGCGCGGTTTTGACTGGGTACTGCTGGTCTCGAAAACAGGCTTTGCATCAAAATGCTTCTGGCCGGGGCCCATGGATTTGCGCTTGCCAAATAAAGTTGCGTAGATGCTTATAAGACTTATCACAAATTTAGAAGGAACAGACTTCATCTTAAGCATGGGAGAACTAAGGATAGCCCTGTCAAAATACCCTGGATATTTTTCCATGAAAAGGGTGCTTACAGCGCCGCCCATTGAGTGCGCAATAAGGATAAGCTTTTTCTCTGATGTTGTAGGCACAACTACTTTATCCATAAAAATGCGCAGGTCCTCTACGTAGGTATTGTAGTCATCTATATAGACTACGTCGGGTTCCTTCATCTTGCCCTCAGAGTAGCCGTGTCCGCGCTGTTCTATAAAGTAGAATCCAAAGCCAGCCTGGTAGAGATACCAGGCGTACTCATGGTATTTTCCGAAAAACTCACAAAAGCCATGAACGAAAACTACTACCTTGGTAGCGTTTTCAGGGATAGCAAAATAGTAATTGAGAGTTGTTCCGTCAAAGGACTTGAACTTGCCCTGTTTTACGTGGGCTTTGCGAAACTCCTTATTCTCAGTTTTCATGATCTGTGTGAAGTTGTCTTCACCTAAAAAATTAACCTTGTTCATATATCTTCCTTGCCTTATCAGGATAGTTAGTAATTACGGCATTTACGCCCATGTCGCGGCACTTTATAAGGTCTGCCTTTTTGTTGACGGTCCAGACATTTACGTCGATTTCAAACATGTTGCAATCATCCATATAATCAGGGTACTGCAGGTTATAGAATGCGGGATGAAGTGCATTTACGCCATTCTCTGCAGCGTAGCCGGGCATGTTGAGGTGACCGTCTCCGTAGAGAAAGCCTACTTTTGCGTCGGGATCCATATCCTTTATCTTCATAACAGAGTAATGGTTGAAGGATGAGTAGATGACTCTGTCGGAAAAGCCCTTTTTCTTTGTAAGTTCTACGATCTTATCCTCAAGATCAGGGTAGAATATCTCCCCGGTCTTTAGCTCGATGTTGATGGTAAGGCCTGTAGGATCAAGGAGATCAAAGACCTCTTCCATAGTAGGAATGTGCACGCCTTCATAAGCCTGATTGCCATTGCAGAAATCAAACTTAAGAAGCTCCTCATAGGTGTAATCCTTGATGAAGCCTGCACCGTTACTGGTTCTGTCTATAGTTTCGTCATGGCAGACCACGATCACGTCATCTTTTGTAAGCTGGATGTCAAGCTCTACTCCATCAGCCTTCATGTCTGCAGCCATTTTGAATGCAGGAAGGGTGTTCTCAGGTGCATAACCACTGGCTCCGCGGTGTGCCCAAATTAAAGGATAGCTCATAATTTTACCTTCTTTCTTCTTATGTAAATAACCGTTTGTTGGAATACGATTTTTCAAAAATCAAACCTTCTTGTTTGAGTTCCTGATATCCCAGAGTTTATCGTAGGAAAAGCCTGTTACTTTCTCGCAGATTCGCTTCTCTTCATCTGATGCTACTGAAGGTTCTTCGCCTTTTCTGCGGGCGATATCTTTTTGAATGACTGCAAACTCTTTTCCTGTGATAGGGAAAATAGCAGCAACCACAAACAAAAGCGTGATCAAAATCGCAGGACAGATAATAAATATCAGAGCTATTCCCTGCTGCGTGCCAAGGGACTGGCGTCCACCCTGGTTGGCGATTACTTCGTCGTAGCCAACTGCTGATAAAAGAATTCCGATTACAGCTGCAGATACTCCTGCGGAGATTTTTCTAATAAAGGTAGCCATGCCGGAAACGATGCCCGGTCTTCTGATGGATGTAATGAGCTCGTCAACTTCAGCCATATCAGCCATGATAGCGAAAATACTGGTGAGCGTAGCTGCATTACCAAATCCGATAAGAGCCGTCAAAACAAGGATCAGAACGATATTTGCGCCTTCATAGGAAAAAGCAAGAAGTCCCAAAGTACCAAGGAGCCTTATGGGAGCTCCGATAAGTATGGTTGTTCTTTTTGATGTCCTGCTCATTACAGGTCCCCAAACAAGCATACCCACCAGCTGTGATACCAGAAGAACTGCCATAAGATAAGTAAAGTATCCATTTCCGTAGCCATTTAAGACATCATCCACATAGTACACAGCCATGCCGGAAACGAAATCCATGCCGCACTGTCCAAAGAGGTAGAGCCCAAGGAAAAGCCTGAAGGATCTGCTCTTTAAGACGCTTACAGACTGCGGGAAGCTCTCTGCAAGAGTTGTGTTTATAGGTTCCTTTTTCTTTTCCCAAGTGCCAAAGAAAGTAACAAGGGATGTGCACAGGAAAAGAACACTGAAAATAAGCGCACACTTCATGTACAGTCCGGTGTTCAGCGTATCTGTAATAATGAATGTCGGAATAAGTCCGCATACCATGGAACCAAGAGTTGACCAGATCATGCGGCAGTTTGAGAACTTTGCACGCATGGCATAATCATCCATCATGTCCGGAAGCAGACCGTAATATGGAACAAACAGGATTGTAAAGCCCGTGGAAAACAGGCAGTACATAAACAGATAAAAGATATAAAGAACTACAGGTGAAGTGCTGGGAACCCTTACCCACAACAAAAGGAAAGTGATTGACGAAGCAAATGCACCTATTAAAATATAGAACCTCTTTGGTCCGAATTTGGACGTGGTTCTGTCAGTAATATTTCCCATCATGGGATCTGTGATGGCATCCCATACTTTTCCCACAAGCGGGATTGTTCCTGCAAGAGCTGCAGGCATACCAAGAGCCTTGGTCATAAATACTGCAAAAAAAGTGTTGATGATGACAAAGGCTCCCCCATTGTAAAACTCCGCCATGCCAAACATCATTTGATGAAGAAAATTATAATTTGGTTTTCTTCCATAACATTCCATAAATGCCCCCAAAACCTTTCGCTTTCATATTTGATTGAAATCCGCAGCTAGTGCGGATCTCTGAAATTTCATTTATAACAAATAGCACGTCCCCAAATCAGGTGGGGACAACGCCAAAAATCATAAATCAAAGATATTTCTTCATATTTTCAAAAACAACTTCGTAGGCATCAGACCACATGTGGATTCCATCGATTGAAAATTCCTCTTTGGTCTTGCCGTCAGAGCCTGTGAGGCCATCGTTTACGTCGATATAGTTGTACCCAAATTCCTCGGCGAGAGCCTTAACTGCAGCGTTGGCTTCAGGGAGTCTCTCCCTGCGTAAAATCGCTGCTCTGTCAGCGCCGGGCCATGGCATTTTTGCTGCTACTGTCTCGTTTACAGGATAATAAGCCATAAGGTAAACCACAGTTTCTGGAAGTTTTTCCTTAATTTGGGTAAGTACCTGTCTGTAATCAGAGATGAGCTTTTCCTTGGTCTCATCAGGTATGCTGATGTCGTTGGTTCCGATATTGATGAAAATCTTAGATGGCTCTAAGTCAAGAATCTGCTCGTTCATAGCATCAAGCATCTCAGGAATCGTGTATCCGCCGATGCCCCTGTTATAGATTGTCAGATTCATTCCGTGATTTAAAAGAATCTCCTGAATAGGAAACTGCTCCATAAGTGATGAGCCTGTAAAAAGGATCTGTCCCTTTTTCACAAACTTGTTCAGATGTCTGTAACGCTCCAGCTTATCAGCCTTCTCGCGCTTCATAAAATCCCCAATAAATTCTGAAAATGCGTTTTTGCTTTCTTCTGCCATAATGTCCTCCTGGTTAGTAATATATATAGTACATTTTACCTCAAAAAAAGCGGGCTGTCGCACCAATTTCTTAGTGTGAAAGCCCCCTAACTTAACAATGATCAATCGAAACCCTTTTCTTTCATCAATTCATTGTATATAGCCTCTGTATCATAGTCAGGAGCGTATTTTTCTGCCACCTGACATATAAAACACGACTCTACATAAGCAGCCCAAGGTACCAGTTTGTAATTCTTTCTGAAAAAATCAAAAGCAAATATCCGGAAAATGCTATGGCAGGGCCAAAGGGAAATGCCTTTGAAGCATCCGGGTTAAGCAATCGCCTGATTGCTGCAAATAAAAGTCCGCTGATGCAGGAAAAAATGATAAGCTCATAGCTTCCGGCATATCCAAGGTAAAGTGCCAGCATTGCAAAGAGTTTAATATCTCCACCGCCCAGTGCTTCCTTTTTAAGGAACTTCTCCATTGCCATAGTCAAAAGAAGCATAATGGCGAGCATCAAAATTCCTGCCAGAAGATGATGTCCAATCCATAAGAGCGATGCCTTTGTAAAGACGCCTTCTCCTGACATGAAAGGCGCAGTCACTATCCAGGTGATGATCCCTGCAAGGATGCATCCATCAGGAATTTCAAAGGTCTCAAGATCTGTAAGCGCTATTATAAATAGGATTCCCGAAAGAAAAAGATTTCTGAAAAACAATACTAATGTAGGAACGTCCACAGTGAACGCAAGTCTAAAAGAAGGCTCTAACACTGCAAGGTACATTGACAGTGTTATTATGCCAAAAGAAAGCTCAGTAAGTGGATATCTAGGTGATATTTTTTCTTTGCAATATCTGCATTTTCCCTTTGTAAGAAGATAGCTGACTACAGGAATAAGATCTATTGCAGCAAGGTCGTGTCCGCAGTACATGCAGTGGCTCTTACCTTTTACAAAATCCTCTTTCCTGCAAATTCGAATTGCAGTGCAATTAAGAAACGAACCGAATATAAGTCCAAAGATGAAGACTATTGTTCTGAAATAAGCATACATTTTGTGTCATCCCCCCGCATATTAAATGTTGCTTATTCTATATTAACTCAAAAGATTTTTGCGCACAATCCATCATAGCTGTGGAACATCTCTAAGAATCGGAAATACCACAAACTCATTCTCCATTATTGGGGTATCAGTTTTGTTCGCTTTATAAATACCAATATTAACAACAAAATACTGGATTTTATCGTCTTCCTCATGAATATCTACAACACATGATGATACAAGTCCATCACCATAATCCGTGTAAGATGCCTTGTTTACCAGACTATAGTTTACGGTTCTGGTTGATACCGGATCAGTATATTTCATAACAACTCTTCCAAAATTGCCGGCTGAAGCTGCAATTTCGGTGTCGTCAGCAGTAAGCAGAACTATACTGAATGGAGCATACTCCTGATTCTGGCTCGCACTGTAATATACTATGCCATCATCGGTATTCTCCACCTTTACAACATAAGACAGCTTGTCTCTTATTGCAAGTGACAAAGTCCTGCAGAGCATGGTGGCCTCACTGTCTGTAACAATATCGTCGTAATGGTTTGCTGCTAATCTCATGGTAACAACAAGTATAGATGTAGTAAGCATCATAATGAGCGTGCACAGCAACAATTCTGTCAATGAAAAACCACCGTTACTTCGTATTTTTTTGGACAAAAACTCCCTCATACGTTTCATCATAATCAGTCATTCCCATATTCATATTCATAAAAATACAAACGTCCGCTACCAGGATCATCATCTTCGCTTGAATAATTAAACAGTTTTACCTGAAAAGATGCAGTCGTACTCTCATAACTAACATTTACTGTGGCAGAATAATCATCAGCACCAGTCTCAGTAGATAGCGAAGACTGCAGCTCTTTGGCCGCTTTAGTCCCTCTTGATGCGGTAGTGATGGCACCGGCAAGAATCATCATCCCGAGCACTGTTATGAGTGTTGCTACCAGTGTTTCTATCAGTGATTCCCCTGATTTGTTTTTCAATTTTTGAAAAAATAATTTCATAGCTCATCCTCAAGGCTCGTCCGGATCATTGACATTTCCGGTCTTATCATTGTAAATACGCCAGCTGATTCTGGTTGTTGTCGACTTAACAGTATTGTCAGGTTTTCTCTTTACTCTGTTAGTACTATATCCATAGAAATCGAGGCTGGACTGGTAAATCACAGAATCATCCTTTTCATCCAGTGCCTGAAAAACTACAGAAAAACCATTCTCTCCATAATCATCCCGATCATCCGGAGCATTTATGATTACCTTTACCGGATTCATTTTCATCCCCGGCGCATCGGAAGAAGTAACTGTAAGCATGGATTCGGTCATGGATTTGTCACCCTTAATCACGGCAAAAATAGCAGCCTCAAAGCCTACCAGATTATCACCTGTAATCTCTCGAATTACATACTTTGCACCGGTTTCATCTTCTAACCTCTCTGTCCTCTTGATCTTATAAGTTCCGGAAAGAGATTCTCCACCAGTAATGTCTCCGGGATACTCAACCTCAATATACAGACCATCCAGCTGTTTCTGAATCATCCTCGCGGCTGAAGAAACAGCCAGATATGCCTGCTCGTCTTTTAGTTGTTTTCCGGACGTCTTAATCGCTGTACTACTGATTGTCACCAGTGAAAAACTGATAATTACAGCAACAAGAAAAACTGCCAGAGCAAAAACGATCGTTGCACCATTTTGTGATTCAATTTTCTTTCGGAATTTTTCAATCACCATTACCACTGCCGCCATCTCCCTCTTCACCACTATTTTCAGGTTCATCAGAATTTACAGGCATTGCATCTTCAGAATTACTACTCTCTTCTTCGGTGCTGCTTTCTTCATCGTCAGAAGAACCGCTCTCCTCAGATGACTCATTACTCTCCTGTGCACTTTCTTCCTCTGATGAGGAATCTTCGCCGGTATCTGCACTTTCATCAGAAGCATTCTCTTCAGATCCGCTTTCTTCTGATGAACTCTCCTGTGCTTCTCCCTGTTCAGAGCCACCTTCCTCTGAGTTATTTTCACCGGAATGATCCCCTTCAGAAGCATTTTCTTCTGAGTTATTCTCTTCTGAATTGTTCTCTTCAGAATTGTTCTCTTCTGAATTATTCTCGCCGGATTCACCTGACTCATCGGACTCACCGGTATCCTCTGTCGACTCTCCGTTATTCTCTTCTTCAGAAGCCTGTTCTTCTCCTATGCCATCTTCCTGTTTCTCTGTGTCAGAGCCATCCTGAGATTCTTCTGCTTCCTTCGCCTCTTCCTTCTTCTTTTTCTCTTTCTTCTTTTCCTCTTTCTCTTCATCAGGAAGATCAACCAGTATATCTTTGGTCATTGGAATAGGTTCTTCAGCATCTACATCATCTCTGAAATATCCATAATCTCCGTCAAGATACGAATATGTTCCATCTTCATTATCAAAATAGTCAGCATCATCAAGACGAGCATATTCGCAATCAATATGATCCTCATCCCAGACTGTACCATTTCTTCCTACCAGATTCTTGCAACCGGCAAACATATTATCTGATTCTTCTACATTTTCAGTATTAAATCCTTCGCCTACATATATGCCAACCAGTTCTGAGCATCCATCAAACATAGAAGTCATATCAGTTACATTTTCAGTATTCAGATCTGTAAGAACTAATCTCTCCAATGAACTGCAACCAGCAAACATATTACTTAAATCCGTAAGGTTCTGTGTACTACACTCAAATTTTAGAGAAGTAAGTTCAGAGCATCCTGCAAACATGCTGCTCATATCAGTAACATTAGATGCATTCCCTTCCATTTCAACAGAAGTAAGTGCAGTGCATCCTGCAAACATCTCCTTTAAACTAGACACATTGTCAAATGTCATCCCGCTTAGATTAACATCTTCGAGTGATGTACAACCGGCAAATAGTCTCTCCATATTACTAACCTGAGATGTATTTAAATTATTTAATCCTTCAACTGATTTCAGATTAGTATATCCCTGGAACCATCCTGCCATGTTATGAGGCTCTGCATCCTGACCAAATCCGGCATAGAAAACTATTCTCTCAACTTTGTCCGCATAATCTCCCCAAGGATGACTCTCGTCATCACTTAAAAGGAAACAACCATCAAGATCTGCACGGTATTCAGACTCGAACTTCTCTCCTTCATGACCACCTCTAAGCCCACGCTCAAAGTAGATAGTATATAACTCATCTGATGTCTGATATACCCTGGCCCATAACCGGCTCTCAGGATTAGACATATCTCCATTGGCATCCTGACTTGCAGATACCTTCTTAATCTCACTCTCAGCAACTATATCCATAAGTTGCCTGAACTCTTCAGGATCTACTATCTCCAGGATACCATCGCCCATATCTGTAATACTATAGGATGATTCGATAAAATCTGTTATCGCTGCAGAAGTCTCTCCATCAGCCTCTGAAAGAATACTGCCCACATCGAAAGTGAATCCAAGAACGTAATTACCTGCATCGGCATTCAGCTTCGCCACAAGTTCTCTAGTAGCCTGTAACGTAGCTTCATCCAATTCTTCTCCTGCAGGATCCGTAACGTTCACTTCTTCCTCAGCATAGACCCTTATGGAAAAACCCTGCATGGCAATAAGTCCAATAGATGCGGCTAGCGCCATGATATTCATAATTCTTTTTTTCATAGTCTCTCCCTCACTTTCATGAAAATAGGTCCCTATGCTTTATTAAGGATTTGCTGCAGCATATGCCTCAGCAGCAGTAGCATAAAATACGCCTTTGTAGTAATAAACTGTTAACGGTCCGTTTTCAGTAGAAATAACTAGTTTCAAGTATCCGTCCGTTATCATCTCTGACTCAACATCTGTAAAATATCCTGGCTGTCCTGTTAATTTACGATCAACCCTAATGTATTGCTTGTAAGCCGAGTAATCAGTTAAAGACTGCTGCCTTGTTCCCTGTCCACCTACAATATTGGGACTATTGAGGAATATATACTGACAATTACAACTTGCGGATGCTACAAAGTTATCGGTAGCCAATATAGTTGTTAATCTTTCACAGAATCTAAACATCTCGCTCATTGATGTTGCATTAGCAGTACTAAAGCTCCTCATATCCATTACCTTAATTTTTTTACAATTATAGAACATCTTGGACATATCAGTAATATGTGTGGTATCCCATCCTGTAAAATCTAATGAAGTAATTTCAATACAATCATTAAACATTTGGCTTGTCGATGTTAATGCTGAAGTATCCCATGAGCTCATATCCATACTGGTTAATGCGCTACATCCGTTAAACATTCCTGTAACATCTTTCAGAGGATATCCCGCAAGCTGACCTGCATCAAAAGATGTCATCCTAGTAAATCCGCTAAACCAATATCTCATAGATATAAGCTGATATGACTCTCTATCGTGAAATTCAACATCGACTATATTAGTTCTATAGTCATACCATGGGTAATCCGATGCATTTTTATATCCGCCAGTACTAAGTAATCCCAAATCTGCTTCCAAAGTGCCGTCACTCTCCATCATGCTTATGGATGACTCATAGCTACCACCATTACTACTGTCAGCAAAATAAATATGTAGTCTATATTCACCTGCAGTACTTGATTTCTCTAACAATGCAGCCAAACTATTAGCATAATTTGTGTAGTATCCGGGCTCACCAACAGATGCTCTATCAACTCTCGCATATTGTCTGTAATCCCTGTATCCATATAAATCTGATCCATGTGTTCCTTCACCGCCAATTAGTTTAAGAGAATATAAGAACATGTACTGATAATTTGCTGTCTCTGAACCGCAAAGGTCATTTGTAGCAAATATAGTTTTTAATTCCGTACAATTCCTGAACATATTCTCAAATGATGTAACATTCGCTGCATTAAAACTACTAAGATTCAATGATTTTATAGAAACGCAATTGTAGAACATATCCTTCATAGTAGTTACATTCGTTGTAACCCAACCTGTAAAAGCTAACGTTGTGAGACTTCTGCACTCATTAAACATGGCATTAAGAGAGGTTACCCCTGATGTATCCCATGAGCTCATGTCTAATTTGTTCAAAGAACTACATCCACTAAACATTCCCGTAAGGTCTTTCAGAGGATATCCCGCAAGCTGACCTGCATCAAAAGATGTCATCCTAGTAAATCCGCTAAACCAATATCTCATCGACGTAAGTTGGTAAGCACCACCATCATGGAATTCCACATCAACAATACTCGGTCTATACTTATGCCACGGATAATCCGCTGCGTTTTTGTATCCTCCTTTATTAAATAAACCTAAATCAGCTTCTAATAAGCCTTCTGATTCCATTGAATTTTTTGAAGCCTCATAACTGCCGCCATTATCACTGTCTGCAAAATAGATGTGTAATTTATACTCATCAGCATTTGCCGTTTTCTCAATCAAAGCTGCCAGGCAATTTGAATAATTCGTATAATAGCCAGGCTTACCTTCTGAAGGATTATCAACTCTCGCATACTGTCTATAATCTTTATATCCTAGCAAATCAGAACTATGAGTTCCTTCTCCACCAATCAATTTCGGCGAATACAAGAACATGTACTGATAATTTGCTGACTCTAATCCGCAAAGATCATCAGTAGCATAAATGGTTGTCAATTCACTACAGTTTCTGAACATATCATAGAAGTTTGTCACATTAGCAGTATTAAAGCTTCTAAGATCCAGAGTCTTAACAGATGAACAATTATAGAACATATCGTTCATGCTGGTAACGCTTGTTGTATCCCAGCCTGTAAAGTCAAATTCCTTTATTTTTTTGCAACCATTAAACATGCTGCAAGTTGTCTTAAGATGCGATGTATCCCATGTATGCATATCTAGGCTTGTCAATTCACTACAGCCATCGAATGTTCCAGTCAGATCTGTCAAAGAATATCCTTCGAGCTGATTTCCATCAAACGCTTCCATCTTAGCAAATCCGGTAAACCAATACATCATTGATGTAAGATTGTATTTCTCACGGTCATTAAACTCTACAGATATTATTTTGCCTCTATTGCTATGCCAAGGATAATCACCAGCAAAACGATAACCTGCAATATTGAACATTCCAAGATCTTCCTGAAGAGAACCATTACTCTCTGCTAAAGCTTTAGCGGTATCATATGTTCCACCATTTTCACTATCAGCATAATAAATTTTTAGCTCATATTCTCCTTCATTTGCAGATTTGATAAGAAGAGCACCAAGACATGTCTTCATATCTGTCAGATATCCAGGAACCCCTTCACTTACTGCACGATCAAGCTTAGCGTATGGTCTGTAATTGTAATTTTGCGCCGTAATATTTACAGCCTTAGTACCTTCACCTCCAATAAGGTGTCCATCTTCCCAGAACATTAGACAGCAATCCGTTCTATCTGTCACAATAAAGATATCTGTCACAAATATTGTCCGCAGCAATCCACACTCACGGAAAGTCTGGTTAAAGCTTGTAACTGATGATGTATCAAAGCTTCTAAGATCTAAGGTCTTGATAATGGAACACCTGTAGAACATTCCACTCATATCGGTAACGGATCTTGTATCCCAATTTGTTACATCAACGGAAGTAAGTTTATTACATCCATAGAACATATAAGAGGTTGTCTTCAGATGCGATGTATCCCACGTATGCATGTCTATACTTTCAAGTGCTGTGCATCCGTAAAACATATTTGTAAGATCGGTAAGAGGCTGATTTTTGATCTGTGATGCATCAAAGTTCTTCATCTTAGTAAATCCACTAAACCAATGCATCATGGAATCAAGTGTATACTTAGCCTGATCATGGAACTTGGCATCTACAATATTTCCTCTATAACTATGCCATGGATAATCCTCCGCAAATCGATATCCGGCAACATTAAGCATACCCAGATCTTTATACAAGGTACCATCATTTTCAGCCTGTGCCTTTGCAATATCGTAAGTACCACCATTTTCACTGTCTGCATAATACAAATGGAGTATATATTCATCTTCCGTTGCTGTGTTTAAAAGAAGAGCACCCAGACATGTCTTCATATCTGTCAGATATCCAGGTACCCCTGTACTTACAGCACGATCAAGCTTAGCGTATGGCCTGTAATTGTAATTTTGCGCCGTAATATTTACAGCCTTAGTGCCTTCGCCTCCAATAAGATGTCCATTTTCCCAGAACATCAGGCTACAATCTGTACTATCGCTTACCGTAAATGCATCCGTCGCAAATATTGTCCTCAATCTGCCGCAATCACGAAAAGTCTGGTTAAAGCTTGTAACTGATGACGTATCAAAGCTTCTAAGATCCAAGGTCTTAATAATGGAACACCTATAGAACATTCCACTCATATCGGTAACGGATCTTGTATCCCAATTTGTTACATCAACGGAAGTAAGTTTATTACATCCATAGAACATATAAGAGGTTGTCTTCAGATGCGATGTATCCCACGTATGCATGTCTATACTTTCAAGTGCTGTACATCCGTAAAACATATTTGTAAGATCGGTAAGTGGCTGATTTTTGATCTGTGATGCATCAAAGTTCTTCATCTTAGTAAATCCACTAAACCAATGCATCATGGAATCAAGTGTATACTTAGCCTGATCATGGAACTTGGCATCTACAATATTTCCTCTATAACTATGCCATGGGTAATCCTCCGCAAATCGATATCCGGCAATATTGAACGGTCCTAAATCCATAAACAGACTACCATCATTTTCTGCAGCTTCTTTGGCTGCTTCATAGGTTCCTCCATTACTGCTGTCTGCATAATATATATGAAGTACATATTCTTCTTCAACATCAGTCTTAATAAGCAGAGCTCCACCACATGTAGAAATCTCCGTGAAATAACCTGGAACCCCAGTACTAACAATTCTGTCAAGTTTGACATAAGGTCTGTAATTGTAGTTTTGAGCAGTAATATTTACTGCCTTTGTGCCTTCACCTCCTATCAGGTGAGCATTTTCCCAGAACATCAGGCAACAATCCGCATTATCTTTTGCAATAAAATCATCTGTTGCAAAAATGGTATGTAATCTACCATTATCGCGGAACATCTGATTGAAGCTGGTAACATTTGCTGTGTTAAAGCTTCTAAGATCCAATGTCTTTATAGCAGAACATCTATAGAACATTCCACTCATATCTATAACAGCCGTGGTATCCCAATTACTTACGTTGACAGAAGTAAGTTTCTTGCACTCATAGAACATATACGATGTTGTTTTTAAATGTCCCGTTGTCCATGTGTGCATATCAATGCTCTCAAGGACAGAACAACCGCTAAACGTGCTGGTAAGATCAGTGAGCGGCTGATTCTTTATCTGTGATGCATCAAAAGACTTCATAATAGAAAAATCACAGAACCAATACATCATAGATGTCATCGTGTATTTGTCGGTGTCATGAAACTTAGCTTCTACAATCTTCCTCCTATAGCTATGCCACGGATAGTCATCAGCAAATCTATAGCCCGCAATATTAAACACACCAAGATCCTTGTATAATGTACCATCGCTCTCAGCCTGTGCTCTTGCAGACTCATAGGTTCCTCCTCTGTTCTTATCTGCATAGTACATGTGCAATTCATATTCTTCTTCTGCATCTGTCTTAAGCAGAAGTGCGCCACCACAAGTAGATATGTCAGTAAAATACCCCTCTACTCCTGTACTTATTACCCTGTCAATCTTTACATATGGTCTGTAGTTATAATTATCATTATAGATATAAACAGCTTTTGTTCCCTCACCACCTATCAGTCGACCGTCATCCCAGAACATCAAAGAGCAATTAGCTCTGTCATTGGCCACAAAATCGTCAGTAGCCAATATTGTTCTCAGTCTGCCACAAGCGCGGAACATCTGCTCAAAAGATGTAACATTTGCAGTGCTAAAGCTTCTTAAATCCAATAGTTTTATAATGCTACAATAGTAAAACATACCACCCATATTTTTTACATTCGTGGTATCCCACCCCGTCACATTAATAGATTCCAACTTCACGCAATTATAGAACATATAATCAGTGGTAGTTACACTGTGTGTATTCCACTTGCTCATATCAACTCTCTTAAGTTTTGAACAACCATAGAACATCTCGCTGAAATTAGTTAGTGGATAACCTTCTAACTGATCAGCATCAAATTCTTCCATCTTCTCGAAGTTTTTAAACCATTTGCGCATGGATGTCAGACGATATTTATCCCTATCATGGAACTTAACATCAACTATTTTACGTCTGTAAGAGTGCCATGGATAATCGTCATCTTCTCTATAGCCACCAATATTAAACTTACCAAGATCTTTTTCAAGCGTACCTGAAGCCAAAAAAGAAGCTTTTTCCGCAGTATAGGTATCACTCTTAGCGTGATAGATATGAAGTCTGAATTCATTATCAACACCCGTCTTCTCAATAAGCGCAGCTCCACTAGTTTCTATATCTGTGAAGTAGCCTGGTTCACCAGCTGTAACAACCCTGTCAAGTTTCATCATCTCATTATATCTGTAATTATTTGCCTGCAGATTTTGACACGGAGTACCTTCACCTCCTACAAGTCTTGGGCAATCCCAACATGCCAAGCTTGTGTAAGCCCCACTGTCCACATAAAATGCATCGGTAGCAAAAATGGTAGTAAGTTTGCTACATGCTCTAAACATATGATAGTAATTTGTAACATTTGTCGTCACGAATCCGCTGCAATCAATAATTCGTATCTTGTTACAGTTATAGAACATATGAGACATATCTTTAACGAGAGAAGTATCAAACATATCCATTCCCTCTATCTCAGTTAGTCCTGTAAAATCTTTAAACCAGTCTTTTACATAATACGTCTCAGCAGACTTGCAGAATTTCTCCGTGAATATAACCTTAGTAATCTTAGACTTATTACTTCCACTCCAACCTTCACCATTGGATGCCCAAGGAACAACAGCCACGTTAAGGAAGCCATCCTCAGCATTACCCTGCCATTGAATGACAGGTGCCTCTGTATGGCCATTTTTCTTCCATGCGCCACGCTCAAAGTACATGGTATATGTGCCGTCACCATTAGCAAAAATCCTGGACCAAAGCATCTCAGGCTTTTCCAGCCAGTCGCCATAATGCTTAACATTGATAAGTTCAGGCATGGCAACACTATTAAGCTTGCTGGATAAAGCCGTAGGAGCATATTTGTAAGGTATTATGCGATCAGGATTACTTGCAGCAGTAAGTCTGTTTTTGCCATACTTTTCTACAAGCTCCTTGATTTTTGCATAATCACATTTGATGTTTTCATCATCATACTGATCAACTATAAAGTCGCCATCTCCACCATAGGTGTAGAAGGTATTTTCATCGATAGTACTCTCAAGACCTGCCACAAGATACACTGTAGTAAGCGACTCAGCAGGTTCTGTTTCACTGGGATATCCTTTTATATATCCATTTGCATCAAAGGTAACCGCAGTAAAAGTATCATCAAAAATATTGTCGTAGTTAAATAAGCTAAGACAATTGGTAACCGTAGATTTTGTTGTTGAGATTCCACCTGCAGTCTCAGCATTTGTTCCTAAAACAAATCCGGCTGAATAGCATTTTGTGAACTCCGGCTGGTTTGATCCTGATGCTTCGATTTTTCCTGCAAGTCCGCCAACTGTTACTGCACCAATATAACAATCTGCATAGCTTTCGTTCATTTTTACACAATTGGATCCACTACCATTATTGGCACCGGCAAGTCCTCCTGCTATACTACCCGGACCCTCTGCCAAAATAATTGTAGAAGCAAAGCTGTTCTCTATTTTTGTTTCATCTGCGCTTACACCATTAAAATATGCAACAAAACCTGCAGCAATACATTCTCCGGAAGTGTCTGTCGACCAGATCCAAGGAGAGTTAATTGCCAGTGGTCTTGCTGTATTTGAGGTTTCTCTGGAAACATAATATTTTGCGTTGTCTGTAGATACGCCGGAACCCAGACCTGCCTGAGAATACATTCCTGCATACTGATCAGAAACTTCGACAGAGCAATTAGTGATGGTCACAGCGCCACCATTGTGTCCTATGAGACCACCAAGCTTCTTGGTAGCGGTATTATTGGCAGAATAAAGCATTACGCCATCTGTTTTACAATCTTCTACAGTAAGTTCTTTTGCACCTTCACTGCCAACAAGGCCGCCAAGGGCACCTCCGGCTGTATTGATCTCACTAATTACAGATTGTGTAACCTGGAGATTTTTCATGGTGACATATGATTGTCCGCCACTCTCACTGCTATTGGTTGCACTGTATCCAAGGCCACCTACAATACCGCCCTGGTTAGTGCCGGTACCATGGTTGCCACCATCTGCATAAATTATCAGGCCGTTCACTTTTATGTTTTCAAGGTCAAAATATCTGGCACTGCTTCGTCCGATAAGTCCGCCGATTTCACCCTGATTAGCTCCGGTCTCAGTATATTCTATTTCTGATTTGCTAACCACACAGTCCTTTATGACTATATGATCATCGTTTTCACCCATTCCTCTGTCAGAACTGTAAACAATGTTACCTACAAGGTTTCCAACTCTCGTATATCCACCGGATGCGTAATTCGGTTTGGAGATTTTTATTCCTTCAAGATTTACATTAGTAATGCTTGAGCCACAGAATTTACCAAAAATACCCAGGTTTGTCTTATGTTCAGCATCCCAGTCATTATATGAATCATCTCGTGCTATAGTTACATTCTTGATACCTTCAAGAGGATTATTATCCTTGTCTTTACTTGTAATACCACCTGCTTCATTCCAGGTAACCATTCCATCAAAGACATCTATTCTGTCATTAATAACCGGACAATATGACAGTGTAGGATAAACAGATCTCCAGTAATCATATTCATCTGCTTCGCCACCAATTCTTGTAAAGTTAAGGGTTTTCGTCTGTTCTACATGAATAATTCGGTCGTATTCATCAGGTATTCCGGCATATTTACGGTCAAGATTCTGCAAATGTCTGCAATATGAGATTTTTACAGTATCATATCCGGGATCTGACCCATCGTCGCCTTCAAAGAAACGGAGGGTGTCATACAGCGAATTTTCCTGAGCGGACATAGTAAATCCATTCGGTAAGTCTTCAAATGGCATGGAAATAACGCCGCCACAAGTAGCACTCAGCTCAACAAGAATATCCTCACCCGGGAAGAGCTTGTTAGAGCTATCCATAACTACTCTGTCGACATAATCCACTTTACTTACGTCATAGGTACCATTTACAAGATTTTTGAACTGGAGCCCTGGCTCAAGTTTATCTATAGGTATAGATGCATAATATCCTCGTTTTTCCAGATCAAAGCTTGTGGCACTATAAGACATGGTACCTTCTATAGCGCACACAGCACCGGAATCTATACCGGTAATGGTAAGAGTATACTGTGCATCCCTTGGTCTCTCATTGTTGTTTTCATAATATAGTGTGGGATTTTCATCTACTGAGGGCAGACCAATAAATATATCTGCTACCAAAAGTTCTTTGTTGGTTAGTTTAAGAGTTGTCTTGATCTTCTCGGGATTTGATGTGGGCTGATTAGGCAGAGTCTGAGCACTCTCCGGATTGATTCCACACCAGCCCACCTTACCGTCTCTGGCGTTCTTGTTCTCTTTGCCTCTTAAGGAATCGTTAGGCACAGTTGCCCAAAGAGAATCATTTTTGAATTCAGCGGTAGTATAAAATACTTCCTGCACTGCATACAAAGAACCGTCGACTTTATATGAAATATAATAGTCGCCGGCGTTTATATCACCACTTACTGCCTCTGCGGGAAGAACAATCTGTGCAAGCTCATCTCCGTTTCTGACATTATGGTCGCCATCAGCCCCCAGCTCCTCAGAATGACCTGAAAGTGCTGCTGCCTGTATGTTTCTGTCTGCTGCGATAAATATTGTCTCAGCAATTTTATCCAGAGATTTCTGTCTGGAGGATTTGACCATGTTTAAAGCTCCTACAACAGCCAATCCACCCAGTACCGCGATAATTGCTACGGCAATAAGTACTTCGGCTAGTGTAAATCCCGCTTTAGAATTCGCTTTTCTTGTCTTCATCATAGTCTTCCCCTCCGAAAAAATATTTCTGTCTTATAAAAGACAAATAAGCGGAGCCCAAACCATTGGGATTACACTCCGCTTAAAATACCTTTATTCGGAAGCTGCCGCCTTTTTCTTGGCATTGGCATCCTCCGGCAAATCGGCATCCTCTTTTCCCTCATACATGGTCTCGTAGAAGGTCGCTCCGCAGCTTACCTCCACTTCACCTTTAAGCAGGTTAGGGTTGTCTTTTGAATTAGAGACTACCGTCATATCGCCCACAAGGCATCGTATTTCGCTCTGTTCAAGAGCATCAATGATTTTTTGTGCGGTTGCATAATCTTTTGATGTAAAAGTAAGTGAGAAATTTCTGCGAATCTGTTCGCTTTCTCTGGTACTTTTTGTAAAAGATATAAGATAATCCTTAGTCTGAGCTGATAGTACTTCATGCATAAAATCAAGCTCCTGACTACCTGCATTGTAGCTGGGCATATAATGATCTGCTCTTCCATTTTCCTGAAGTGTCTTAATCTCGGTTTTCATCTGAGCTATCTGATCACTCTTTGCCCTAAGTGCTACCAGCTGGTTTTCCATATCCTGCGCCTGCGCCTGCAAACTGGTCGTCTGTTCGCTTAAGGGATTAAACAGAAGCAGATAGTAAACTGCAACTACTACAATACCAATCAGTATGCCCAGCAGGACTTTTTCTCTACTCGAAAGTTTTCTGGAAAGTAGTTTCACGATTCTTCCTCCGTATTCTGTTTAATCGACAGATTGACCTTAATCTGCGCTTCAACTATTATATCGGTTCGATTTGTCTCTTCATCAAGTGCTGTTTCTACTTCTACTTTTTGAGCATTAACAACAGATACACTTTCGACATATTCCTGTTCCTGAAGAACTGTTCCTATTTTTCCTACACTTTCAAGGGTATCTGTATTTATGTTAATAAGCATTACATTGTCCTGAATTATGAAGGACTTTACTGTGGTCTTGCCATCAGCTATGACATCCACCAGATCACAGGCAATCACTCTGCTTATACGTTCATTCTCTTCATCTGTCATGAAGGTCCATGTCAGATGATAGAACTGATCTGAAAGTTCATTCTTGGAATCCAAGTTCGCGCTGAGGGATTCCATCTCCTGCTGCTTTATGGCAACATCATTTTGTGCAGCATTGAGTTTTGCAAACAGATCAATTACACCAACTTTTACAAGCGCGGCTACCAATATCAAAGCAAGTACAACCTTTGGGATATATTTGACCCATTCGTTAGATTTCTCCTGTTTGATCTCAGCAAAATTGATATGCGTTTTCTTTGTGATATTGCCTGTCTTTGCTTTCTTACCGCTTTTCTTTACTTTGGTAACTTCAGCTTCATTAGGACTACCTTTTACCAGTTCCATAGCATCCCCCGTTTTTAATCGAGCAGCGCACCCATTGCGCCGGCTGTTATATTAAGATCCCCTGTCGTGTTATAAGAAGGGAAGGTGTCGTTCATGGTAACCACATTCATTCCTATCCGCTCTTCCAAAATCTCTACAAGCGGCTCTATCATCGCTCCGCTTCCATATAGAACAACATCGTTAAGTCTGGAACTCATGTCAGACATTTCGTAGAAGTTGAAACCTTTGATCACTTCGTTGGCTATGTCATTATATGATTCCATGACTCTGGGCAACTTTGTGCAATCCTGATAATTAGTTCTAAGATAGGTTCTCGCAAGACTCATATCGACGCTCATTTCATCTGCGATGGTTCTGACTATATGCTTTTCTCCTATATCAATAACATGTGAAAGCTTGAAGCATCCTTTCTTGAAAACCTGCATACGTATCCGCTTATTACCTATATCAAGGAAGCATCTTTCTTTGTTAAATTCCTCTTCGTCTTCATAAAGCTTCAGCAGAGACTCCAGTACACAGATCTCAGGAACTGCCTTCACAAGCTTCATGCCTGCAACCTGAAAAATCTCTGTCAGTTCCTCATAATGATCTGTAGGAACCGCTGCCGCTAAAAGATTCATGGTATCCGGGACCTCGCTGTCACTGGTTTCATTCTGCTGAGGTCTGTATGCATAATCAAAGATGTATCCTTTAAGCTCACCCTTTATGAAATCCCTGAACTCAAAAGGGAGATTCACTCTTACCTGTTCCTCAGTCATCCTGGGAATGTTTACATTTCGCATCAGAACGATATCACTGCCAAGGACATACGCTGCTTTTTTACTTTTGAAGCCGTTCTCACGCATGGTACCCTTCATAAACGTAGCAAACAGGTTCTTTGCAACAATTACGTCGTCTTTGATAATATTGTCCGGAATATCCACCCACATGGTTTTAAATCCCTTGCCCTGTTTCATAGCAAGTGCCAATCTTCCATGAAGTGCATATACTGCTACAATTCCATCATTTTTGGCCATTTCATCCCCCTTAGATTATGCGTGCTGCTTTTCTTTACGCATGCTGTTATAGAGTTTTCATGATCACATTGTGTTATACATTTCAAACATTGCCATGTAGATAGCGATTACGATAAATCCTGCAAACCCCGCCAAAAATACCAAAACAGCAGGTTCCAGCATTGCTATCGCCTGAGCAACCGCCTGCTCAAGTTCGTTATCGTAATACTCAGCTACGGTTTCCATGGTAGCCTGCATTTCACCTGTTTCTTCACCGACACCTACCATATCTGTCAGGATATCAGGAAAACATTCAGCTTCACGCATGGCTTCTACTACTGTTCGACCTTCTTCAATCTTAGCTACCATTTCTGCAGTTTTATCTGCAAAAAGTGCATTTGTCATAACATTCGAAGTTATATATACTGCCTTCGTTACAGGAAGTCCTGCCTGCATCATTGTCGCCATTGTATTAGCGAAAAGGCTGGCAGCATTAAGCTCTGCGACATTTCCAAGTACAGGAAGTCTTAACTGAATCTTGGCAAGATTCATGGCCCCTTCATGGGTTCTTCTGTACATGATATATGCAATGGTAAAAAGCACAGCAATTATGATGAAATATACAAAAGTATCTCTTACAAACTCGGACATTCCGATAAGCAGCTGTGTCATAAAAGGTAATTCGCTTCCGCTCTCAGCAAACATAGATGTAAATGTAGGCACAACCTTTACCATAAGTACGATTACAACGATGATAGCTATAACAAATACAAATGCAGGATATGTCAATGCGCCTCTGACTTTTGATCCCATTTTTGTCTGTTTGTCAAAGTGCTTATGTATAGAGGCAAAGGACCCAACCAGATTACCTGACTGCTCGCCTGCTCTAATGGTCTCACAGAAGGTTGGTGGTAACAGACCACCTCCATGATCCTCAAACGCAGAAGATAACGTACGTCCTGATTCCACGTCATCCCCTACTTTAACCAGTAGATTTTTAAGAAACTTATCGTCAGTCTTGTTTCCGATAAGTCTTACCGCTCTGGCGATGGGTATTCCGGCCTTCAAAATAGTCGAAAACTGACTGCACATCATGGTGAAGGCTCTCTTATTGAGCTTTTTTCCACCAAGATCCACTGTCAAAAATGAAGGAAGCATATCCGATACACTTTTTACCTCACTAATGGAGAGTACAATCTCGTACTGCTGCCTAAGCTTGGCAGTTGCTTCCACTTCGTCTATAGCCTCTATCAGACCTGTTACTTCGATTCCGCCTACGCCCTGTGCGGTATATTTGTAGCTGTTCATTATATCCCCCGTCAGTACATAATGTTCCTGTCAACAAATTCCTTATTTACTGCGTAATGAAGTGCATTATCTCTGGTTATTAGTCCATTCTTGACCAGTCTTATAAGTGCCTGATCCATTGTCTGTCCACCGATTTCTGCGCTGGTTGCAACAGCATTTGCAATCTGTGGTGTATTGCCTGTTCGAATAAGATTCCTTATGGCATCTGTAACAATCATGTATTCAGCTGCAAGAGCTCTTCCGCCGCCTTTTTTCTGGATCAGCTGCTGTGTAAGTACAGCCTGCAGTACCATGGATAACTGTAGTCTTATCTGTGGCTGCGCCGCTTCAGGAAAAACCTGAACCATACGATCGACAGAATCCGCTGCGCTTCCTGTATGAAGAGTTCCAAATACCAAATGGCCTGTCTCAGCAGCAGTTATTGCTGTTTCAATAGTGTCCCTGTCACGCATTTCACCGATGAGGATTACATTGGGATCCTCTCGAAGTGATGCTCTAAGTCCCATTGCAAAGCTTTTGGTATCTTTTCCTACTTCTCGCTGATTTATTGCACAAAGATCCGGCTTATACATATACTCGATAGGATCTTCAAGGGTCACAATATGTCTTTTATAGTTGTGATTAATGTTATCCAGTATAGCGGCCAGCGTGGTTGATTTACCGGATCCTGTTTCTCCTGTTACGAGGACTATTCCTTTATGCAACTTAGGAAGATCCAAAACTCCAATCGGCAATCCCAGATTTTCAAGCTGCGGTATGTTCTCTGACAAAATTCTGAGTGCCAGTGAAGGAACACCCTGCTGCTTAAAGAGATGGATACGGCATCTATTACCTGCGTAACTGTCTGCTGCATCAAGTTCGCCTTCTATCATAAGTTCATCAAAGGCTTTCTCTGTCTTCGAGAGTTCTTTTGCCATCTGCATACAATAATCTTCTGTTACGATCTCTTCAGCCATATTTTCCAGATCACCGCTTTTTCTGTATTTTGGCGGCAATCCGCAGATAATATGTATATCAGATGCTCCGTCTTCTTTAGCTTTAACTACCAGCTGCTCTATCGTCATCATATGAGCTTATCCTCTTTATAATTTTTCAATCACAACCGTCTTTGCTATCTTTGATTTCTTAATACTGCTCTTGTATTTCTTAAGTTTTGCTTTTGGCACCTTGATAACTGCCAGCTTGTTTATTCCATAAAAGGCTTTTTTACCAAAGATTTTAACTTTCTTTGATTTAATCTTTATCGTCTTAAGCTTTGAGCATTTAGCGAAAGCTTCTTTTCCTATCTCCTCGACTTTTGAACCAAGTTCAAGTGATTCTGCACCTTTACAACCATAGAAAGCTTTCTCACCAATACTGGTGATGCTTCCTGTCAATTTAAGCTTTTTAAGAGATTTACAATTATAGAATGCCTTCTTACCAATTTTCTTTACATTGCCGTTAAGGTTGATACTCTTAAGAGCTTTGCAGCCGTTAAATGCATTGTCATCTATATATGTGACGTTTCCACTTAGCTTTACTTTTTCAAGAACTTTGCATCCCTTAAACGCATTCTTGGCTATACCTGTAACCTTATAGGTCTTTTTCTTGTATGTAATGGTCTTTGGTACTTCATATGTAGTTATTTTTGTGTCTTTTATATTCGTTATTTCAACTTCATTCTGTTCAACAGTACTGTATTCAACATTACTTACTTCCATCGGAACGCCTTTTTTTGCCATTCCAACGAAAGAGAATCTGTTTTCCGTGGCATACTCCTCTGTCTTGGTGTCATAGTAGCCATAGATTACAAAACCAGGAACCGGTCTTGTACCAGCTTCACTCTCATAGTACCCAAAAGCATTTGTACCAATACTGGAAACTGAATAAGGTATGGATATACTTTTTAGTTCCGGTTCATCATAGAATGCTTTCGACATTATCTTGACGATACCTTCGCTGAGGGTAACCTCTCTTACTCCTACGCAAGAGGAAAAAGCACTACCTTCAATAGTCTGAACATTCTTGGGAATATAAAGATTCGTTACACTGTAGCATTTCTCAAAAGCCTTGCTGCCTATGGATGTAAGGCCGGTCGGAATATGTATTTCAGGAATACTCTGGCACTCTGAAAATGCTTTAGTTCCCAAAGAAGTAATAGAATCAGGGAAGTTAATACTGTTGATTTTTGTACACTTAGCAAATGCACTGTCAGATACCGATTCCAAGCCGTTTGGAAGTGTAACTGTAGTAAGAGCTGTACACTCTGAAAAGCACTTTGAAGGAATTTCTTTCACCTTTCCCGGTATATTTATGCTCCTAAGCGATGAGCATTTATAAAAGCAGTTTGTGTCAAATGACATAAATGTTCCGGGTAATACGATATTTTGAAGGTTTTTGCACTCTTCAAATGCGCTCATACCGATCTTTTCAAGTGATGGACTGCCGGTAAAATTTACAGTCCTAATGCTTTCACTTTTGTAAAAAGCAGAATTACCGATTGCGTCTACTGTTTCTGGAATGTTAACAGCAACAACATTAAAGCCTGTATGATCGGTACCACCAATGATAGGAGTACGTGTATTATCTTTTGAAAAGGCATACTCACCAATAGCGCCTACAGGATATGTTCTACCCGCGAATACAATACTTGATGGAATGCTAACCGTTGTGTCAGCGCCTGTATATCCTAAGACCACTGCTTCATCGGCTTTTATCTGGTATTCCCAGCCATCGTCATAACCTGCCGTACGACACCCTTCATATGGAATTCCCTCAACATATGCCTTTACATCCAATCTTATGCAAAGGAGAAGGCCAAATACAGCAACCATGCAGATGCTTTTTATAAGCTTTTTGATAGTAACGATATTCTTCTCATTCCTCATAGCACTACCTCATAAACCTATTCAGCCGGTTACTCTTTCAGGCATCTTCGTTGGTAATACGAAGTACTTCATAGGGTGTTGTAATTCCCTGCTTAACCAGCTTAATTGCTGCTTCCTTCAAAGAAGTAAATCCTTCCGGTGATCTGTGCAGAGCATCTTCAATTGCTCTTCTTCCTGCATTTTGATAGATAAGTTCTCTGATCTCCGGATTAACCATCATGATCTCAAATACCGCGATACGTCCTGCATATCCGGTATTAAAACAATGCTGGCATCCTTTTCCAATCTTGAATTTCATGCCGGGTTCCATTTCAATGCCCAGTCTTGAAAGTTCATCTCTTGTAGGCTCATACTCCTCACCGCAGTAAGGGCAGATTCTTCTTACAAGTCTCTGTGATATAACACCTCTTAGTGTTGCAGAAACAAGGTACGGCTCAACTCCGATATCCTCAAGTCTGTCGATGGCTCCAACTGCATCGTTAGTATGGATGGTACTCATAACGAAACGTCCTGTAAGAGCTGCTCTCATTGCTATCTCAGCTGTTTCACCATCACGAATCTCACCGATTGATACAATATCCGGATCCTGTCTGAGGATTGCCCTAAGACCGGATGCAAAGGTCATGTTTATCTTAGGATTTATCTGTACCTGGTTTAGACCTTCGAGATTATACTCAACCGGGTCTTCCAGAGTAACAAGGTTTACATCTCTTGTATTAAGCTCATTCAGCATAGCGTACATGGTTGTTGTTTTACCTGATCCTGTAGGTCCAACCAGAAGCATAACGCCGTTACGATAATGGATGAGCTTTTCATATTTCTCCATATCCTCCGGACTAAGGCCAAGCATTTCTTTATCAATACTGGTATTGGTCTTATCCAGAAGTCTGCATACGATTTTTTCACCCCATGCTATGGGAAGTGTTGAAACACGCATGTCTATGCTCTTATTCATAACACTTACTGAGAATCGACCGTCCTGAGGTACTCTCTTCTCAGCAACGTCCATTGCAGACATGGTCTTAACACGAGCAATAACCGAAGGTGTTACATCCTTCGGAACTGTGAGGATTTCTCGCATGATACCATCTATTCTCATGCGGACGTCCATATCGCCTTCTCTTGGTTCAAAATGTATATCTGAAGCCCTCTCAGCAACTGCTCGCTCAATTATTGAGTTTACAAGTCTGATTACAGGTGCGCCTTCACCTTCGATATTGTAGGAATTCTCACTAATTACAAAATCGAAATTGCCTGGATTATCATCACCAACAGCGTTGTATTCCTTCTTATAATCAGCGATAGCCTGCCTTGCGCCCTCGTTGCCATACAGAGTATTTATTGCTCTTTCTACGGCAACATGAGTCGAAATAAGAGGGACAATTTTCAAATTTGTTACTTTACGCACTTCATCCAGTGCGTAATAGTTAAGCGGATCATCCATTGCTACAAAAAGCGTATCTTCCTGCTTTTGTACAGGAACCAGATGATTCTGCTTTGCTGTATTTTTCTGAACATAGTCAGATAAGCTAAGGGGAATGTTAACCTTCGCAAGATCTACATAGTCAACATTAAGCTGTACAGCCAGGGTCTTAGCCATATCCTCCGGGGATACAATCTTATTCTTTATAAGAATCTCACCAAGCTTTTCCTTGGTTTCTCTCTGTGCATTTAGTGCTGATTCAAGATCTGCCTGCGTAATAAGACCGCGCTCTATAAGCAGATCACCGATTCTCTTCTTTATCATGCTTCCCCCTTAGTCAATTTGATAAACGGGTTGAATCCTTTTTTATCTAATTTTTGTGATATATTAATTTCCATTGCGGTCATGCTTTGTGGCATGACCGCAATTTGAATTATTACTTATTACAAGTTCAATATCTTTAATTGGCAGATACACCGTCAATCGTTACTCAATCGTTACCTTATCGTGATCGGTGTCTGCTGATACAGTCCATGTATCGCCGCTAGTTTTTGCTTCAACAGTTGTTATTCCACCAATATCTACGCTACCTGTCTGCCAATCATCCTGTGTCTGCTTTGCAACAACGGTTTTATCAGGAATGTCAGAAGTTCCATCCCATGAGAGTAGTGCCGCAGTCTGTTCAGCATAAGCAGCCCTTAAATTTGCAGCATCTGTAGCTTCTCTTGATTTTTCAAGCTGACTAGTGAATACAGGAATACTGATAGCAACGAGAACTGCAATGATAGCTACAACAATAAGCAGTTCGGCAAGTGTAAATCCCTCTTGACTGTTTAATCTCTTTAACATCTTTTTCATAAATCACTGTCTCCTTTGTTTCATAAAAATGTGTTTGCAGTTCCGTGGCGGCTCTAATCGCCCAATACAACAGGCTGTATTGAACTGAACCAGGTCACCTTTAAATATTACTGTCTCTTAATAATCTTTATTTTACAGACATTATTCCCATAATCCTATTGAAATAAGATTATAATTATCTAAAAATTGTATAAATTTAAGCCTTTTTTAACAAAAATTGATGCAATTTCCTCCAGGGCGAATCGCCGCTGAATGCACTTGAATTCGAGCGTTTTCACAAAAAGCCCCCAAATACTAGAGCTCCCAAAATACTAAAACTACCTAGATACTAAAGCTACTTAGATATTTAAACTCCCCAGATATCATCTGCGTCAACTTACCTCATTGACACTGATATATCAGGGGGAGCTTCTAAATAAATAATATTTACTTAATAATTCCTTATCTATGACGTTTGCTTCTGCATATTCATCAGAAATTGCCTAAAGATCAGTTGAGAACCTTTTCTTTCATCAACTCGATTTGGCCTTAGGTATGTCTGATTCTCATTTCGCACTGATTTTTGCTGTTTTATGCCTTCTCCAGTGCGCAAATATTCTGTCTACTATATTATTTCAGGCATTGAAAATGCTCTACGCACTGATTTCGCCTATCTTATACCTTTTCCAGTGCTTGAAACTTTCAATTCTTATAATTTTTCTGTCGTCAGAACTCCGCTGAGCACTGATTCTACCTATTTCATGCCTTCTCCAGTGCGTAGGCCTTATAATTCTTATATTATCAGAGCTTGTGAAATATCACCGCACACTGATTCCTACAATTTCGAGTCAGCTCCAGTGCGCTAGGACAATCAAGCATAAAGAGTCACGCAAATGTAGTAATTAGAAATAAACCCGACCATTATCCAAAGAATGACATCAGCATCTTCTCAACTGTCTTTGTATTGAGTGGTTTAGCATAAGTCTCATAAGTAAATATCAGATTCTTCCCTATATATATTCCCGATTCTTCCATTTCCTTAAGTCTGACCAAATTATATTTCACATAACCAAGTTCTTCCATCTTGCCCAAATGCTCATAATACACGATTTCTCTGGTTTTCTTATTTAATATTGTGAAATCCGGATGTATGATTTTGCCATTAGCCAATTTCAATGGGCATTCAAATTTGTATGGAATATCAAATTTATCAAGAACTCCAGCAATTATTACTTCTGATTTGGATCTGACTCTTAAGCCTAGATTGGTTAAATGTACTGCATCACCTTTACCAAATTCTTTAGGCGTATATGGTATTGATTTCCACATTTTAGCGTATTCATCATCTGTCAAGTCCGCAGGTCTGAGTTTGTCTCTTATTTCATCAGGAAATTTGTTGTATATCTCAGGGATAGAACCTGAATAACTTTCCAAGAATGACTCAATCAGTTCCTGCTCTTTTTTTGCTTCCTCGATAAATAACGCATCATATTTCTTTTGCGCAAGCAGTCTTATTCTTTCAAAATCAGACTTCTTTAAATACACTCCGGCTTTTTCACACTTCTGCCTTACGTAGTATTGATTGTAAGTCCCTCTGTTAACGATTCTAAGCATTCCCTCCGGGGAATTAATTATATTTTTAGTTCGTTCCTCTATTTGCTTTTCCAACTCATAACTACGCTGTCTTAGTTGGTACACAAAATCACCTTTAGTAAGCATTTGATATTCTCTCTCCTATATCCTAATTAACCCATTGGCATTCTTCAAAAATCTTGAAAGGAAGTGCGCCGATTATATCAAAGGGAAGAAATCATGAAATAAATGGCGATATAATCAGCGCTTTAAAATGAAAGAAACTTGAATGCGCCGGGATAGCGCAAGAAAGATATTACCACAAATTTTCCATAAGTTTATTAAGAAACACCTATAAAATGTATTAAGAAATGATTAATCTTTCTGTCAAAATAATATGGCCTTCGATCAATGGTTTATCTCATAATTTCTGAATACCTTGTCAATGTCCCGAGAATGAAAAAGCTCCTCGGAATGAATCCGAAGAGCCTATAGCATTTTCCCTATTATTGCTTACCTTATAAAGCTTTGCTTCATAAGAAGCTGCTGTATTATATTGTTCTCATACATATATTTAAGAATGTTGTTTTCAGTGACCATGCTCATGAAGTATTTCCCTGCGCCGGTATGCTGCACTGTTGAGACCAGCATCATGATAACAAACATATAAAGAATTCCCTCTGCGATCCCCCATAATAATCCGATGTTGTCAGCGGATGTTCTAAGACGCTGTTTCATGAAGCTATTTATTATGGTGGCAGCGATGGCTAATCCAATTTTTATAAGAATATAGCTGATTGCAACTGCCATAATGTAGATTGTGTATTCTACAAGAGTGTTTTTGGCTTCTTCATGGGCCTGCGCATCAAGGGATCCATTTTCAAAATTAAAGGCGCTGCCCTGAGGATATGAATATCCCGGATCGTCTGATTCACCAAGGACATATTTTTCATATTGCTCAAGCTGTTCCTCTGTTCCAACAAAATTCTGTATGTATTGTCTGAAAGCATCCATGTCCGTACTAATCAGCGTCGAATCTTCGTCGAGAACATTCATGGTTACTGTATCCACGTAGGGATCGATTTTGTCTTCAATTCTTTCTCTGACCTTTGGCTGTCTTTCCAGGTTATGGGTGAAACTAAGGGCTAGCGATGGTATGAGTAAAATCATGATAACCCAAGTGACGATTCCGTAGACCATTCCACGGATTCCTCTTCTCAGGCCGCGAAATACTGAGATTATTTCAATTGTAAGAAAACTAATTGTCAAAGAGTTCATAGATTCTCCAAAATTGCTAAAGATTAGTTGAGAACTTTTTCTTTCATCAACTCATCGTATATAGTCTCTGTATCATAGTCAGGAGCGTATTTTTCTGCAATAGCGCAGATTCTTGAGATATACTCCTCGTCTTCTTCAACCTCAGAAGCGATTATGTCGACAGATTTTCCTTTTTGAAGTTTCTTGCATATCAAATCAATTTTTCCGATAATAACTCCTCTTGCTTCTCCTATCGCTAGAGCTTCTTCTCTTATTCCCTCACCCAGATTGCACATGGTGTTTACCTCCTCTTTCATCGATTTTGTCATAGGTATGTTAAAATTTCTTTCCAATATTTCTTTCTTTTTCTGCGGCTCAGTATTTGACGATAGCAAAACATCAAGAAGTTTCAGAATTGGAACATCTCCCGCTTCTTCAGCTGATCCGAGTTTTAAAAACAAAACTGTCATCAGATCGTAGTCCTTTTCTTCTTCAACTGCATTTCCTACGAGATTTTCCTCAACCGTTCTATAACGTGTAATAGTATTCTTATATTCATCAGCAACATTCATCTGAATCCAAATAGAATATACCTTACGAATTTTCTCATAATGACTGTTTAAGAAAACCGTATTTTTCTGCGAGCTTATCATACGACTTACATAATACAAAGCTCTCTTGATAAGAGGATATGGCGTTTTTTCATTCTTTTGCGCCTCGACATTCAAAATCAGATGAACCGGTTCCTTTGAGTCCGGTACAACTGCGGAGAATTTTATATCATAGTAGACTTTTCCCTCTTTTTTTGAACTATCTTCAGTATTTTTCCCTTCAATTCTGCCATCCGGCAGCTCCTCAAAATATTGAAGTTCATCCTTATCAAGCTGATCCTGGTCAACCGCAATCTTTGATACCTGCGGCTCTCCTTCAATGCATTTATTTGCTATTTGAGATATAGAGAATTGCGCAAATTCAGGCACGCATTCCTTCATGATCCAAGCAAGAACCAGTTTGTTTGACAATAATCTTTTTACACATTCATCATACTGAGTTTCCTTATTAGTAATATCTATAGTGTCTGCTATATCCGTTTGTGCCATCATGTATTTTCCTTTCTTCATAATACGGCAAAAAAGTACCACTTTCAACGGCCATACAACCTTTGTACAGTCGTGAAAATTTTTAGGTTTGATATCCTAAAATTTAAAGATTCTCTTTTTCAAATATTTCAAATGATACTGGGTATTCTTTGGTGAAATAACCGAAAATCTTATATACTACTAAAATCACGTGATCACGTAGTAGAGATAATACCACAAATCCTCCATTCATTTATTAAGAAACATCTACAAAATGTCTTAAGAAATGATTAATCTTTCTAACTGCATAAAATAGACTCCCCGGGTATTCCGGAAATGTTGTTGCATTAACATTTCCGGAATACCCAGGGAGCCTGAACGTATTTCAGTTAATTCAATTTGCGAAGAAAGCATCTATGCCGTTTGCGATGCCTTGTACCATTTGAGACTGGTAGGCTTCAGAGGCCATGTTGGCATCCTCTGTAGGATTGGACATGTAGCCCATCTCGATGATGGTGGATGGAACGTTAGCCCAGTTGATACCGGTCATGGTATCTGTTTCCCAGACGTACTGCTTTTTGCAGCCTGTTGCTGCTACGAAGGAATCAAGGACACAGTCTGAAAGCTTTCTGGACTGTGAATAGTAAGCAGCGTTGTATGGATTGGACGATGTCTGGCAAATAGTCATGGCGCCATTTGTGGAAGTATCATCAGAGCCGTTGGCATGGATTCTGACAAAGGCTTCTGCGCCGTTGTTATTGGCTATCTGCGCTCTGTCCACATTGCTAAGGCTTACATCATTGGACTCTCTTGTCATTATAACTGTGTAGCCTCTTGCGACCAGTTCATCCCTAAGCTTCAGTCCTACTGTCAGGTTGAGCTGATACTCTGTAAGGCCTGATGTCTTGCCTGAGGTTCCGCCTGTAACCTTGGCTTTCATATTGGATGAGCCGGGGCCGTTGGGCTCCTTCTCTGACATTCCTTTGGACTGGTGCCCCGGATCAATTACTACAAGATGGCCGCCTGTATGTGGCGTTGATGTCTGAGCCTGCGCTGCATCTGCGGATGTATTCTCACTATCTGAACCGGAAATATCTGCATTACCGCTTTCAGATGATTCAGCATTCTCACTATCTGATGCCTCTTTATCTGTACTGTCTCCAGCAGTCGCAGAAGCATCGCTGTCAGCAGCTAACGTATCAGAAGTTCCATTTTCTACTGATGTATCTGAATTTTCAGAAGCTGCGCCATCTGTACTTTCATCACTATCAGAAGTATCCGATGAGACTTCAGAATTCTTAGCTGAATCTGAGTCCTCAGAACCAGATGTGGACCATGAATCAGCATCTGTATTATCTGTTTCTTTGCTATTTTCTGAAGCCTGCAGTGAATCATTTTCCACATCCTGAGTATCTTCTGATCCGTTAGCTGTCATATCGCTGTTTTCCGTACCTGCCTGATCATTAGTGATACTTTCCGTATCACCGGAAGCTGCTTCCTTTGCCATTGCAACCTGAGTTTCTTCTGCCTCTTTTACACTTGCAGGATCCTTTGTAATTGCAAAAACTACAAGTGCCAATAGAGTTATTAAACCTACTCCGATAAGTATGTAAGGGATAGGGCTGTTCTTTCTTTTTTTCATGTCAAAAATCAATCTTTCTTAGAATCTTCTACTTCTTTTATTAATTCAGCGTTGGTCTTCTCTGTATCACTCAGGATGGAATTGCTGATCTTGTCGAATTCTTCCGGAGTATAAACACCGACATACCAGTCTTTGCTGTCAAAATAACTCTGGAGTTCTTCATCCTTGAACTTTCTGCCATATCTTGCATAAATCTCATTGCGGGCTATTTTAAGTTCTTCTGCCGAAAACTTATCAAGCTCTGCCTTAGTATAAAGTCTTGTGGCACTGTCAGGCAGAATGTAGTCGGCGCTGTCCTCAGCATTGTCGGTTTCCGCTTCGCTGTTCACCTGAGAATTATTATTATGTGTATAGCCCTCCTGGATATTATCCTCATAGGTGAAAGCATCCACATTTGCTGATACAAGCTTATTGAACATTGTATCTATGGTTTCGTAACCCTTGAAGTCATAATTGTATGTGCTCCACCAACCGGAATCCACACCTGTATCAAAATTGAAGTAATCATAGGTTGTGTCGTATCTGCTGAGGTCAACAGAGATTATTCCGTCAGGCATCTGCATCACATCATAAAAAGAAACATAATAGTAATATGTAACATCGGCCTTATACTTAGCATCCTCTTCATTGATATCGATTGTGGATACAACTTCATAAACAAGATCGACAATGTTATGATAACCTGCGTATGCACCGGGCTTCTCTGCAAGGAAGTAGTTACCGAGGTAGTTCGCTTCTTTTAATGTAACCTGATCTGACCAGTAGGAAGCTGCGTTAGCAGTAATGATATCAAGGCCCTGCTGCTTCATCTTGGACAGCATATCATCTGAAATCTCGGAAGCAGAAGCTACATAGCTGCTAAGTCCGTCTACTGTGAAGGTTTTCTCTGTCTCGCTGGGGATCATGCCATAATTCTCGAGGCAGTAATCCTCAAGGTTATTCCCATAATAAGTAGTAACTGTAGCCGTGATCACATCACCGTTACTGAGCTCATAATTCTTATCAAGCTGATAATCGAGGTATCCGTAAACACCATTTGTGTTACTGTTACTAATCTGTGCTGTTCCGTCAGGGGCAATTCCTGAGTAAGTAATCTCTACGCCCTCAAAAGGATCGAATAATGTTGCTGCCTCAAGGCCTTCAACTTCGCCTTCAATATCTGAATACTTAACCTTTACGCCAAGGTATTTCTCAAAATCCTTCTCATCCTGTTCTGAAATAGACCATGTATAAACTACCTTGTCGCCGTTTGAGAGGCCTTCTGTCTTATCAAGACTTCCGCTAAAGCCCTCTTCCAGGATTGATGCAGGTGTGAAGCCGTATGTTGCAAGAGCACCCTCAATGTCGTCAAGATCACCTACAAATGCACTAAGTTCGCCGAGCTCACCCTTAGCGCTTTCAAATTCTTTCTTAGCTGCTTTTGTAAACTTAATCTTATCCTTGTAGTCAGCTTCAAATCTCTCATTATCAAAAACAGCTGAAGCCTTACCTATTGTCTCATAACCGCTGTAGCTTATGGTCATGTACTTATTAAGGTTGATAGTGGTCTTTCTGCCAAAAAATAGGAATGCAGCTCCTGCACCCAGTGCAAGAATAAGCACACATACCCCTACAATAATTCCAATAAGCTTACCTGCACCGCCCTTCTTAGGCGCTGCCTGATACTGAACCTGAATCGGTGTCTGAGGGGCCGGCTGTACAGGTGCTTTTACAGGCTCTGCCACCTTCATCTCTACCGGTACAGTCTGGGCCGGTGCCTCAACAGCTTTGCCGCAATTAGGGCAGAACTTCGAACCATCCGGAATCTGAGTCCCGCAATTTCCACAAAACATTTCTCTCTCCTCGCTTTCACTTCATGGATTTATTTATACATCTTCAATCTTTATAAGATTGGTATTGCCGGATTGTCCGTTGGTAACACCGCCTGTGATAACGATCTTGTCCCCTTCTTTAAGATCGAATGTCTCGATGGCAACCTTCTTGGCACTGTAAAACAGTACGTCTGTAGAAGGGAAAACATCGCACATCTTGGGTGTGACAGCCCATGAAAGCGACAGCCATCTCCAGGTCTTCTCATTGGTGGTAAGACCAATGATATCAACGGGTGATCTGAATCTGGATACCATTCTTGCTGTACGTCCTGAGAGCGTACAAGCTACGATTGCTTTTGCATCAAGATCTATAGCCATTCCACATGTAGCATGTGAAATTGCATCCACATCATTTTTTATAAGGAAATCATAATTGTAAAAACGCTTGTTGTAGTGAATATTCTGCTCTGTTGTCTCGGCGATCTTGGCCATGGTCTCAACAGCCTGCACAGGATATGCTCCTGCAGCGGTCTCGCCTGAAAGCATGATAGCACTTGTTCCGTCATAAACCGCATTAGCAACGTCAGAGGTCTCAGCTCTTGTAGGTCTCGGATTGTGAATCATGGACTCAAGCATCTCTGTTGCAGTAATAACACGCTTTCCAAGCATTCTGCACTTAGTGATGAGGTCCTTCTGAATAGCAGGAAGCTGCTCGAAAGGAACTTCTACGCCCATGTCACCTCTTGCGACCATGATTCCATCGCACTCTGTACAGATTTCTTCGATATTGTCATAACCTGACTGATTCTCAATTTTTGCAATAAGCTGAACCTTGTCATTGCCGTTATGAGCCTTCAAAAACTCATGTACATCCACAAGATCCTGTTTTACGGATACAAAGGAACATGCAATAAAATCAACATCATTCTCAACGCCAAAGAGGATGTCTGATTTATCCTGCTCTGAAAGGTAAACCTGCTTGATGTGCTTACCAGGGAAGCTCATGCTCTTTTTATCAGAAAGCTCGCCGCCTGTAATAATCTCTGTCTCAATTCTTGTGCCGTCTGTATCAAGCACCTTGAACTCCAAAAGAGCATTGTTAAGAAGGATTCTGTCACCTCTGTAAAGCTCCTTTGCAAGATTCTTGTAGCTTACTGAAACTATGGTGTCATCACCCTTGATATCCTCAGTGGTGAAGGTGAACTTTTTACCTGCTTCAAGATTGACCTTGCCATCCTTGAAGGTGCCGATTCTATATTCAGGTCCCTTGGTATCAAGGAGAATAGCGATAGGAAGTCCAAGCTCAGCGCGAACCTTTTTGATTCTCTTAATTCTGGTGAGCTGCTCCTTGTGATCTCCATGTGAAAAGTTGAGTCTCGCAACATTCATTCCTGCTTTACACAGTGCTGCGATCATCTCCTCTGATTCACTTGCAGGGCCGATAGTACATACAATCTTTGTTTTTCTCATAAAATCTCCTATTTTATTACTTATTTACATTAAAAGGTTTATTAGCTTCATGATAGCCCTTTGCAGAAACACATTTCAAGAGCTCAGCGTATTTATGGTTTTCCTTTAAATAAACCTTGTAGTGTCTTGGTCCGGTCAGTTCCACCAGCATTCTGTTATCGCCAACATCTCCAATGATCATGTCCCATTCCTCGCCGTCATGGGTAAAATTAAGATCAATCTCATCCAGGATCGCAGGCTCTCCCTTAGTAATGCTGCCTGTGGTGGATGAAATAATAAGATTGATGGCATTCAAATTATCGCTGTTTATTCTAAATGTCCCCTCGGAACTCTCTGCCACGCATACGTCTGCTTCGTTGCACAGCACAAACAGATCCACCTTAAACTCTCTGAGAGTGTTGGACATATTCAGCATGTAGATAATAAGCGCAAGGCACATCGCAAAAGCCGATATAAATACCACCGCAAAAACTACACCCTTATTCAAACCTTTTTTCATAAAAATCTCCCTTTTGAAGTACTCCCCTCACTTCGAAAAGCCGGAAAATCCGGTATAGAAACCCATAGCTAATTCTTAATGCTATGGCAATAATAATGTGATTACATATAAGACAGGCTGATGAAGCAGATAGATGAAAAGTGAATGCCTGCCAAGCCATGAAAGCGGCTTAACATTAATATGAAAAATCTGTAATTTAAAATACGACCTTAGAATTCCATAAAGGAAATATCCTGCCATGAAAAGGAAAAACCATGGCATAAGTGAAAAATAATCGGATGAATAAAATCCGTCCTGCATAAAGCCAAGGTAGGTCAGGTATGAACGTCCCATTCCGTCAGCTCCGCCGCCCTGATAAAGTGATGCCGGCAGATCAAACTTAATAAAGGCAAGCTTAAGTACTCCGTAATTGATTCCCTTGGTAAGTGCAAATAAAAGAGCGCTTATCATAAATCCAAATGCACTTACATTCTTATCGGGCTTATACTTATGCTCTCTGCTCTGGGCCGGAGTAAGACCATTAATCTTGTCATAGATTTTCAGATAAGCTCCCATCAGCATCATGGATGATCCAAGAAGTGTCAGCACTCCAAAATGCACCGGTGCTTCTGGAAGAAAAATCTCTGTAATGCAGGTCACTATAACTCCAAACAGGAACACGATCGCACCATTTCTAAGGGGCGACCTGGCAAAGTGCATACAAAATCCAGCCAGCAAAATAAATGTCCAACAGATACTTTGCTGCCAGAAATGTGCTCCCGCACTGACGTACCATTCCATGTCGAAACCCTTGATATACTTAAGGTCCCAGCAAAAATGGTACAGAACCATGCTTATAATTGTAAATCCTCTTAATGTATCTATAGTTGCTAGTCGTTTTTTCATACCCAACTATTATACGTTATTTGTAAAAAATTTGCTCGGATAAATTATCCTTTTTTATACTTAAATACCGCTTCTTTTGCTCCGGCACTCTTTAGTTTCCTGACAATCCTGTTATAGGTCTTCTTGTTTTTGCATACAATGGTGATCTTAGCACCTTTCTTGATGCCCTTGAAACTGCCGCTTCCAACGGATTTCAGATTCTTTCCATTGATTGTTATTTTGCCAAGGTTCTTACACCCGTTAAAAGCGTTCTTTCCTATTTTCTCTACATTTGAGCCTATTGAAACCTTTGTAAGCTTTTTATTCTTTTTGTAGGCAGAGCTCTCAATCTTAGTTACTTTGTAGGTTTTGCCATCTATCACAACGCTGTCGGGAATTACGACAGACTTTGTCTTAGTGCCGGCACCTTTGACTGAAACAGCATCCCCTGACTGGACTTCATACTTTACGTTTTTAACAGTCTGAAGGCTTCCTGTCAGATCTTCTTCCTCATCTTTTAACCAGTCTGCCACATCTATCCTTGTCAGCTTTATGGACTTTCTTAGCCCTGTAGGAAAAAATCTGTATTCATTTCCGTCTTTATCTACGTACACGCCGGGCAGATACAGATTCATATCCGCAGGTACATCAATAGGCGCATAAATGTACTTAATGCTATTGCAACCCCTGATACCGATATCCTGACCTGATATGTGCTTAGAATTAAAAGACTTAAAACTGCAACCGGACAGATCCAACGTTTCAAGTGATTTACAGCCTTCACACATTGCATACATATATGTCATGCTGGAAAAATCAAGGCCCTTTAAATTAAGTTCCTTTAAATTCGGGCATGAAAGCACAAGGCATTCTATACCTGTAACAGGATTTGATGCCTTTCCCTTTATGTCAAAATCGCCCCAGGTTATTTTCTTTAAGCTCTCATTATAGGAAAGAAGATGCTGCGAGCAGGATATGATCTCATAGCTTACTCCCGTTAAGTCAATCTCCTCAAAATCACACCTGGTGAAGGTATGGCTACCTGTTATGGAAACACCTCTCTCAAAAGAAAGCTTTTTAACATTAGTGATCTGGCACCTGTTAGCAATTTCCGTAACATAATCCACACCATTTATAGTGGCCATACTTGGAATAACCAAATTCGTAACAGCAGGTCCTTTGTACTTTGTTAAACTTATTGCTTTTTTGGTATTTCTTCCCACTCCATAACTTTTAAGACTATATGTAAAATCATTCTGCCAGGTAGTATCATCAGGCGGATTAAGGATTGCTTCTGCCTCTTCTGAATTATCTTCGGAGTATAACAAAATACTCTCTGTAAGATTTGCAGGTAAATAGTCGTATTCATTGCCATCTTCATCAACAAAGGTTCCGGGAAGCTGATACTTACCTGCTGCAGGTACATTGATGGGCGCATAAATATACTTGAGATTCTTACAATCCTTTAGCCCAATATTTGTAAAAATAGCATCGTCAATTCTTAAATTTGAAAAATCGACACCGCTGAAATTAACCAATTCAAGCCCCGTACATCCGGAACATAAATTTGATATTTCTACAAAATTACTGATATCAAAAGAACTAAAATCAAATTCCTTTAGATTTGGACAAAATGCCACCATATATTCGGAAGATTTAACAGGGTTACCAGGATAACCTTTAATATCAAAATCGCCCCAGGTTATCTTCTTAAGCTTCTTATTGTAGGAAAGAAAGTGCTGCATTCCCTGTATAATTCTGTTATTTACACCTGTGAAGTCTATCTCCTCGAATTCACTTTTGGTAAATGTCCAGTCTTTGGTTATCGTTACGCCTCTTTGAAATGACAGCTTCCTAACACCTGAAATGTAGCAATAATCGCCAATGCAGGTGTAATATGTATCATCATCAATAGTGAAACTTGAAGGAATTTCAACATCCCCGCCATCTCCAAGATAGCTTGTAATAGTAATTTTATTATTTTGAGGATTGTTTTCCTTTGTCAGAGAATAGGTATATTTGCTTAGAGGCCCGATTCTACTAATAGTAATCAGCTTTGATGTTACGCCGTCATCCCCGTAAGGCATCCTGGTATAGCTATTTCCGGAGCCGTCAACGTATTTCCATGGTCTGTTTGGAAGTGTCCACTTATAATATGTGGCATCCTTAAGTCCAGTGGGAGTCCATATTTTCTCAAGTCTGTTACAGCCATCTGTAGCCTGCCAATAGCCGTTCTGTCTTCCGCTTGCATTAGTAAGATCAAAGGTAGAAAGATTCAGTTCCTTAAGGTTCCTGCAGTTATTAAACATGAGGGCAAAGGTTTTAAGAGAAGTAGTATCAAATGCGCGAAGATCAAGGCTTTCAATACTTGTACATGCAGAAAACATGTAATCCATGTTTGTAACCTTAGAGGTATCTACACCTGTAAAATCAATAGTTTTAAGATTTTCACAACCGGAAAACATGCTTTTCATAGTAGTCATGCGTGAAGTATCTGCCCCGGCAAAGCCAAATGCTTCCAGACTTTTGGCGCTGCTAAAAGTAACTCCGTCAGCAATTTTTACGCCTCGTTCAAACTTGATGCTCTTTACTGCAGATTCTACATTAAAGCCTTCGACTACGGTGGCGTATGTCTTGCCATCAATTACAGCTTCAGATGGTATCCTGATTTCCTCAGCTTTCCCAATATACTTATAAATACTTATTTCATGAGTTTCTTCGTCAAGATCATAATTGTATTGTGAGTACCAGTTAGGATCGGCATTACCGGAGGCTGCAACATCCATGCTATTTCCCGGTAACAGCCAAAAAGAAATAATGATCATTATGATCGCATTTATAATTGTATAAGAAAACGAATTGGTACTTTTCATAAAATCCTCTGCTATACAAATCACATCTCAGCGCATATATACATTATTGTAGCACATTATGATTTTTAAAGATATTTAATGAAAAGGTATTTTCTATGAAATTAATCTAAAATAGCCGGAAGAGCTTATTTGTTTTCAGCTCTCCCGGCTATTAAAAATTTTCCTGCTATTCAATCTGACCTGTCAGTTTATCAAATCACTTCGATAGCTTTCTTCGGGCACTTCTCTGCGCAAAGTCCGCAGTGTGTGCACTTTTCCTGATCGATTGTAGCTACATTGTTCTCGACGGTAATAGCACCGGAAGGACAATTCTTCTCGCAGATGTGACATGCGATACAACCAACCTTACAGTATTTGTTAACTGCCTGGCCCATATCCTGGGACTTGCATCGTACAGATTCTGTAGCGTCATAAGGAATGAGGTCAATAAGGTGACGGGGACAGATCTCTGCACATTTACCGCAGGCTTTACATGCATCTTTGTCTACTACTGCGATTCCGTTAACTACGTGGATCGCGTCAAACTGACATACACTTACGCAGCTTCCGCCGCCAAGGCATCCGAAGGTACAGGTCTTGGGACCTGCGCCGGGAACCTGATTGATAACACGGCAATCATCTGCGCCAAAATATTCATATCTCTGGGTTGCCTGCTCGCAGTCGCCGCCACAGTGTACATAAGCAACCATGCGCTTTGCTTCGCCGGCATCAACACCCATAATCTCAGAAATTCTTGCTGCTACCGGAGGTCCTCCTACAGGACACTGGCTTACTGCAGCCTCTCCTTTTGCTATAGCAGCCGCACATCCTGAACATCCGGGGAATCCGCATCCACCACAGTTGTTGCCAGGAAGTGCTTCCAAAATAGCCTGTTCTTTCTCATCTACATCTACATGCAGCTTCATGTCAGCCACGCCGAGGATTATTCCTATGATTATTCCGACGCCTGCAACCACTGCTGTAGCAATGAGTACACCACTAATCATAATTGTCTCCTTTTAAAATGAAGTTCTGCTCTCACTTCGTTCGCCAGAACACGTTCGAACCAAATTCGAAAATACCTCATTAGGTTCTCTCAGCTCTGCTCCAAGCTCATCTTAGTGCAGAAAAACCGGTGAATGCTATTGCCATAAGCGCTGATGCAAGAAGTACCGTAGGCATTCCGCGGAAGGGCTTAGGAATATCATTGAACTCGATTTTTTCACGAATACCTGCAAGAATTACGATGGCAATTGTGAAACCAACTGCTGTAGCAAAACCGCAGATTGTACTCTCAAGCAAGCTGTATCCGTCAGTTACGTTGTTAAGTGCAACACCAAGCACCGCACAGTTGGTTGTGATCAGCGGAAGGTAAACACCCAGTGACTGATACAGAGAAACAACGAACTTTTTAAGGAACATCTCAACAAACTGAACCAGCATGGCAATGACCATGATGAAAACGATGGTCTGCAGGAAAGAAAGATCCAGCGGATGCAGTATGAATTTATAGATTGCATTAGTTACAAGGGATGCCAGCGAGATAACAAACACGCAGGCCATACCCATACCAAAAGCCGTCTCAGTTTTCCTGGAAACTCCAAGGAAAGGACAAAGTCCAAGGAACTGACTAAGTACTACGTTGTTAACAAGTGAGGCGGTTATCATGATGGACAAAAGTCCTACTATTGTATTTGTCATTTGTTCTCCTCCTTACTGTTAACCGGCACAGGTTCTTTATCTGCTGCTTTGAAATCAGGCTTAATTGTCTCTTTTGCTTCAAGAGCTGCCTTTTCTTTTGCAAGAAGCTCTTCCTTAACCTTGTGGGGATCCTTTATCTCTACATCGCTGCAGCATCCGCCAACGCCGAATTTGGAAGTATCCTTGCCCTTTTTCTCAAGGTTGAATTTTACCTGGTTCATAATTGCGATCAGCACTGCCAGCACAATGAACGCACCTGCCTGCTGAATGAAAATACGAATCGGCTGATACTGTGAAAAGAAGTATCCAACCGGTCCGGGAACAACTGAGCCTTCACCGAATATCTGAACATCGAACATTGTGCCGCCGCCTATAAGCTCACGGAAAAGTCCGATAACAGTTATCGCACAGGTAAAGCCCAGGCCCATTCCGATTCCATCAAAGAAGGAAGGAATGATGTTGTTCTTGGAAGCGTATGCCTCGGCACGACCAAAGATGATACAGTTAACAACTATAAGCGGAATGTACACGCCAAGTGCTTCGTACATCTTGGGAACGTAAGCCTGCATAACAAGCTGAACCAGTGTAACGAATGATGCGATTACTACTATAAATGAAGGAATTCGAACCGTGTCCGGAATAACCTTTCTAAGTAGTGATATAACCGCATTACTGAGTGCAAGTACAAATGTAGTTGCAAGTCCCATTGTGAGACCGTTTATCGCCGACGTTGTGACCGCAAGTGTAGGACACATACCAATCATGAGTACCAGCGTCGGATTCTCTACGATAAGTCCGTTAAAAAATCTTTCTGCAGGAGTATCCTGTTTAAAACCAAGGGCTCCTTTTCTTTCTTCACTCATCAGTGCCCCTCCTTACTGTAATGCAGCCTGAAAATATTCAACAGCTGCGTTTACGCCGTATGTAACGGCTTTTGATGTAATAGTTGCTCCGGAGATTGCTTCGATCTCGCTGTCGGATGAAGCTGCATTCTTGGTTACTGAGAAAACAGTTGCAGGTTTTCCGGCAAACTGAGGAACTATTACCTTCTCGGCATTCATTCCAAGTCCGGGAGTCTCGTTAATGGATATCAAAGATATACCGTTAACTGATGACTCATTGGTTATACCAACGGTGAATACGATCTTGTCGCCGTAGCCGCCGCTTGTAACCTGGATTACATAGCCAAGTGCGTTTCCTGATGCATCAACTGCCTTTTTTACACTGGTAAGCTCTATCTTGCCATAGTCAGCACCTGATAAAACCTGGGCAGCCACCGCTTCATCGAGAGCTTCGTCTGTGAAATCCGCTGCATCCGGGAAAACCGCCTGATTAGCTTTTACCTGTGCAAGCCTCTCCTGCTCCACAATAGGATCCTTTGTCACCTGGTATACGAAGCCAAGTGAAACTCCGGCTACCAATGTGATAACGAAGAGAACCAGTGCATTTTTTATCAGAGTTTTAACGTCTCTCATGCTTTCTCCTCCTTCTTCGGTGCCGGTTTGATTCCGAATGCTCTCGGAATTGTGTACTTTTCAATAAGCGGAACGATCAGGTTGCCAATGATGATGGCATAGGATACGCCCTCTGCGGAAGCGCCGAATACACGGAAGATTCCGGTGAGGACTCCGAGGAATACACCGTAAATGTATTTTCCTTTGGTGGTTATAGGGCTTGTTACATAGTCGGTTGCCATGAAAAATGCACCGAGCATAAGTCCGCCACCTGCAAGCTGAGCTGAGATGTAGGTTCCGTTAAGTCCGTGTCCTCCAAAGAGGATGATGAAGATAACGAAGGAAACGATGTATGTTCCGGGAATTTTGAGATCGATGATACCAAGCATTATAAGAATGCAGGCACCGATCACGATTGCGATCATGGAAGTCTCACCGATGGTTCCGGGGATCTTACCGATGATCATATCGATAACCATAACGTCTTCGCCGTTTTTAAGTGCTGTAAGAGGTGTAGCTGATGTATAGACATCAGTTGTGAAGTTGGTCATCAGTGCCGGGAATGAGATCAGAAGGAAACATCTTGCTGCAAGAGCAGGGTTCATGAAGTTCTGACCAAGTCCGCCAAAGAGCATTTTTACAACAAGGATTGCAAAGATGCCACCGATGATGGGAAGCCACCAGGGTGCTGTGCATGGAAGGTTCATTCCAAGCAGAAGTCCTGTGACAACCGCAGAAAAATCACCTATGGTGACCTTTTTATTCATTAATTTCTCATAGATAAATTCGGTAGCGACTGTTGAGCCGACTGAGATCAAAAGTATGATCAGTGCATCGATACCGAAGTTGTAGACGCCAAAGCCGGCTGCGGGAAGAAGCGCTATAACCACCCACATCATAATGTTGGAGGATGTGACGCCGCTTCTGACATGCGGATTTGACGATACTTTCATCATATCGCTCATTGTTACTCTCCCTTTCTTTTACTTCTTCCGTTTGCCAAGCTGAATCTTACGCATACCCTTGATGAGCTGCGTGAGCTGTCGTCTGGCCGGACATATAAAGCTGCAGCATCCGCATTCGCAGCACTCCATACCGTACTGAGCAAGGAATCTCTCCTCCTGACCATTCTCAACCGCATCTGCGAGATTCTTGGGAATGAGTCTCTCGGGACAAACTTCCACGCACTTTGCACAGTTGATGCAAGCGCTGGGTTCCATTGCAGAAACCGCATCCTCTGTAAGACAGGTAAGAGCTGAAGCTGTCTTGGTAGTAGGAACATCAAGATCAAACAGAGCAAATCCCATCATGGGACCACCTGAAATGATCTTGGCAGGTGACTTTACAAAACCACCGGCATCCTCAAGGAGTTCTCTGTAATTGGTACCGATGCGAACCTTGTAGTTCCTGGGATCCACAACCGCATCACCGGTAATGGTTACGATTCTCTCCATGAGAGGTCTGCCCTCAGTAACTGCCCTGTATACAGCACAAAGAGTATCAACGTTATCAACGATACATCCTGCATCTGCGGGAAGCATTGATGAATTGATCTCTCTCTTGGTGCAGGCATAAATGAGCATACGCTCAGCACCCTCGGGATACTTGGTCTGAAGCGCTTTGACCATTATCTTGTCGTCGTCCTTGGTAAGCTCGCGGAATTTTGCGATACAGTCGGGCTTGTTGTCCTCAATGGCGAGAATTCCTCTGGCATTGGGGAAAAGCGAAACCGCAACTCTAAGGCCGCCCAGTACGAGCTCAGGCTCCTCGATCATTCGACGATAATCGCTGGTCAGATAGGGTTCGCACTCAGAACAGTTCGCGATAACATATTCAATTTTCTCCGGTTCCTTGGGTGAAAGCTTCACTGCTGTAGGGAACCCGGCGCCGCCCATTCCGACTACGCCTGCTTCTCGTATGAGATCGATTTTTTCCTGAGTGGTGAGTTCTTCAAGAGGTTTTACGGGCAGCATTGGAGCTTCCTCGTAGAGACCGTCATTTTCTACGATAATGCTGTCGCACATCGCCCCCGTAGCCAGTCTCCTTTTTTCAATCCCCTTGACAGTTCCTGATACCGATGCATAGATCGGCGCTGAGACAAATCCTCCCGCTTCGGCAATCTTCTGCCCTACCAGCACATGGTCCCCCTTTTGGACGATCGGCTTTGCAGGTGCCCCGATATGCTGAGATACCGGATAGACAAGATCACCTTTCGGCAGGACTTCCTTGATGGGCTTATCCTTGGAAAGCTCTTTGCCTTCGTAAGGATGCACTCCGCCAACAAAAGTTAATTTAGCCATTTCCTACCTCTTCCTTTCGTAAAGAAAATACATAAAAATATTATACACCAAAGTTGATCGATTAGTCAGATTATTCTAGAAAACTTATGGGCAATTTATACATTTTATGTGGTATCATATTAATGTTTTAAGGATTTGAATGAATTGTCAGTTTTTTGCATAAATTTTTTAATGTATTTCTTTGGGGTGTAAGGTATGAAAATCATAGATGAGATCATTAACTTAGACGCAGATTATCCTTTAGAGAGAATATGTAAGGATCAAAAAGACATTCTGTTTTTCGACATCGAGACCACCGGTCTTTCTCCGAAAACCAGCTCCCTCTACCTTATCGGATGTGCTTACCATGGTGGTGACGGCTGGCATCTTCGCCAATTTTTCGCCAATGAAAAAAATGAAGAATTTGAAGTAATAAAATGCTTTATGGGATTTGCGAAGGACTATAAAGCCCTGATTCATTTTAACGGCAATCGCTTCGATCTGCCCTTTATCAAATTCAAATGCGACAAGGTCAATATGACAGATGTCCTTGAGAACATGGAATCTATAGATCTGTACAAGCGAATCAGTCCCTACAAAAATGTTCTTGGAATTCCGGATTGCAAGCAGAAAACCATCGAGCTTTTTCTTGGAATTGACAGAAAAGATGAGTACTCGGGTGGCGAGCTTATAGAAGTTTACAGAGAATACCTGAATAATCCTACAGAGAAAGCTTATAATCTTCTGCTATTGCACAACGCAGATGATGTTCGTGGAATGTTCGCTCTTTTGCCGTCCCTTTACTACTATGATCTTTTTACAGCTCTCTGCGAGCAGAATGTGATTTTGTTTAATACAGAGGCTGATGAATTTCCTCAGGTCAGAAGCGGTTTCCTTATGGATGAAGGTTCGGAAAACGAGGATCCGGATGCTGTGATTGATCTGCCTATCCGTGCCATGAAGGTGCAGGCAAATTATTATAATGATTATGAAGGGAAAACCCGTGAGGAGATAATCATGAAGGTATCTCTTCCGGATTATCTGCCCTCTTCTGTTGGTGGAAGCGTTGATGGCTGTTATTTCAAGGCTGAAGGAAGCAGCGCTTCGATCCGCATGCCGCTTTTGGAAAAAGAGCTTAAGTATTTCTACGATAATTATAAGGATTACTACTATCTGCCAGGGGAAGATCAGGCGCTTCACAAGTCTGTTGCCCAGTTTGTCGAAAAGAGTCACAGGGAGCAGGCAAAGGCATCAAACTGCTATACGAGAAAACCGGGTCAGTATCTGGTTCAGTGGGATGCTGTTTTCTCTCCTGTTTTCAAGGAAAGCTATGAAGATAAAAAGCTCTACTTCGAGCTCACCGATGAGCTGAAGCAGAGCCGTAGTGCAATGAGTTTGTACGCGCTGCATGTTATGGCGCATATAATTGAGAATTGTTAGTTGCGAAGGGCCTGTTCGATATCTGCGATCAGGTCTTTTTTATCTTCAAGGCCACAGGAAATTCTGATAAGGCCAGCGGGAATTCCTGCTGCATTAAGCTGTTCGTCTGTCATCTGACGATGTGTTGATGTAGCCGGGTTCAGGCAACAGGTTCTTGCATCAGCAACATGAGTTTCAATTGCGCAGATTTTCAGCTTGCCCATGAATGCTTCCGCAGCTTCTCTTCCGCCTGCGATTTCAAAGGATACAACACCGCATCCGCCATTTCCCATATATTTCATAGCTCTGTCATAGTAAGGATCAGACTTAAGTCCGGGATAGTTGACCTTAACTACCTTCTCGTGCTGTTCAAGAAACTCAGCAACAGCCTGACCGTTCTCTACGTGCTTGGGCATTCTTACATGAAGTGACTCAAGACCAAGGTTCAGATAAAAGGCATTCTGAGGTGACTGGATGCTACCAAGATCTCTCATAAGCTGTGATGTAGCCTTGGTTATAAATGCACCTTCTTTTCCGAACTTTTCAGCATAAACGATACCATGATAGGATTCATCTGGAGTTGTAAGTCCGGGGAATTTATCTGCGTGTGCCATCCAGTCAAATTTTCCCGAGTCTACGATAGCACCGCCCACTGCTACGCCGTGTCCGTCCATATACTTGGTTGTTGAATGTGTAACGATATCTGCTCCCCACTCGATAGGTCTGCAATTAACAGGTGTAGGGAATGTGTTATCGATGATAAGCGGAACACCGTGGTCGTGAGCTGCCTTTGCAAATCTCTCTATATCAAGAACTGTAAGTGCGGGATTAGCGATGGTCTCACCAAATACTGCTCTGGTGTTATCCTTGAATGCAGCTGCAAGCTCTTCCTCTGTTGCATCAGGAGATACAAAAGTGGTCTCAATTCCCATCTTTGCCATTGTTACTGCAAGAAGGTTAAAGGTTCCGCCATAGATAGAGCTTGATGCTACGACGTGACTTCCTGCTTCGCAGATATTGAAAAGTGCAAAGAAGTTGGCTGCCTGACCTGAAGATGTAAGCATAGCTGCGCTGCCGCCCTCAAGCTCAGCAATTTTTGCTGCAACATAGTCATTTGTAGGGTTCTGAAGTCTTGTGTAGAAATAGCCAGAAGCCTCCAGATCAAAAAGTTTTCCCATATCGCTGCTGGTAGCATATTTAAAAGTGGTAGACTGTACTATCGGAATCTGTCTGGGCTCACCGTTTCCGGGTGTATAACCGCCCTGCACGCATTTGGTATCCATAGAATAATTACTCATTATCTAAATCCCTCCCTTGTTTAGTTTCAAAAATAAGCACTGCATTAGCACTATTCTATTACAAAGCTTCCCATAATTAAAGGAATAATTGTATAGGGAACGATTATTATTTTCTCAAAAACTTCTCATCTGCTTCATATTCATCACTGACAAAACGTTCAACTGTCATATGAAGATCATATTTTTCACGAAGAGCTGCCAGCTGTCCCATCATCGGGGATGCATGATGTGCATCAATCGCAGCCTGATCCGTCCAGGAATCTATGAGCAGAACTGTCTCAGGATCATCTAAAGGCTGAAAGTACTGGTAACGAAGATTACCTTCCTCGTTTCTTATTGCAGCCGCTATTCCCGACGATTCCATCTCCTGGACAAATGCACGGGCATTTCCATCTTTTCCTTTGTAATAGAGATTAACTGTTATCATATGATTCTTCTATCCCTCCATTTTCCGCTCCTGAAACGCCATATATCAAGAGCTGCCTTTATACACCAATCCAGCACCATTGCAAGAGCTATTCCGATAACACCCATTCCCATCCATAAAGCCAGAATGAACGACAGGACTGTCCTGCATACAACTGTGGCAAATATTGATGCCCACATTGTAAATTTTACATCGCCTGCTGCCCGAAGACCGGATGAAAGCGGTCCGGAAAAGGGCTGTACCAATGCAGAAAACAGATTATGTATAGCAACTATAATAAGAATCAAACGCTTAGTCTCGTCCGAGAGATTATATAAAGTAAGCAAAATCGGAGTCAGCGCCATTACTATCACATTCCAGATGGTCGCCAGTAAAAGCGACAACCTCGTGAGCTTTTTAATATTCCACTCAGCCGCCTCATAGTCACCTGCTCCTACGCACTGCCCGACCACAGTGATAAACACAGTTCCCATTGACATGCCCATACATGCAGCCAGTGACCAGAATGTCTGTCCTGTTGTATTTGCTGCTATCTGCGAGGTACCAAAGGTTGCAGTAAGCATACCAAGGACAACCTTGGCCACCTGAAAAAGTGTATTTTCTATAGAATTTGGAATAGCCACCCCCAATATGCGACCTGCCATAGCTGTGTTAAGTCGAAGTGATTCTTTAATTCTAATACTGATTCTCGGAGTGCTAAGCGCTTTAAGTTTTCTAAGAAGCTCATCAGATGCCCCTGTCTCAAGGCAAAGCGCCGTCATGATAACTGCTGCCACATACCATGAAATCGTAGTCGGCCATGCAACTCCGGCAGCACCGGCTTTCAGTACAAATATACCTATTGCATTTCCTACAACGTTAACCAGATTTGCTATAAACGAAACCCACATGGTCACTCTGGTCTGACCCATTGCGCGAAAAACTGCAGTACCTGCATTATAGATAGCATTTGCAGGAAAAGACCAGGCCACGATCCACATGTATGTCTTGCAGGCTGCCATAGTATCTGCTTCTGCCTTAGGATACATTGTCTGAAGAAGTGATGATCCGAAAATGAGCATGATCACCATACATACTAAAGAAAGTACTCCGCCTATAAAGAATATCTGTGATGCGGAAACATCAGCATTATCCTTTTCCTTACTTCCTATGTATTGTGATACAACTACCGATCCTCCGGCAGAAATGGCGGTAAACAGGTATATAAATATGGTGTATACCATTGTATCAAGTCCTACACCGGCAACCACAGCTTCTCCTGCATAGCTGACCATCATCGTATCCGCCAGTCCCACCACCATCTGCAATAGCTGCTCTATAAGTAGTGGCACGATCATGGCTTTTAACGCTGCATTATCAAAACGTTTACGATCATCAGGTAAATATTCTTTTGGTTCTATTATTTTCCCCAGCATAGTCATTCTTTATTTTTGCGGCTCCCTATACTTAATTATGATTTTATTATTGCAAAATACCGTACTTTTCTCAAGCCACATATCGTAGTACGCTGCTGAGAAAAATTGAGCAGATAACTTGAAAGATTCCCTTCACTATTATAAAATCGCAGATGTACAGATTTCTGTTTTTCTGAGGAAAAACAAAAACCTATAGTGAATTAAACGAATATAAATATAGAGGTGCATTTATGGCAATTTTGAAATTAAAGGCTCCTACAAAGGATTATCTTTGGGGCGGCAACAGACTTGTAAATGAATATGGTAAAGAGTCCGCAGGTGCGGTAACTGCTGAGAGCTGGGAGCTGTCATGTTTTCCCGGAAGTGAATCTGTGATTGAAAACGGCGAGTTTGCAGGCAAGACTCTGACACAGTATATAGAAGAAAACGGAAAAGAAGTTCTTGGAACCAATTGTGAAAAGTTCGAGGACTTCCCCATTCTTATAAAACTCATTGATGCAAAAAAGGACCTGTCACTTCAGGTACACCCTTCCGATGAATATGCAAGAGTACATGAAAATCAGTATGGGAAAACTGAAATGTGGTACATCCTCGATGCTGAGGAAGGTGCATTTTTATATTATGGTTTCAACAGAGAAGTTTCTAAAGAAGAGTTCGCTAGAAGAATCGAAAACGAGACACTAACTGAAGTTTTAAATCCTGTTTATGTAAAAAAGGGTGATGTTGTTTTCATCGAATCAGGTACTCTTCACGCAATAGGCGCAGGAATTCTCCTTGCAGAGATTCAGCAGAATTCTAACGTAACCTACAGAGTATATGATTACGGAAGACGTGATAAGGATGGTAATCTTCGTGAGCTCCATGTTGAAAAGGCCCTTGATGTTACAGATACTGATCCGGCTCCCAGGATTCCAAGACCTGAGCCTCACATCGGTCAGTGCAAATATTTCACCGTTGATAAGGTGGCACTCTCCGGCTCTCTTACAGATACCTTAAGCGGTGAGGTTACAGCTGAGAGCTTCCTCCACATATTGGTTCTCGAGGGTGAAGGCGTTATTACAAACGGGAATGACAAAGTAGATTATAAAAAGGGTGACAGTCTCCTGCTTCCTGCAGGCAGCGGTCGCTACGAGATAAAAGGTCAGCTTGAAGCAGTGATGACCTACGAATAATTCATACACAGCGTAAAGGAAAAAAGTATGTATCAGGGTTCCAACAAAACAGCTCTTAGCTCGCAGAAAAGTATAGCCCAGGGTTTTACAGAGTTAATGCATGAAAAAGAATATTCCAAGATCAGTATAAGCGAGATCTGTCAGCGCTCCGGCGTGTCCAGACAGACCTTCTATACTCTGTTTGAATCCAAGGAAAACATCGTAATTTTTATCCTTGCAAAAAGCCATGACTTTAAGCCGGACAAAGACTGCGAATGTCAGGGGCCTCCTACTCTTGCGCAGCTGGCTGAAGGATTTACGAAATACATTTTATCTAAAAAGGAAATCCTCGAGCTGCTTGTAAAAAACAATATCATCTACATGATGATGTGGTCTTTGTACAAATCCTTTACTGAATGTAATGATCCAAAAGATGAGTATGATAAAATCATTTCCAACATGACTGCGGATTTTATTGCAGCAGGTCTTACGACCATTGCAAAGCACTATGTAATGAACAGCGATAAGATATCGGAAGAACAACTTAAACAACTTATATATGATCTTTTTAACGGTTCTTATTTCCCGACTGAAAAGAAGTAATATAAACTCCTGTCACATATCAATAACTGAATGTGCAGGAGTTTTTTCTATATATACACATATAAATTTATATATTTTTTATTTGAACTCTGACCGCTAAAGGTCAAAAATTATAGTATGAGAAATTATTGCCTAAAATTCTTCTTAATTACATATAGCATACTGATACTGCTCTTTTCATCGGTGCTGAAAGTCAGCGCAGATGGCGATAGCGAGCGTCAATATCGCATTCTTTTCATATCCTCATACGGTTTTTCCAATCCTGCAGTTCCATCGCAGCTTCAGGGTTTTGAGGACGGACTTGGACAGGTTAATGTCGATATCAGTTATGAATTCATGGATGCGGATAAATACTATGGCGGACTTGATCTTATGAATTTTGATAAATATATCAGGTACAAGGTGTATTCAATTCGCTCTTTTGATCTGTTGGTCGTGGCAGACGACTCTGCCCTGCGATATGCCATCAACAATAGGAACGAGTTATTCCCGGATACGCCGATGGTTTTCATGGGAATAAACAACAGAACAGAGGCAATCACAGCTTCTGCAATGAAAAACGCCACCGGTATCGCCGAGAATCTTGATTTTGAAGGCAATTATGAGCTTATGAAGGAGCTTTTCCCTGACAGAACACATCTGTATGTGATAGTGGACTCTACTATCGCAGGGTTGGCCGATTATGTTGAGTTTATGAAATTCAGGGATGCACATCCCGAAATGAAAAGCACTGTCATCAATGCATCATCATATACCAGGAATGGACTCCGGGAACTTTTGGGAACTTTTGAATCAGATGACATAATACTCTTCCTGGATTTTTCACTGGATGGTGAGAAAAATGCTTATTCTCTGCAGAACGCGGCAGAATTCATCTCCGAGTATGCTCCGGATATACCCATAATCAGGCTTACTTCCACTGATATAGGATATGGAGTACTTGGCGGAATATCCTACTCTTATTATGATGCCGGTAAAATGGCCGGTGAGATTTCCGCCAAGATACTTTCAGGCGAAAGTGCCGACAGTATACCTCTTGTTACTTCTGCTGTCACTGCTACATATTTTGAACAGCACTCCATGGATAAGTTTGACTTAAAAAATTCACAACTTCCGAAAGGTGCAACAATTATAAATGAGCATCAGACCTTTGCGAAATTTTATCGTGAAAACAAACTTATCAGTAACCTGATGATTGTAATATTGCTTCTTTTGATTGTCATAATTGTTCTTCTTAATATCGCTAATAACAAACGCAAAAAGTTGATAAAGATGGACTTCATGACACAAATGCCCAACAGAAAAAAGATCATGGAGGATATCGTTCAGGCGGTTACTGCGTCAACACCTTATGGAATAATAATGCTCGATGTAGACCGCTTCAAGAGCATAAATGATACCTATGGTCATAAAGTAGGGGATGAAGTGATCGTAGCTGTTGCAGAAAAGTTAAAAAAGCTTTCAAAGAAAAAGCTGTCCTTCGCAAGACTTGGTGGAGATGAGTTCTCCGGAATTTTTATGGAACCTTCTGAAGACAAAGCCCGCAAGATATGCGAATCAATCATAAAGAGTGTAAAAGATCCAATAAAGACTTCCGCCGGTGACCTTAAGATCACTGTCAGCATAGGCTGTGCAATGTATCCACTTGACACAAAGAATTCCAAGGACGTCATGGAATGTGCAGATAAAGCACTATATGAGACTAAGGAAAACGGCAGAAACGGATATACATTATTTGACAGCATAAATAAGTCCGGCTGAGTTTCGACTGTAGTACCCCGTATCAAACAATTCTTCCTCAATATTGTCCAGTGTGATAGTAATGGGCTGTAACAGGTATGATGATACTACTCTCACACCGTTGTCGTAATCAGTGGTATTGTAATCGCAGGGAAAATCCCAGTTCGACGTATCAATAAGATCCGCATCAGGTTTACTTCCTGATAAAATGGCTAATCCAAGATCGGCAGTAACAACAGATTCATTATCCATAGCCTTGAATACTGTCATGCTCTGGACTCCATCAAAAATATTATAAATATTGGCAATATCGCCATCCTGCCCGGTTAACACAACCGGGTTTTTCTCTGAGTAATCTGCTTCCAGTGCTCTTGCTGCGCCAAGGGCAGTTGAGTCATTGGCACAAAGCACCGCATCGAGAATAGTCCCACTTGGATAATAGGAATTAAGAATAATCTGAAGCCTTTGCTGGGCTAAATCTGTCGACCACTGAGCAGTGGAGGTCTCGTAAAAACCGGTCTGGTTAGACATTACGTTCAAAGTCCCTGAATCAATATAAGGCTTAAGTGTGTCCATGGCACCGCCATAGAAGAACCTGGCATTATTATCCACCGGATCGCCTGAAACAAATTCAATATTAAAGGATTTTTCTGCAGAATCCAGTGACAGAGCATCTATCACATAGTTGGCCTGAAGGACGCCTACCTGATAATTGTCGAAAGAGACATAATAATCCACAGCTTCTGTATCCATTAGGAGTCTGTCATATGCAATTATCTTTATGTTTGCCTCAGCTGCTTCATCAAGAATATCTGATAAGGCGGCACCATCCACAGCAGTGATTACCAAAAGATCCGCACCGCTGTTTATCATATCGCGAAGGTCGTTTACCTGTGTATCTATCAGATTATTGGCATAACGCAGTATGACTTCACAGTCATTTTTTTCAAACTGTTCTTTTAAGAATAATCCGTCACGATTCCAGCGTTCAAGCAGCATATCAGGCATGGAAATACCCACTACTGTCCTGCCGTCATCAGAATGTGTATCTTCTATTTTAACCTTCTGTGTATCGTTCCGGCCAACATCTGTATTAGTTTTTTTCGAGCTGCATCCTGCTATGATCAGGAAAAACAGTAATGAAATTGCAAATAACCTCTTAGTTTTCATCATAGCGTTATGTATCCTCAAATTGGTCACTTAAATCTCAACTTCATCCTCTTCAGGCAGATGTACTTTGGAGATAACTACAATTGTATCCCCTGCTCGTAGTTTAACCTGCCCTTTTGGGACAACTGATTTGCTGCCTCTTTTTATTGACAATAATATGGTCTGTCTCGGGAAATTCAGGTCCTTAATAAATTTATCACACCAGGGATGAGTATCTCCCAAAGTAACTTCCTTAAGGTGCATGGGCACATCATTTTTGATGGCCTGAGCACCAATAATTATCTTATCTCCCGCTTCGAGAACTATGCTTCCGTTTGGAATAATCACGTTGCCCTGACGTTGTATCATTGCAATAATTGCACTATGGGGAAGGTCGATATCTCTTATTTTTTTATCTACCCATTTATCATTCATTGAGAGCTGAACCTTGATAAAATGCATATCAATACTCTTTGAATAATCTCCCATGTGCTTTAATTTGGTGTACTGTTCAACGAATCCTGCGGAAATAATACCTGTAGGTATGGCTACAATTCCCACCCCAAGGAACGCCAGCAGAATTCCAAAAACCTTTCCAAGAAAGGTTATAGGATATATATCTCCATACCCTACTGTCAGCAGCGTGGATGCCGCCCACCAGATTCCGGAGAATGCATTTTCAAAAACCTCGGGCTGTGCTTCATGCTCTAATGAATACATGCAAAGACTAGCTGCCAGCATCATAATTGCAATTATGAAAACCGATGACAGAAGCTGCTGTGCTTTGCTTTTGATAACTTCAGTGATTACATTAAGTGAGTCATAGTATGCATTGATCTTGAAAAGTCTGAAGATCCTCGCCACTCTGAACATTCGAAATGCCGCTGCGCCTGCAGGGAAAAACACCGGCAAATAGAATGGTAAAAAGCTGAGAAGATCTATGATTCCAAAGAACGAAATGACATATCGTAAAACTGCCACTCCCTCTGATTTATCAGGGAAAAGGCATTTTGACGTAATAAGCCTTAGAACATAATCAATTGCAAAAAAGAATACGGTGACATTTTCTATCATGTCAAAGACTTTTCCACAACCGGCATTTAGTTCTGAAAAAGTCGCTAAAAACGCCACCGTAAGATTCAAAATCAGGGCGATAGTTCCAACAATGTCATAGATAACGCTTGGCCAATCGCCCAAATATCCAACAGAAACTATTTTAAAAAGCTTCTGCCTAAATTCATCAAAACTTATTTTCTTTTCAGACATATTCCCCAACCCCAACTAAACATTTATTTATCCGAAACATCAAATACAATGGCTTCTTCAGGACTTATCGGCTTACTGAAGTAGTAACCCTGAATGATATCGGCCTTGAATTCCCTGAGTTTTTCATACTGCCACTTTTCCTCGACACCTTCGATGATCATCAGCTTATCAAGATCGTGTACCAGCTGGATGACATCTCTGATAAATGAATCCTTGCCCCCAACAAGGTACGCATCAACAAGGGATTTATCGAGTTTTACCACGTCCACAGGAATGTATGTAAGATATCCAAGTGAAGAATAGCCGGTACCAAAATCATCCATAAGTATCTTAATTCCAAGTGCTTTGAGCTGTGCAAAAAGACTCTCCGCCTTCTCGGTTTTTTCAAGGAAAAGACTTTCCGTAACCTCTATCTCAACGAACTGTCCTGATATATTATACTCCTCTAGCAGCTCTTTTAAAAACTCAACATATCCGATATCGCTGAGCTGGTTACTTGAGTAGTTAATGGAAACAGGATAAAGCATGTATCCTGCATCTCTCCATGCCGCCAGCTGCTTGATAACAAGCTCTGTAGTGATTCTTCCGATTCTGGCAATCCAGCCACTTGCCTCAGCTATAGGAATAAATACGCCGGGATACATTCCTTCAGCCTTCATTCTGACAAGAGCCTCAAAGCCACAAAGCTTCTTGGTCTCTGTATTGATCTGAGGCTGATATACCATGTAGAATCCGTCATTATCCATAGCATCGAGGATTTTGGCCTTAACCTTGTTCTCCTCGCGAACCTTTTTCTTCATGTCATCGGAGTACAGGAATGCCTTATTTCTGCCTCTCTGCTTAGCCTCGTACATAGCTATCTCAGCATTTATGATGTGCTGATCAGGGGTTGTCACGCCGTCGGATAATGATACGCCCATACTACAGGACATGATTATGGTCTCATCACCCATGCTTATGGGATTTCTGAATATTTTCATTATCTCCTGAATAGTGGAACTATCCTCTGTCACACGCTCACCTGAGAGCATCATAAGGAATTCGTCACCGCCGTATCTTGCCAGCATCCAGTCTCTGGTTTTGGCAAGGTTTTCAAGCTCATAAGACAAGTGCTTTAAAACTTCATCCGCAACCTGATGGCCATAGGTTTCGTTGACATCTTTGAAGTTATCAATGTCCACCATTATTATCGAGAATACCTTATCGGGAATCGCATGTCTTCTCAGATATTCTACTGCGGTTCTTCTGTTAAGAATATCCAGGAAATCGTCATGCTCTGCCTGATAGATAAGTCTTTTCTGGGATTTTTCAAGTTCTTCCTTGGATGCAAGAAGCTCTCTGTTGGATTCTCTGCCAAGGAAAACCGTGGCATTTACTGACTGCAAAAGCATTATCATCGCAAGGAAAATAAGTCCTGCTGAAGGAAGAATTGCTCCATACACATCAATGAATGAAACGGGCTTATTGATGATTATGGTCTCTTCCGGAAGCATCTTCTCTGTGATGCCGTATCTGGCCATAACGTTGTAATCAAACTCCGTTATACTTGGAGTCTTCAGGGCCATGTGAATCCTGCTGATATCGGCGCCATCAAGAACCTTTACCATGGTCTCACCGGCATTTTTTGCCTGCTGATAGAATGACATACCAATCGATCCAAGAACACCGTCACCCACTGCATCTTCGTAGCAGCGAACTATAGGCGCATTGGAATACTCCTTGAAGAAATTGGTCATCTCATACTTAGTATGTGTGATTCCATCCGCATCAGAAAAGCAGGTCATGTAAATAATAATCGCATCATCCGGCACTTGCTTAATGACCTCAATGAGCTGTTCCTTAGTGTAGTTTGTGACATTTATCGTCTCAAATTCGTATCCGGTAAGCCTGGACATAATGATGGTAAATCTTGCACCATCAGTTTTTCCTGCGGCTGATTCATCAAAAAAGCCCACGTATTTTGTGCGATTAGGGAAAATCTTCCTGGTCAGCTTCAGAGTTTCTTCAAGATAATCATTTTCGTAAAAGCCTGTAATATTACTGCGGGTACATGCTTTTTTTGCCAGAGTCAGATTATTTGCACCTATGAAAACAATGGGAATATCGCCGAATATCTTTTTTCCGTAATCACACATAAACTCCAGAGCTTCATCGTCCACAGCTATTACACCATCGTACTTCTTACCGTTTTCCATTCTTGATACAAAGAAATTGTAAAAAGCGCTCTGATCCTCACTTGTTCTGTAGTTTTTGGCGTCCATAAATATGACGTCGTACTCAACGCCATTGGGATACAAAGAGTCGTGGAAACCTTCTATTTGGTTGGCATAAGTGTAGTATTGGGAATTATACGAGCAGAATAAAAGCACCCTGTGTCTTACGTCCTCCACATACTGGAAGGCAGGGTCCTCGGTCTTTTTCCCTTTATTGATGACCATGATTTGCAGAAAAATCACGGCCAAGATAAGGCAAACAACACTAAGGACGAGCCATACAGTCCTCAGTGTTCTGAAAACCGCCGTTTTTTTCATGCTTTTCTGCTCCGTTAAACGATTATAATACTCTTTAATCATAGCATTAAAAGGGCATTTGCATTATTAATTTAGTCTTTTATACATATAGAAACTAGAAAGAAATTCTTAAAAAAAAATAAATACCGGTCACAAGCCTTTGATGCTTCTGCTGTGACCGATATTTATTAAATTTCTATTAAATCGTAAATGGATTATAGAATCTGCTTCCGTCGTAGTAAGTAAAAATAAGTGCAGCTGCAGAAAATGCCACTATGAATATCAAAACTGCAAAATCGGCGGCTGTTAGCTTTTTCCTGGAGTACCAGGTTCTCGTCTTTTTCTTGCCAAAACCTCTAAGCTCCATGGCATTACTTACCACATCTATTCTCTCCATGGATGAAAACAGGAGCGGAAAAATTATGGCCGCAGTGTTTTTTATTCTGGATAACAGTTTTCCCTTGGAACTCATCTCGATTCCGCGGGCTTCCTGAGCGTTCCTGATTCTGTGAAACTCATCCTGTATGTCCGGAATGTATCTTAGGGTAATCTCCAGCGCGTATGAAATCTTGTAAGGCACTCCCACACCGTTAAGGCTTGAGGCCAGTTCGCTGGGATCAGTGGTTGTAAGGAATATGAACACCGATGGAATAACCGTAAAGTATTTCATCAATACGTTTAGCTCATAAAAAAGCTGCTGTTTTGTGACGGTGTAATTTCCAAACAGATGAAAAAGGTCGCTCCTGCTGTCGTAAATCCTGCAGCCCTCGTAAGGTGCAAAGAAGAAAATGCAGGTAAGGTTAATTACCATAAAAAACATGACCGCTGTGAAAATGGCGCTTACCTGTTTCCATTTTATTTTGGCACTTAAGTAAATCGAGATGCCCAAAACCAGCATTATGGCAAGGATTCTGGTGTCAAAGGTAAGGGCACTTGTAAGGCACCATATCAGGAAAAATACGAGCTTGGTAAAGCCGCTGAGCTTATGCACAAAGGTGTCTTTTTTCTCATAGGATATCAGTCTGTTCATGGCTGACCTCCTCTCCCGGCTCTCTCATGATCAATGAATCTGGCTGCAAATTCTGAAGGTGTATCTATGCCGCATTTAAGAGAAAGGTCATAGAGTGATGTTTTCTTAAGATATGCCTTGTCACAAATGGCTTCATCAGTCAGAACCTCTGAAGGAAGTGCATTCATAAGGAGCTGTCCGTCTGTCAGAACCAGCGTCCTGTCAGTATACTCAAGCATCAGATGCATGTCGTGAGTGATCATCATGATAGTCTTACCCATGTCATCGCGAAGCTTAACAAGGAATTCCATGATCTCTGTATAGTGGCTGTAATCCTGGCCGGCTGTAGGTTCATCAAGAATTATCAGCTCAGGACTAAGTACCAGAATTGATGCAATGGATACACGCTTTTTCTGTCCAAAAGAAAGGGCTGAAACAGGCCAGTTTCTAAAGGGATAAAGTCCGCAGATTTTCAATGCATCATTTACTTTTTCCTTGATGACATCTTCCGAAACTCCCCTGGCAATAAGGCCTAGTGCCACTTCATCAAATATCATAGGCTTACTTATCATCTGATTTGGGCTTTGCATAACATAGCCGATTTTCTCGCCAATTTCTTTGATGGAAAGACAGGACATATCTTCGCCGTTAAAGAGGATATTTCCGCTCTGTGGTTTGTAGAAGCCGCAGATTAGAGAAGCTAGTGTAGATTTTCCTGCGCCGTTTCGACCTACAAGGGAGATCATCTCTCCTCTTTTTATCTCGAAATTAACGTCCTTCAGAATCTGTCTTCCATCCTCATAGCCAAAGCTTAAGTTATTTACACTCAAAAGTGTTTCGGAAGAGCTCTGCTGCTGATGTTTTGGAACCGAGTGGTACCAGTTCTTCACCTGATCCTTATATTTTGTTACATCCATAGACTCTATGTGCTGCGGATGAGTATCTGCGCTAAGCTCACAACCAGCTGCTTTCAGCGCAGCTATATAGAGCGGTTCGCGGATTCCGTGCTGAGGTAGAAGCCCTGTGCACAGAAGTTCATCGGGATGCATATCAGCAATTATCTCGCCGTCTCCCATAAGGATCACTCTGTCCACATCGCGGTAAAGCACATCTTCTATGCGGTGTTCAATAATGACAACCGTCATATCCTCGCGCTTCATGATCTCATCAATAAGAGCTATGGTGCGCTTTCCGGTGGCAGGATCAAGATTGGCCAAAGGCTCGTCAAATAAAAGGATTTTTACATCACATGCCATAACACCGCCAAGGGATACTCTCTGCTTTTGTCCGCCTGAAAGTTCTCCCGGAGCGTGATTTAGAAAGCTTTGTAAGTCAAGCTTTTCAGCAACCTCATGAACTTTGTCAAATATCTTGTCCTGAGGGATGTTGTCGTTTTCAAGAGCAAAAGCTATGTCCTCGCCCACAGTAAGGGCTATAAACTGCCCATCAGTGTCCTGAAGCACTGTGCCCACTATCTGTGACATGCCAAAAACTCCGAGTTCACTGGGAGTCTTCCCGTCAACCCGGAGTGTTCCGCTCATCTCGCCTGTAAAAGAACAGGGTATCAGCGCATTCAGGCAATGTGCCAATGTGGACTTACCCGAGCCAGATTGTCCTGCAATGAGGATTTTCTCACCCGGGTAAATCTTTAAATTGATGTTTTTAAGTGTAGGTTTTTCCTGCACTCTGTACTTGAATGTTACATCTGAAAACTCGATGATTGGGGTCTTTTCCAAAAAATCAATCCTCCGCCTTGAGGCCTGATGACTTACCTGCAATCTTAGAATATGCTGCAAGAAGGATAGTTCCGAGGATTGCGATAATTACGATGTTACCGATAAATGCAAGGGCGCCCTGAGCGAATACCTTGTTTGCAGGCTCTGCATAAACGAGGATATCAAGAACCGGAGCAAGACCAATCCATGCTACAGCGTTTGCAACTACCTGAACTACGTTAAAAAGAATAATGCTATTCTTAACACTGAAGCCGCCCTCTTCTATTGCGAACTTCTTGGAAAAGAGACCGATTGCTACACCAACAACAGCTTCAGGGAATACCCAGCTCCACCAAACTGATCCATAGAAAAATGCATCGCCGAGAGCGTGTCCGAGAATACCTGCAACACCACCTACGATAGGTCCGAAAACAGCAGAAATGAATGCAAGGATTGCCATTCTGGGCTGAAGTGCTGTGTTAGGAACAATAAAAAATGGAACCTGTACTGTCGTAAGAACGACGAACAATGCAGTTCCAATACCTAATGCTACAACTTCTCTGATACCAAACTTTAATTTCATACCAAATTTCCTCCATATTTTAAGTAAAAATTTTAGTTCCCCATAGAAGGTATTATACACCTAACCTTGAAAGTATTGCACTTCAATCTACATGTATTTCAAACATAAATAATCCACTCAGCTGACGCTTTCGCTCAGGCTAAAAAAAGCATCGCCCAACTATATTGGATAGCTGGGCGACGTAAACGACTCAATTTATTTTGTTAATAGTTGTTATGGAGTAAAAAGCTAATTATTTAATTAGCAAATGTGTGCTCGTGATAGAGGGCTGGTGTGTTAGCCTTCGATCATTATAAGCTTCTTCTCAGGAACTTTAGGCTGTTCCTTCTTAGGAATCTCAAGACTCAAAACACCATGTCTGAAGGCTGCCTTGATATCTTCCTCGGTAAGATTCTCGCCAACGTAGAAGCTTCTCTGCATTGATCCGCTGTAACGTTCCTGTCTGATGAGTTTACCCTTGTGGTCCTTCTCATCCTTATCAAGTCCCTTAGCAGCGCTGACTGTGAGGTATCCCTTATCAAGCTCAAGTGAGATCTCTTCCTTCTTAAATCCGGGAAGGTCTATATCTACTTCGTAGTGATCCTCGTTGTCATGTACATCCGTCTTCATAAGTCTGTCAGCATGTCTGCCGTACAGCTTCCTCTCGGTGTTATCAAAGTCATTAAACATCGGGAAATCAAACCAATTATCAAATAAGTTCTCTTCAAAAATACTAGGCATCAACATAATAATTACCTCCTTATGACTATATATTTTTGTATTTGAGCATCGGAACCGGAGTCATTACTTTGTTATTTGCTCCCTTTATTTCTGTTCCCTTGTTCTATAACTGTTATAACACTTGTTAGCACTCTTGTCAAGTGAGTGCTAATTATTTTTTATAAAAAATGCAGGCACACGAGAAAGGCCTGCATTTATGCGCGTTACTTCATACCGGATAGTCTCTCTTCAAATTGAGCATAGAAGCTCTCTTCCACATTGTAGGGCTTTATGAAAAACTCCTGCAGAATTCGCATGTTTATAGACTTAAGTTCCTCCTCCGGCATTTCCGGGGCTTTGTCAGAGATTTCTTTTAAAAAGTAGTGCCACTTATCTATGTAGGCTTCATAGCTTGATAGCTCTGGTGTATCCAGCCATTTCTTAATCTTTATCTTGGTCTGCCTCTCCTTATGGCATTCATGAATCTGAAGGAAATATTTGTGGGTGTTATCTTCAAATATTCTGCCTAAAGGGAAGAGTCTGCAGATACCTGGTCTGTGCGGATGAATACTGCATCTCCCCTCTCTGTTAAGGAAAGTGCACTTCTCGTCACCGTCCATCTTTAGGCATGGAAGAATGATTCCATCTGCTACTCTAAGTTCCAGATTTTCAGAAAGTAATATTTCAAAGCTTTTACCAAGACCCTTTTCAAGTCTGTAAACATCATAAGGATCAAGAGTTATGGAATCTCCCATACCACAACAGCATGCATGGCAACCACTGCAGTCATCCACACCGAGTTTTGCCATATCGCCTATATCGTAAAGCTTGCCGTCTGAAATTTTCTCTAAATCAACATCTCTTATCATGTATTAACCTCTCGGAAAATCATCGTGGACCAATCCTCTGTCATCACCATAATCGTCAAAAGGATCATCCATATCTTCTGCGTCTCCCATCTGAGATGCATATTTCGGATCCATAAGAATAGCCCTAAAAAGGCCATGGCATCCCTCTGAGCAGTCGCGCCAGGTATCATCAAAATTCCCGGTATACCAGGGATCTGCCACATCTCCGCTTCTATCGGCAAACTCCAGCATCTTGTATACCTTATTTTCAGGATCTCCACTGAAGAGCCTATTAAGATCTCTGATATTTGCACTGTCCATCCCGATTATGAAATCGAACTTGTCATAATCTGTCCGTGATGTAAGTCTTGCTCTTTTTTCAGAAACTCCCAGCTCATTGTCCGGAGTTCCGATTCCGTACTCCCTAAGCTTAGCCCTCGCCGGCGGATAGACAGGACTTCCCTGTCCGTTCCATATTTCGTCAGTGTGTGTCGCTGACGACTCTATATGGAAAAACTCATCCAAATGCTGCTTATGCACAATGTCTTTCATAATAAATTCTGCCATTGTTGATCGACAGATATTGCCATGGCAGACGAATAAAATCTTAATCATTGCTCTAAGGCCCTCTGTTTCTGCGGTTTCCCGCATTTCATATTTTTGTTGTTTTGTGGTTTACACCGCATAAGATGGCATATCTTGGTGTAAAGTAGTCAGCAAAAAGGGTAAAAAACAGGGTAAATTTCCAAAGCTTACCCTCACTGTTTGTGCGCATTTTGAATAAAAAAGCTTGACTTAGCCATTGTATTTGTTAATGTATAGCTAGGAGCAAAGCTCTAGGTGCGCTGACACCTTAAAAATCTGATAGTTTAGCTACACATATCGGGTAGCAAGTTGGCAGGCAACAGAAAAAACTGCAGTTTCAGTCGCACAAGTCGGGCGGCAAGTTGGCAGACAACAGAAAAATCAGCGTTATCTTTTGGCTATATATTTACAACAATTATCAGTGCGCATATAATAACAGTGATCAGGTTGCAGAAACTTGCGATGCCTGCGACCGGAAGAAGGACCAATGGGCCCTTCTTTTTTATTATAACGAAAAGACATCCCATATCTGGAATGTCCTTCTAACAAGAACGCCGGACCGGACAGCTTAACATCTGCCTTACATCCTCATGCAGTTTGCGACGATTTACCTCGCTTATATAACCATATCATGAATTATCCCAAAGCAAAAGTACATCATTCTCCATTTTCATTATCATTTTCATACTCGATATCTATAATGTTCTCTATAAGCCCAACAACAGCATCATTAAGTTGCATCGCATTCTGACTTGTGATGACGGGCTTACCGGTTTCTGCCTCAATATTCTTTCTGGCATCTCCAGCAATCTGTCCGCCTCTTTTTGCTATCGTTTTGTTTTCATCAAGTCCCTGCGGATTATGTACTTTAGTTAGCTCAGTAGTAGTTGCTTCTGCCAACATATTTAATGCAAGCTCAAGAGTACTCATGTTATCTCTTAGGTTTTCTTTTTTGAGTCCCTTAAGATTCTTATACTGCCTTGTTGACATGCCTGACCAGGCTCTGGTAACTTCATCTGTCAAAATAGCAAACTCTTTTCCCTGCTTAACACCATGACCTTTCCACTGATCCGTTAGCTCTTTTCTTGCACGAATTGTCTGAAGTCTTTGATTAATCCAGTCTGCGTCATATCCAAGTCTTGCATATGTTTCCAAAGCGCGATCTATCGTAAGCTCAGGGTCTATCGTCTCCTCTATTCTTTCACGGCCAACCTGTGCAAGCCACATCTTAAATGGTTCAGCCTTCTTGGAAGGAATTGACTGGATAATTCTTAGAAGTTGTTCAGTATTTGCTACATCAGTAAATCGCTTTCTCCCATCTTTAGCAGTCATTTTCAAAGCGTGACAATTTGTCACGCTTTCATTTCCTTCTTCTTTCAGTCTTTGCTTTAGTTTCCTCCAATATGTAGTCGGATCCTTACTTTCAGTTAAAACACCCGCCACATCAACTATTGAGAAATACCACTCCTCTTCATCTTCTACCCATGCGGTTCTAATAGGTTGATTTTCAAATAATTGTACTTTATCTGTCATCATCGTTGTCCCCATTTTTCTCTACATTTTTACTTCCCACCAGTTTTTCCATTTCGATTTTATACGCCATCAATCTCAAAAGATAATCTGGCATTTTCCTATTTCCCAATTCCCAATCCTGCAGTGTACGATACGGAATTTCAAAATACGCACAAAACTCTTTTCTCGACATTCCAGTACTGTTTCTTAATTCTATCAAATAATCTCTGCTATCCATGCAAGTCACCCCGTTCATTCAATGCCTTTATACTCATTGCGTATTATCAGTATACGCATACGCGATGCGTACTGTCAATAAAATAATGTCGATCAACTATACAGTCAACCGACATTTTTATTATTGTTGTTTACCCGATTACCCTAACGACAAGTTGCAATTCAAAATATTAGATAATCAAAGCACTTTCTAAAAAAACAAAAAGGGTAAATCGAGGGTAAACATTATAATCTCTTAATAGAATGTTCTCACCACACGGCTTTGCTACATTTTGTTAGTACTATGCCGTGGCAGACAAATAAAATTCTTATCATCTTAATAAAAAACCTCTATTCTCACGTATTTACTGGCTTTAAGCCTATTTTTGTCCAACGTATTTTTCTCATTTTCGTGGCAATCCTTGGCAATATTTGGCAAAGTTTGACCGGCAAAAGGTGCAAATCAGGGTGCAAAATCACTTGCATTGCACTGCCAAATATTTTATTTCCCAAGTACCCTCATAAATATAGCAAATCCCTATTTTTTTCTGCTTTGTTTCTTTGCTTCTTTGGCAACAACCTTTATACTCTTCATATACTCTTCTTCAACAGGCGAAAGGGTTGTCTCCTGGTATTTCCTGTATTCTTCCTTTGCTTTACTAAGAGCCTTTTCATGACTAACTTTCCCTGGTCCACTTAATAGTTTTCTATTTCCAGAAGTCAATATCGAATCAAGTTGATCAACATAATCACTCATGTACATAGGTTTATGCTCTATTGCATTAATCTCCGCCAAGTCAAAATAACCGGATACAAGATTATTTAAAATTTTTAGTTCATCCTCTTTCAGATAATTCTTTGCGATTCCAATATCCTTAAGTGCGGGCAACTCACCCGCAAATGAAGTTAATCCCATAAATGGCTTTTCAGCATCTGCTCTTTCATAAATCACTTCAGCTGCTGTATGACCATGTGCTGCATAGTGTAATTTATTCTGAACAATTTTGAAGAATTGGATTGACTCGTCACTTCTTGGATTGTAATCCACGCTGGTTGCATAAAGATCTAGAACCTGCCTATAAAGAACTTTTTCCGATGAACGGATATCTCTGATTCTATCTAATAGTTCTTTCCAATAATTCCCACCGCCATTACCTTTCAGGCGCTCATCGTCCATTGCAAATCCTTTAATGATATACTCCTTTAGTACAGAATTTGCCCAAATTCGGAACTGTGTACCGCGCTTAGATTTAACCCTATATCCAACAGAAATAATAACATCCAGATTAAAATACTCTATATCTCTTTCAACTTTTCTTCCACCTTCGATTTGAACTGTTGCAAAAAATGCAACAGTTGCCTCTCTAACCAACTCTCCCTCTTTAAAAATCTTATTTATATGTCTTGAGATTGTTGATTTATCTCTCTGAAACAATTCTGCCATTTGATCGATAGTAAGCCATACTGTTTCATTTTGAAGATTTACATTAAGTTTCGTTAAGCCATCATCTGTTTGGTAGATGATAACTTCCCCATATTCATTCACTATATGAATACCTCCAACTAATATGTTTAAACAAATAAAAAAGTCTTTATCATCAAAACAAACTCATCTGTCCGTTCATGATTTTATAGTAGCCATGCTCTATCCTCTCATTACCCTCATGCGTCATTATTTCGAAGTTTGAAAGGTTCTGTGCCTTTATAACAAGCTTGATAACGCAATCAAAGCAGCCGACAACATCACTCTTATTGATATCTGACAGGCAAATCAACTGTACATTGAAGTGCTTTGCTATATCAAACATCGGCTTCAAAAGATGCGCTGAGGTTATTTTTCCAAAAGGATTATCAAGGATCAGCACACTCCCCACGTTTTTGCTGACAAGCCCTGCTGATGACCTGGTATAATTCATGAGTGTCAGTACCACTGAGAAAAATACCACAAATTTCTCAGCACCAGAACTCTGTGTCAGTGTCTCCTCCCAACCCTTGTATACAGAGTTTGCACTGTTCATATCAATCTTATAGACCCTGATCTTTATGGATTCCTGGCGTATGTACTTATGAAGAAGCCTTTCACTTGAGACTAAAGCTCTGGCGCGCTTCTGGATCTGCTTTTCATCAGCGCCGCTTCGAAGGAGCTCTTTTATCTCATTAGCCCCCTGCTCAATCTCAGTCTTTATCGAAACCCTTGATGCTTCCTCAGATATCTCTTTTTCCTCAGGAAGATCCATCTTTACCATCTGCGTCTGAGGCTTGCCCGCAAAAATATGAGCCTTTGAACTGGCTGCTATCATACGAAGGTCAAGATACATCCTCTTCCCCTGATTCATACACTGGTCTACGATGTCATTAAAGTCGTTCTCAATTTCTCTTAGATCAGTCTCAATCCTGCTGTTAATCTTCTCTATGGAAGCTGTCATTGTACTGATGCTCTCACTGACCGTATAAAGCCGGTCTCCCTTCATCCCTGAATCATCAAGCATCTCACCGATGGCAGCAAGTTTATTCACTATTTCAGAAAGTGCTATGTCTTTAAACTCATCTACTGTTGTTCTTATGTTGCTCTTAAGCTTTTCTTTCTGATCCTGGAAGGTTTTCTCTACATGGATGAGATTTTCATGTATAGACTCCCACTGAACATCCGGTCTTTCGGAAAGAGTAACTGTCTTTATTATGTTTCCAAACTGAATAGGCTTTAAGACGTCTCCTACTCGATCAAAGATTCTCTCCAATGAATGCTTTTCTTGCTCGAGTGAATCTTTCCTTTCGTTTAACTGCTTTATCTCCTGTTTGGCGGCCTTTACTCTGGCTTTGAAATCCTCTCCTATCTCATTTTGTGGAAGAGCTACACCGTCAAAATCTTCAAGTGCTTTCCCAGCTGCATCATATCTCTGCTTGGCAGATGCCTCTTTCACATTACATTCTCCAAATATGGACCTGGCATTCTCCATTTTCTCTGAAGCTGCTCTCACTGCATCCTTGGCATTCTTGAGGGCTTCAGATGAAAAATGGACCGCTTCATATTCGGCCTTTTCACACTCATAATCACCAAGTTCTTTTTCATATTCAGCTTTGTCCTGCTGCGATTTATTAAGGCTGACTCTGAGATTATCCAGACTTTCACTGAGACTCCCCAGAAGAGTCTGGTACTGAGAGTAGAGTTCTTCCAATGATCCTTCAACGATTTCTGCTTCCTTTGCACTACCCGTATTCTCTAAAACTGTGCGGACGCGATCCAAGTGATCAGCCTGCTGCTTACGTTCATTTTCAAATGATGTCAGCTCATCCTGGCACTTAGCCACCGTATCACATACCTTTTTATATGAGCTTTCTGCATCTTTCAGGGCAACATATGCTTTCTGTGCTTTTGTATACCACTCATTTTCCTTGGCAAGCATTATACTGAGTTCAGCAAATGACTCAAGCCACACGGTAAGGTCATGCAAACGCTTTTCTTCACGATTCAGATCATCCTTAAGGGCATCAATTTTTTCCTTTATCCTCCCCTGTTCTTCTTCCAGTTCTTTCCTTCGGCCCTCTAAAGAAAATATTTTCTCATGTAGCCCGGCAATAGCTTTTTCCTGTAACGAGCTCCAGTCCTCAGAATAATCAAACTTTTCTACGAGTTTCTTCTCTTCCTCACTGTCCCGCAGCCTTTCGTTAAGACGCTGCAACTTTTCCTCTTTGACTCTTATTTCATCTTCCAATCTGCCATAATAACCTGATCTGTCAGCAAAATATTCTTTGTCATAAGCAGCCAGGTGAGAAGCACTTTCCATGTTCCCTGACATAAGAGAATTCACCTGTTCCATAGTAAAAAGCGGAACAGAGGCAGGGAGCCACTCCACATTCCCCGCCGCCAGAAGCTTTTCCATATCTTTTTCATTATTGAAAAGAAGTGAAAATGCAAATTCCGGGTGTCGCTCCATAATATCCTTGGCTTTTTCCTGCGAAATGGCAGCATTTTCTAAAAGACCTGTAATATATTCTTCACCGGTCTGACACCCCACTCCTGTGGACACCACATATTTCATGATATCCGGCAGAATATGAACATGACCTTCTTTCGCTGCCGTAAGCCTTTCTTCCAAAGACTGCTTGTCCTGCCCATGCTTTCTGATCTTTGCGCCGGTCATTTCTATTTCTTCCTGCAGTACACTTTTTAGACGACCGGAAAAAATAGTGCTATTTTCAAGGCTATATTTGCTGCAGATATGTATAAGTGAATCCAATAGTGTTCTGTATTCTGAAAGCGCATCCTCTGCGGCTTTCTTCTCTTCTGACAACCTGCCAAGTTTAAGCTTTACATCAGCCAGTTCATCAGGGATTTCATTTTTCCTGTCATCCATAGCATTTATTTCATTTTGGATTTTTGCTATGGAGACGGCAGTTTGCTCACGATTAGCATCCTGCTTAATCCGCACATCTTCTATATCTTTTTCAGAGTAGAATCCGTCCAGCATTCTTACCGCTTCGATTTTTAATGCATTAACTTTGGCATCAGTATTATCTTTTGAAGCACTCAGATTGGCAGTAAACTGCGCATGTTTCTCCTTCGCATCACTCCATAGCTTTTCAGACTTTACCATTTCATCTTTACTATCATTGAGCTCATCATTTTTACTCTGAATCTGTTCATCCTTTTGGGCAATACTCTGTGACAGGTTTTCGCTTTCACTTTTGGCCTTCAACTGGCAAGAGTATTTCAGCTTTGCTACAGTTTCCGCATCCTTAGAATTGTTTTCTTTTTCCTCAATAAGTTTCTTATATGCCGTTATCTGGCTGTCAGCCTCTAAAATCTGCCTGTAGAGCCTTGCTGATTGCAGTATTTCTTCAGCATGCTTTTTTACTCTTGTTTCTTCCCTGGATTGATCGAGAGCTTCTTTTGCATCCGAAAGAGCATTAGCAGCTTCCTCATATTCACCACTGGCTTCGTAGTATTCTTTGGATTTTTCCTCATGTTCTATATGTCTGATCTTGGAATCTACACTATGGATCTCCTTTGCAGTTCCATATATACTTTCATCTATGGTCCCGATTTTCCTGCCAATGGAAGCCTTAAAACCACAGACCTCACCTATACTATCCGATAATTTTTCCCCCGCATTATAAAGATTGTCGCTCATCTCCCCAAGCTCTGATAAATCTGTAATCAACCTTCTGTTAGTATCTCTTTCCCTGATGACAACTTCTTTTTCTGAGATTCTTTTTGCATAGTTGATAAGCATGGTTTCAAGGGATGAATCCATCCCGTTTGAAGCCACACTTTTCATTTTATTCTCAATGGCCGGAATAAAGAATTTGGCGATCAGTTTGTCAGATGTTTTTGCATCATCAAAATACTGGTTCAGTCCACCTTCATCCTTGTTGAGAGCCTCTATTACCGTCTCCCACTCAGATCTGTAAATGCCATATTCGGAAAGCTCTTTCGTCCATTTAGTACTTTCATCGGATGAATAAACTTCCAGAATACCTCTACTGGCCTTAGCCTTTTCCCTTACATAGGCAAAAGGTGCAGGTACATACTTCCCGTTCTCATTTTTGGAAAGCTCCAAAGCCGCTATACTGTAGGAAGAATAACTGTTTTCATAAACAGTCTTAAAGGTGTAGTACCTGATGCTATTTCCCCTCAGGCTCTCATCAGTGTTCTCGCTGGCACTTCCGGCTATGGCAATACCTGTCAATAGCTTGTCATCACTTCCGTCCAGATTCCATTCTATAAGTACAAAAGAATGATCTCCAGGGCGGCCAAAATAATCCTCAATATGTCTTCCACCTGCCATTGCCCTGGGGTGCACAGGCTGCATCATAAGCTGTACCAGGACTGTCTTACCGCCACCATTATTCAGGTTAAACAGTGAATTAAGCGCCTCTCCCTTATCTGAGGAAAGATCATATAATTCATCAGGGATAAAACGGTTGCCATCATTATAGTTAAAGTTTACAATCCTGATCTTATTTATCTGCGGCATGTTTGTCCCCCTCAATCCATGAGTTTATCATCTGAACACGCTCTTTCCTGAGAACATATGGCATAAGATCCTTTGTTTTCTTAGTAGGAGCCACTCTTCCATCATCGCCCTCTACAAAAAGATCATCTGCCCGAAGCTTAAGAATAATTTTATTTACAACACCATAACGGTCATCTACTCTTCTGCTTGTCGGATCCCCTTCCTTTTTACCGAGCCAGTCCTCAGCCAGCATGTAAAAGCTCTCACTGAAGTCTTCTGCCTTATCCTCACCATCTACGCCCTTCTGAGTTACGCTAAGACAGTGATCGGTAAACTCCTTTATAAGCTCTTCTTTTGTGATGAAGTCTCTGACAAGTGCCTCTGAGCCCTCACCCTTGAAGAATATATACAAAATGTAAATAGCAAGATAATTTAGCAGATACAGGTCCCTCGTCCTTACATCATTGCCTGCCTTGATATCAGACCTGTAATCAATATTGTTTTTAAGAAACAGATCATTGTCCTGGGTTGGGACCATATATATTCTGTTCTGTGCAGGCATTATTTCAAATCCAAGTTCTGCACCCATCTGATCGAGTTCATCCCTTGCTTCCGGATCCTCTACAAAGCTCCATAATACGCTGTTTTCATCGCGGTCAATCCAGCCTTTTTTCATAAGCTCATGATAAAGCTTAAGCGCATTTTTATTCATCGTTCTACCTCAACTGTAAAATTAGTCATTTCTATTGTCACCTGCGTTTCCCCATCATCCACAGTAAACTCGCATTTCTGATCAGATGTAAAAAATGTTATTTTCTTCATGTTCAGATAATTCTGTGGCATATTGCTAAGAACCCAGAGAAGGTCGAACTCGCCAAGTGGTTCTTTAGCAAACAAACTCTCATCGCCATGGAGCGCCTCAAAATCAATCTCTCTTTTCTGATATATGGTCATAAGTGTATTAGGAAGAGCGCTTTCCTTATTCCATTTCATAAGTTCATCCATTGAAAGCGTCCTTATGAACTTCTTTATCTCAAAAGAGCTTTCTTTCTGAAGAAATGCAAAAAACGCTGTGCATATCTCCATGTATATTTCATTTCTTTTCCTGCCCAGTTCCTCAGCTTTTATGTCAGCATCATCTATGCTGAGCCCCTTGTCTTCTTCCTCATTACTTATGGTTCCGCAGGCTGCATAGAAGTTTTCTATACTGAATTTCTTATCAAACTCCGGACTGAGTAGCGGCTCCATGATTGTATATACTGCATCCCCCAGTCCATCTCCCATTTTTCGGAGTTTCACCATAATGTCCTGCTCAAAGTTCATACGTTCAAAGCTTTTTATAACAAAGCTGTCCCGCAGCATCTGCTTATAGCTTTCCGAAACAGAGCTTTTGGCATTAATAAGGGACCGCTGCTCCAATATGGTAATATCCAGATTCTTATTGATCTCATTAAGAGATTTCAGATTTTTCCTGGCTTCTTCAGTATCAGCACCATTTTCAAGTGCGCTCCTTATGGCCTCTGCCTCCTTGCGGGCATTCTTCTGAATCTCTTCCAGTTCCTTCTGCTCATCATACATAAGGTTTCTGAACTGGCCCACTATTCTCTCGTATTCATCAACTGTTATCTTTGCAATGTTTTCCCGGCATCGCATTATGAAATCATCCATGCTGTGACTCATGTTTCGGAGCCTTGCAACCAGCTCCCTGCTCTGGGAAAGTGCCTCGGAATAATTCTTACGCTTCATGTATTCCTGCATCTTAAAGCGGGTTACAGAATAATCCAGTTCAGACTCTATTTCTTTAGACCTGTAAAGGAAGTCAAAAACATCATCTGTCAGATGATAAGAACCCTTTTCCTCATTGACAAGGCGAATTGGCATCTTCTTAAAGCTTTCTGAATCTGCGTAAAAAGTATTATATTCAATGAGCTTTCCGTTATTCTGAAGAACATTTACAACAATAAAACCGGCAAGTTTATAAGTGTCAATTTCATATTCTTCAGGAACAATCTGAATTATGCTGTCAAGAAATCCTGCAATATCCTTAAGTGTACAGGACTGTCTGTCACTCAAAGTACGTTCCTTGATATACAAAAGAACAGCAACTACTAGGTTGTTTATATAATCATAATCTCCACCGAACATCTTCTTTATATCATCCGGATAGCTTGTAACAGTGATACTCCTGACGATATCAATAAACTTCATTCTGTTCTGAAAATCCGAAAGCATCTCTTTTATGTCAGAACGAAGCATCAATCTTCACCTCCATTTCATTACGGATACAGTCTCTCATCAGCTCGTGACTCGCTGTGGTCGACTAGCAACCTTCTTCCAAATACTTGTATGATATTATCTCCTGTGGAATAAGCTTATTATTCTCAAATATGTCCGATAGAAGGTTCCTTTCATCATCGGAGAACTCATTGATAAGATCATCGAAACGCATGCCCTGCTTCTTGGAAGACGGACTATCCTCCAGTTCAATATTCTTTGCTCTTTCTATCATTTTCTTATATCCGGGCACGAATAAAGATATATCAAGCCTGTCATTGGCATCTTTAGTCCTTCTGAATATGTCAAAGCCCTCTCTGTCAATGTCTCCCCAGTACAGGAATTTCACATCAGGCTCACCCATGAATTTAACATACTCTTCAAGTGCTCCTGTTCTGTCAGAAACCTTGTTACCTTCGCCATAAACAACTCCATCAATTGGTATCCCAAACAGGCCTTTTACGCCGTCCTCAAACATACGCCTTCGGATATTAAACCAGATATCCTTATTCTCGCAGATTAAAAGCATCATGTGCTCCTTTCTGACCGGAATATAATCATGAAAGCAGTACTCGGGGGTATCATAGAATCTCAGCTCCGACTCTGTAATCTGCAGCTTTCGTAAAAGAGCTTTGACCATGCTGTCATCAAGCGTTTTTTCATGTCCAAATATCTCAAAGGAACGCTCTTTCCTGGATACAAAAATCTCGTCCTTATCCACGAACAAGAAGGCACTAAGCCCTTCGATAACAGCTCTGTTCCTTTGAAATTCCATTGGGTTAGCCGACAGATAACCGCTCTGCAGTAACAGAGGATGGAGCCTCTTTATTTCATCGATGGCGTCCTTATCAGCCTCTTCTTTTATCAAAATCCTGTATTTTTTATATAACGGATAGCATATATTGCCGTTTTTGCCTGACGACTTGACCGGTTTAATAATCTCTTCCATTATCATTTCTGAAATCTGTTCATACGCACTCTGTTCATCCATTATGCTTATTTTCATAATAGTTTTAATCTCTTCCAATGTTATTGTTTTCTTACCATGCCCCAGTAACTTTTCCTTGATATTCAAAACTCCCCTCCAAAAATAATTACTCTTCTACATCATCTATAAACTGCATGACTTCGATCTGCTTTTCCTCTGATAAAGCCGCAAATCTCTGATAATACTCCATCAGCCTTTTTCTATTGCTATCACCGTTTTCATACAAAAGTTCGCTAACATCAACTTTGTATAACTCGGCAAATTGTACCAATTCATTCGCTGTTACTTGTCTCTTACCAGTTTCAATAGCACTGAGCGTGGGTCTCGACATTTGCATACTCTCTGCAGCAACAGCTTGATGCATATGTATATTATTTCTTGCTTCTCTTAGCCTTTTTCCCAAATTGTTCATTCGACAAACCTTTTTCCCAAAACTATGGTTGACAATACTTTTTTATGATAACATTCTACGAAAGCGCCCCCAAATACCATTCCAAGACTTTTGTTGGAATTCTGCCGTGGCATTCTTATATTTGTCAATATCGCTTTCTGAAATATCTAAATACTCATGAACAATCCATCAATGCTATTAAGTTAAGAGCCTTCGAGCATCTTGGCTTTCTAAATTAGCGAAAAAACCGCCAGGCGCCTATATTGACATAATCCCTGTATTTGATATTATCTAATTGAGCTGACCACAACGGTCTTTGGTTCACCGAACGGCAGGGAATATTACCCTGCCACGTTTATTTCATGGATCATATTATGAGTAAAAGTTTTACAAAAAGAGGGCCACTTTTCCTTTTACAGAAAAGTTGTCCTCTTCGTTTTTTCGTTAAGATTATCTTAACCTAATAGCATTGAACAATCCATCCGCTTTTATTTTTTTTCAAATAATTATAAGCTCTCCATCTTTGATTTGATTCACAGTTTTAAAACTGCAATAACTTCCTCGCCGTCCATTTCCCCAGTTTCCTTGAAGCCAAAAGAACTATATAAAGAAGCAGCTACTTTGTTTTCCGGTTCATATGAAAGCCAGCAATAATCAGCTTCACCACAAGGTTTTGTGCTAATAAAATCCAAAGCCAGCTTTATTGCTTCTCGTCCGTATCCTTTGCCCTGATACTGTTTATCGATCATCAAACGCCAAAGATTATAATTACCATAAGCAATCTCTGGTGCATCCTGCCAATAATCATCGCTGTCAAATCCAATCATTAGAAAACCGACCGGTATCTCTCCATCATAGATACCAAAAGGGAACGCGTATCCGTTTCCAGTAATTGCTGTATAAGCCTCAATGATGCTGATATCATTAGCTGCCACAAAACTTTTCTGATTATCTGATACCTGTAAGTTCAACAATTCCCAGACATTTTTCCCATTGACTTTTTCTAATCTCAACATATTATTATCCCGATAGTTTCCTCTTTACATAACTAAACAACAATATATATTGTACTAGTAACGAGAGGGCACTGCAATTAAATAATTGCCGGAAACATGCTGTTTTATGCCATTTAAAGCCTTATAAATAATTTAGAGGCTGCCCTAACAGGACAGCCTCTTCAAATATGTCATATTCTCTTTTTACTTATACCTTTAATAAACGTCTTCTTAAGCTCGTTGGGCTTATAGAAAAATTGCTGTTCGCCCTTGCTTAAGCGTTTTTCATCCCTTTTGATTTGAAGAAGATCGATAGTACACAAAAAATCTGCAGCCTGCAGGAGACGATATTTTTGTGGCTCTGCTTTTCTAAATACAACATTTGATAACTGAATAGAGAAAATGGCATTAAGAATTGAGCCAAGCTCTCTCTGACCATTATCATAATAAACGATTACCTTATCATATTCATTAAGATAATCCATATGCTCAGCAAGCATAGCATTTATAGCCTTTCCAAGTTTACCAGATAGCTGAACTCTGTCATTTGCTTCTTTTCTCTTGATGACCACGGTGCAAAAATTTATAGGGCACCTCATTACAAAATTGAACATTCTATAAATCAGCTGCCTTCTTTCATCTAAAGAATAATCTTTGAAAATTCCTTCCTTACGAATAACTGGGCCAGTATGAATATACTCAATATCCAATCCTGATTCTTTAACGCTATTTTCAAGCTTAATTGTATTCTCTGTAATATCATTAGCTTGATCATGGAAAACAAATGTCACCAGATAATAATCTCTTATGTCCCTTGTTTCTCCAAAATCACCTGACTCATCAATAAAAATGCTAAGTTCTTTCATAGTCATTAACTCCAAAAAAAATGACGGGAAATTCTTCCCGCCTGCGGTGATCCAAAGAGCTTTCGCTCAGATCACTATTATAGTACCATAAATCGGCTATATTTTCAACAAATTTAAATAGAATCAAATACTATTCATTAAGCATAGATACTACGTGCCTTAGTAGTAAGTTCGGTAGTATCTCTCTTTTTATCTGCCATAGCCTGCTAAACTTTGCCCCATTATGCAAAAGCTTGCATTATCATCCCTTCGGAGTGCCATGACAGACGAATAGTATGCGTATCATTGCTCTTTCCTCCTATCTGGATATAACAAATCTCTCCATGCTCAAAAATCTACTACAACTGCCTGAAATAAATAACGTTATTGTCTGGATTGTAAAAGCTCATATTTACAGCACACCAATGGCATTATTCTTTTTGGTTCCGTCATTATAGATAGTCAGCTGTGTCCCTTCTGAGAAAATAACTGATGAGTGTCATCATTGCTGTTATTTTCTACCCCCAGCAGCCTTTTATAAAAATCTGCCAGTCTCCGTACATCGTTTGTCAGCAGGCACACTTTCCCAATGATCATGATTTACAACCTCTCATTAACACCATCAAATAAATCCCGCATATGGTATATGCTTTATCAGACACTCTGCGGCATCTTCGATATCTTCAGGATCAAGTTCTTCTCCTTCATGCGCACTACACTCAAATTCGTCAACTATGTTCTCAATCAGCACCATATCAATGAACAGCTGTAGCTTAGAAACTTCCTCGTCAGAAATATCAGTCTCGCTCCTGTATCCGTTCAGTACTGTGTCAAAATAGCCTTTCATCCCATCCATGCGTTTTCTGGGATCCGGCTCATTTTGAAACCATCCGGTTCCGTGGATCCAGAGATTAGCCAGATCAAACATGTACCAGCAATACATACAGTTATCAAAATCAAATACCGTGATGTCGCCGGTATTCATATCAATATGGTAATTTCCATCACTAAAATCAAAATGCACAAGTCCATAAACACTCTCATTCACAGTAAGCTTGTGAAAATCTTCCAGGCGCTCTCCGATCGCTATTTTGAGATCCTTATATTCATCAGGTATCACTTTTTCGATATACCCCTGATTGTATTTATCAAAAAACTCCGTTCTTTTGTTCACGGGCTTATATACCTTCGAAAGTCTGTGAATTGCGCCAAGCGTTTTACCCGTGTTGTAGAAGTACTCATCAAGTGGTGCCCCTTCTCTGTACCTGTATCCATTATCTGAAATCAGCATTCCTTTAGCAAAAGAAAACAGCATTACGAAGCACTCTTTTCCATCCTCAGTGAAAGACTCAACAAGATTTTGGTTTAAAGAAGAAATCACATCCGCCACAGGAGCTCCTGCTTCTGCAAGATAATGAACAAACTCTGCCTCTGCAAAATAATCATTCTTTTTTCTGTCACCAAGCACTGAAAAACGCAAAACATATTCCGGTATTCCGTTTCTTTTGCAAATATAAATCTGATTCCTTCCGCCTTCATGGCCAGGGACTCTACTTAGTTCATATTCTTTTAGGCCATACAGATTCTTTGCATTGCCAAGAAATTTGTCCAATATTAACTCTCCTTTCGCAGATTTTGGTCCAGGGGGACGGGTTCATTTCTCATAACAACACTTGTATGTGGATACGGTATCTCGATACCTGCATGTTCAAGAGCCTCGAATACTCTTGTATTTATGTCGTCCTTTAAAACCTCTGTAGCTGTACCCGGTTTATAATACACAGTTACTTTCATGTTAAGTGAGCTATCATCTATGGCTATGAAATAAACGGGAGCGTATATCATTTCACCGTTTTTTGACTTTTTGCCGGGATAAGAATATGGGCTCTCCTCTATGGCATCAAAAATAACCTGCTTGGCTTTCTTGATGTCAGTTTTATAATCTACAGGGAAACTAAACTGCACGGATCTTGGAACATAATCATAACTGTAATTCTTTATTGTTTCGGTATTTATGACACTGTTTGGAATCATCAACACGATTGTATCTATCAATCGAAGTTCTATATGACGCATAGTGATTCTTTCAACTATACCTGATGTCCCGTCTGCTAGTTCAATCCTGTCCCCAAGATCAAAAGGCTTATAAACACTTATCTGAATACCTGCAAGAATATCCTTTATTACATCCTGCGCAGCGAAGCCTACTACAGCAGCCAAAACAGCAGCACTTCCAAGTAGTGAGTGCCCTATTTTGTCTCCGCCAAGAGGAATTACAATAAATATAATAATAATGGCAAGCTTGACCAGACTCTCTGCAAACTGAAGATGTATCTTTTTACCTTTCTTTTTTTCTATGGCCGCAAAGATCTTTTTACTGATTTTTAAACATATCCAGCCAATAAGAAAATAGAACCCCAAAATCAAAACTGTAATCAAAATAACTATGATCATAGACCAAATAAACGTACCGGGATTCTCAGACATATACTGAACTATCTCATCTTTATGGCTTTCCAAAATATTATTTATTAAAGTGTTCATTTTAATTCCTCATAACTGACTTTTTTGAATATGGCTCCCATGTCTTTTTATTCAGAAGCCATTTCAGCACAAGAAAAAAGATCACCAACTGAACAACCAAAACTAAAATCATATTAAATTCCTCCCTCATAAAAACAATATGGGTAAATTTTACACCATTAACAAAACCTAAAATATAAAAATATTATAAACTATTCTCTTTTGCTTAGCATTTCTCTTACCTTCATCGCAAGATTATTCTCCTCAGGTGAAATTCCTAAAGCACAATCTCCGGCGTAGATCATCCTGTAATATGCGCCAAATACAACTTCAAGGTCACCTCTGACATCCTCCGGCGCTTTTTCCAGATAATCAGATAAAAGACCACGGTCTTCGAAATCATCCTCTGCCTTTTTCTTAATGATCTTCTTTATGGCTTCAACATCCATGAAAAGCTTTTTCTCCGGGGTTCCATACTTATATTTAAATCCGGTTATGGCCGAGTTCCCTGCAACCAGCAGTATCAAAAGAAGAACAATGCTAAGCGCGACAGGCCATGCTATCTTAAATATACTTACAGCCAGCTTCTCTTCCACTACTTCGACGTCTTCTCCCACCTCCAATGACGCATCCACTTCAGGAATTGCAGGAAGTTCCATTTCAGGATATTCAAAGCTGTAAGCATCTGCTATCTCTATTTCAGGCTCTTCCTTTGCTTTTCTGTGCCATGTGTGATCAATTGCTGTACTGTACGCACTCGTTGGCTCAAATGGAACCCATCCTACATTTTTTAAATATGCTTCAGGCCAGATATGAGCATTATTGCTGCTGACCACATATTCATCCTGAGCATCAAAGGGAAATGCATATCTGTAGCCAACACATGCTCTTGCAGGAATCCCTAAAAGCCGCAGCAGCATTATCATAGAAGCAGTGTAATGAACACAGTACCCCTGCTCCGTCTCGAACAAAAATCTGTCCGCTATGTCACTCATGCCTTCAGAAGTACTCATATCCGAATCAGGGTTATGTCCACCGACCGCATTTGTACTGTAGGTATACTGCCTCAGATAACCTTCGACTGCTTTACATTTATCGTATTCATTAGCCGCAGCCGATGTGATCTCGTCAGCAAGCTTAATCATTCTGTCACTGGCACCATCTGTTTCTAAGCAATATGAATACTCAGCTCTGTTATTATGCTGCCCACCTAAGGTCTCGCCTTCAACATAAGACATGCCATCTGCATTTATCTCAGTAATAATCTCATCAAACTCCTGCCTGTCAACAAATCTGTCAAAATGTGTTCCATATAGCTCATTCACATATTCACAGGCTACATCATAGGTAAATTCTAAATTTGAAACATCACTCTCACTATCTCTAAAAAGTCCAATAAGGTAGGGACTACCATAATCAATATCGATAAATCTCGAACTCAGACTGTATCCTTTTTTATGTTTGGACTTACCGGTACCGCCATCAACGATACCATCTTTATTGCTGACCTCAAATGAATTCCCCGGCACTATCTCATCTGTGGTATCGAGATATGCATACTCAATATCTATGTGTGATAGCTGCGAAAAAAGTCCCGCCATTTCTTTATTTACGCCTTTGTCATACAGGAACTTTATGAAGCTTACAAGCTGCTTTTTATCTGCGCCCCGACCGCCCTGAAGGTACACAGTACGACGCATTTTCATATTAACTGTGCTTTCATCATCGGTATAAAAATAAAAAGGCTTCTCTTCTGTTCTCAGAATAAGCTGATCCTTCTCTGATTTTGCAAGACTGTTACCTGTGACATTTAGTGAACTGTAGCCGGCAACATATGAGCCTTCGCCAAAGGAAAAGGACAGGTAATACGCCACATCATCCGCGGCGTTCCTTACGTTCTTTACAAGTCTCTCTCCTGCATTAACAACAGGAGTCCAGTCAATTGGCGCATCTCCCATAGGTATCGCAAGAACTATAATTCCCAATAAAGCGAAATAGTAAAAAGGAAAAGCTTCCTCCTTCCATGCATAGATAAGCTTTTGAACTGCAGCCAGAGTCATTACGACAAGACAGATAAAAAGCAGTTTATCCGTGTAATTTTTCCCTCTAAATGCTCTCCACACAAAGCGCAAAAGCAATGCTGCCACATTCAAAACAAAACTTCCCCATAGAAGCACATACTCTCTTTTCCACATAAAAACAAAAACTATTCTCAAAATGGCAGCCACAATTACCGCCACATCAAGGTAAGGCCATGCCTCCATATCCCTTAGAAGCAAATATAAAAGCATTGACGGAAGGAGCGGAAAAACAGATGCTGCGCTACTATTTACGAATATTCCAAAGAGATACTCAAGCACAGTAAAAAATGCGAAAAACGAAAATACAGACATGACAAAGAAGCCTCTATCAAGGTCTACTGTGTCGCCCTTTAGAAGCAGAAAAATCTCTGTAGATATTATGACCAGAGAGAGCACAAAAAGATGAATCTTTAATTCATCCGCAAATAACGTAGTTATCTTCTCCCGGCCCCGGATCTTCTCTGATGATGATCCTTGTGTCGTAAGCATAACTGCTACTCCTTTGATCCTCTGCCATATTCATGATCTCATCAAATTCTTTTTTTGATCTGTAAAAAATACCATCTGCAACTTTACCGTAAAACTCCAAAAAACTATCATAGGAATCCACTGTGGTGGTGACGATTGCTCCTGAAGGATATATCAGCCTCACAGGAACACCCTGTTCCCCGAAGTGCCATGCAGCAGATACGGCAAACTCAAGGAAGTAATCCCTCTTTTTCAAAAACTCCGTATCCTGCTCCCTCTCGGGAACATCTGCAGCCTGCATCAAAATAGTAACCCGTCTTTTCTCAATTTTGTCAGGAACTCTGGACATAAGAGTTCCAAGCCTTGCAGATACCTTCCAGTTGATCGCGGCAGGTGCGTCTCCCCTCTGATAAGGTCTAAAATCGCTTCCTGGCGTATCTTCATAGATCCTGTTACTCTTAAGTCCCGTACTGTTTATGAGATTCTCAAGTTCCAAAACAGGATTTGCCACATCAGTTATCTGAGGACTGACAACAGCCCTGAAGGTATATGGGATATCAAATTCAGCAGTAAAAATATTAAAGGGATCCGTAAAAGCAACGCGTCTTATTCCCACATCATAGGAGCCTGCATATTTGCAGCTGATTCCCGAATTCAGTTCTTTCTTTTCATGGATATCGAGAGATAGTTTCTGACCGTCTTCTATCTCATAGAGATTGCACCTGTCGTCAAAAACAAACATGCGCATTTTATGAATCGGGAGAAATCCCGCGTTTTCTATGGTGGCACGATAATTATGGTCTTCACCTTTGGTTAGTTTATGAACTTCTATTTCCTGGAAAATACGTAAGAATTTGTAATTTAGAAAAATATATAATGCCGAAAAAGGCACAAGAAATAATACCGCATAGAGCAATGCATAAGAAACCGGGCCTCCGTAAAAACTGGCAAATACAATGCTCGCTGCGACAACAAGTAGATGTATGATCACACCCTTTTTATTCACAGTAATATTCATGGCACCTTCACTTGTTCAAGAATCTTCCTGACAAAATCTTCCTTGGTTATACGACTGAGTCTTGCCTCAGCTGAAAGCATTAGTCTGTGAGGTATAGTAAGTCCTGCAGCCCCTGCAATATCCTCAGGGATGCAGTAATTCCTGTCATTTATATATGCTATTGCCTGTGCGCATCTTAGCATGGAAAGCAGAGCTCTCGGGGATGCTCCGCATGAAATCTCAGCCTTGTTCCTTGTTGCTTCAACAATACTTACAGCATATGCTCTGAGGTTCTCATGGATAGATACCTTTTCCACTTCTTTTTTCATGGCAATAACTTCATCCCCCGTAAGTACAGGATGAGTCTCCTCATGAAGTTCTCCCTCAAGGAAACGTCTCGCCATATCCTCAGAAGCCGTGGCATCCGGATATCCAACAGAAAGCCTCATCATGAACCTGTCCATCTGGGACTCTGGAAGCGGATAGGTTCCTGCCATTTCTGCGGGATTCTGAGTTCCTATCACCATAAAAGGCTCAGGGACCGGAATCTCTTTACCATCAATTGTAACCCTGTGCTCCTCCATAACTTCAAGAAGCGCAGACTGAGTCTTAGGGGATGTTCTGTTAAGCTCATCAGCAAGAATAATGTTATTTACTACTGGTCCTGGAATGACCGAAAAATTACCATCAGCAGGGCTATAGACAGAAAGTCCCGTAATATCTGATGGCGTAGTATCAGGGGTACACTGAATCCTGGAAAAAGAAACAGATAGCGAATCAGCAAGCGCTTTTGCAAGAGATGTTTTACCAACACCCGGTACATCTTCAAGCAAAACATGACCGCCGGCTAAAACTGATATGATGATCTTTTCGATCACATCACCTTTACCGACAATTCGCTGCTCCATGCTATCTTTAAGTCTCTTTGCCTTCTCGTTCATAAGTTCCCCATCCTTTTCCCAAAAAAGCTTCAATATTCAAATATCATCTATAAACCGGCTTCTGATTCTTCAGCTCCTCGTAGATCATCCTGTAGTTATCATATCTGACTCTGGAGATCTCACCATTTTCCAAAGCGGTCTTCACTCCGCAATCAGGCTCAGCAATATGACTGCATCCGCCGAATCTGCAAAACGGTTCATAGGGCTCAAATTCAGGATAATACTGAGGAAGCTCTTCTGCTGTGATATCTTTTAATGCAAGAGATGTAAATCCAGGTGTATCCAGGATGTAGGTCTTTTCCTTATCATCGGAAAGTGCCGATACGAAAAACATCTCTGAATGCCTTGTGGTATTTCTTCCTCTTGCAATTTTCCTGCTAAGTTCTCCAGTCTCCATCTCAGCTTCAGGATGAAGCTTATTTAGAAGAGATGACTTGCCAACACCGCTGGGGCCTGCCACAACCGATGTTTTACCACGGAGCTTCTCGCAAAGCACATCCAGTCCAGCCCCTTCATGAACGCTTATGAAAATTACTTCATAGCCGCATTTTTCGTATGCATCCATAAGCTCCTGCTGTTCCTCTTTGGTGGCAATATCCTGCTTATTAAAACAGATAATTACAGGCAGATTATTGCGTCTCATCTGAATAAGGAACTTATCAAGTACATTATAGTTGGGATCCGGTTTTACTATTGCAAACAGAACAACCGCCTGGTCGACATTAGCGACCGGCGGTCTTATAAGCATGTTACGGCGAGGCAAAATCTCAGTGATATTGCCAATTCCACCTTCCTCATCAATTATCTCAATATTTACATCATCCCCAACGAGAGGCTTGATACCGTCTTTTCTGAAAATACCCTTCGCTTTGCATTCATATACGCGCTCGCTTCCGGTATTCACATAATAAAAGCCGGCTATTCCTTTTACAATTCTCCCCTGCATCAATTCTCCTGAGTAAATGTAACTGCTCTTGTTACTGTGTATTCCTGCGTTGTTCCCTCGATGATATTACCTTCAGCATCGGTAGTTGCGGGAGTAGACGCCAAATACTTAAATGTTATAACACCTGTAGGAGACGTAAGTCCTGTTCTGCTGACTCCTGCTATCGGGAAAGAAGCAGTCTCAGTATCAAGAAGAGATGTTCCATCAGCTGTTACGAAAGATACATGAACGCTGATACCGTCAGTGTAATTCTGACCTTCCGTAGGAGCTGCAATGTCTCCTGAAAAAGCGTATGTTGTAGGACTTGAAGGTCCCTTTGATTTTTCCATATTGATCTTGGTGCCCTTCTCAAGAGTTGCACCAACAGGCTGGCTCTGAGCTGTGATGGTATCAACAGGATACTGTTCGTTATTAACATCAACTATGGTGCCCTGCTCAAGTCCTGCTTCAGCAAGAGCAGCGATTGCTTCATCAACTGAAAGGCCAACAAGATTAGGCATAGCTACCTGATTGGACTCTACTGTCTCCTCAGACGAAGCCTGCTCTGATGAGTCGCTTGCCTCAGTACTTGCACTGTTGGAAGCAGCTGAATTGCTCTCTCCACCTGTGCTTACAGTAATTGTAACTGTTGAACCGCTCTCAGCGAACTCCCCTGCTTCAGGCGACTGTGAAATAACAGTATTCTTAGAAGCTGTGCTGGTCTCATCATCAACCTTGGCAACCTGGAAGCCTTTACTGTTAAGAATAGATACAGCCTGAGCATAAGACATATTGCCGCTTACCACGTCAGGAACTTCTATTCCGTCAACATCATCGCCCTCCTGATAATCACCTTCAAAAATTGTAACAGCGGGATTATCATCAGATCCGAATATACCAATTCCCTTTCCGACAAGGAAAATTACAATTATTCCAACAAGCACTGCTGCAACAATAGCAAGGCCAATGGTAATCTTCTCCATTCGGTTACCATAGGCTCCGGAACGTCTGTCATACTCGTCCTCGTCATCATCATAATCGCCATTGTCATAGCCTCTTGAAGAACCGCGTCTCTTCTGCTGCTCATACTCGCGCATTACATCAGCATTAAGTCGCATCTGCTCTGTATCGGACATTCCTCCAATACTCTTTTGCTCTGCTTCTGTAGCAACTCTGGTAGCGCTCTCTTCATCAGGATCTACGAGATTAACAAAATCATCATCCGGTGTAATAAGTGATCTCTTAAGGTCTGTAATAAGCTCTGCAGCGTTCTGATATCTTCTGTCAGGGCTTTTCTGACAGCACTTCATTACAATTTTCTCAACACTTATCGGTATATCTTCATTAAAAGTAACCGGTGTGGGAAGGTCCTCCTGAATATGCTTAATTGCTATCGCAACAGTGGTATCTCCGTTAAAAGGAAGACGTCCTGTAAGCATCTCAAAAAGAGTGATACCAAGTGAGTAAATATCACTTTTGGCATCTGAATAACCGCCTCTTGCCTGCTCAGGTGATGTGTAATGAACAGATCCCATAACGTTGGAAGTGATGGTGTTACTGGTGGCAGCCTTGGCAATACCAAAGTCTGTAACCTTAACCTTACCTTCCTTGGAAATGATGATGTTTTGAGGCTTGATATCACGATGGATTATGTGATTATTATGTGCAGCCTCAAGTCCCATAGCTACCTGTATGGCAATGCTGACAGCTTCCTTAACCGTAAGTCTTGATTTTTTCTCGATATATCTCTTGAGAGTGATGCCGTCAACAAGCTCCATTACTATGTAATGGATACCATTCTCATCACCTACATCATAGACATTAACAATATTGGGATGCATAAGGCCTGCTGCGGCCTGGGCTTCAACGCGGAATTTGGATACGAAATTATCGTTCTCCGAAAACTCCTGCTTCAGAACCTTAACAGCAACCGGTCTGTTCAATTTATGATCTTTTGCTCTATAAACATCGGACATGCCACCGGTTCCTATTTTCTCAAGGATCTCGTAGCGATCTCCGATCATCATTCCTATTTTTATCATTCAGCTCCTCCGTCAGCAAATGGTTCTATCAAGATAACGGCAATGTTGTCTTTACCGCCATGCTGGTTAGCCATATCAACCAACTTCTGTGCCTTCTCTATTATGTCTCTCTGCCCACTGACTATCATGCGAATCTCCTCGTCCTCGAGCATATTTGTAAGCCCATCAGAACACATGAGCACAATATCCCCCTTCTCGAGTTCGACATTAAAGAAATCCACATCAACACTATCATCCGCACCGATAGCACGGGTAATGATGTTCTTCTCAGAATGAGATCTGGCCTCATCCGGATCGAGTCCGCCGGCACGCACCATCTCCTGAACCAGTGAATGATCTCTGGTTATCTGTCTGATACTCTCTCCGATAACATAGAGTCTGGAATCACCTACATTAGCAACCTGTAAATACCTACCCATAACAGTGGCTGCTACAACTGTAGTCCCCATTCCGTAAAGATGCTCATCTTCAGCTGCTTTGATTCTGAGCTTCTGATTTGCCTTCTTGATTGCATTTTCCAAAATACGTACTGGGTTCTGTTCAAGAGACCTTTCAATCTCCTCTACCATGGTATTTACCGTATATTTAGATGCGTAATCCCCGGCGTTGTGTCCACCCATTCCATCCGCAACAATAAATACGTTAGAGAGATTGCCGATTCGTCTCTCGGAGGTAAACACGTAGTCTTGATTAAGTTTTCGTTTCTGACCTACGTCAGTTATTGAAAATGTTTTTAGCAAGGATGCCTCCGATAAATATTTTTTTGGCATATATGTTGGTAAGATTTCGTCAAAAATCAATCTATGCCAATTAAAAAATATACCACAAATATCAATATATTACAAATTTTCTTCGCTCCGGTCGTTGCTAAACCCTCGCCCCCGCGTTCGCGGGGGCTCAAGATCAAATCCCATTTTCGGTATTAAAAAATACGAGGTAGAATAAATTCTACCTCGTATTTTTTAATAGCGAGAGGGGGATTCGAACCCTCGACACCGCGGGTATGAACCGCGTGCTCTAGCCAACTGAGCTATCTCGCCATATTCAGTTCTGTCGGCTTCTCTCGTCGACCGACTAGGCTAGTATATATCTATAAGCACTATGTTGTCAACAAGAAATTTTAAAATTTTTTATTTTATTTTTTTCAGGTCGTTACTGCTCACACCCTACGGTGTGAACAGTAACTTCACGCCTCATAAGAGGCGTGAAAATCAAAGTGCAACGATTGCACAACCGATTAAAAGTAGTACTACAGCTATAATAAGCATTACTACTCCGCCTGCTTTTGTACCTACTTCTCCTGCGAAGAATTCATCTGCATGTGCATCGGAAGGTTCATCGGGATTGTAGGATACATCCACTTCTTCGCCGACCTCTTTGGATGTCATGGAAATAATTTTCTTAAGCTCATAGTCTGTACCGCCAACGTTATAGGTAACATCAAGCCTGTAGGTCTTTGTCTCATGATAGCCCAGGCCACTCTTTTTCTTGTGCTTTAGGATTTTAACATCAACGTTCGAAATTTTGCCCCTGGTCTTTCCTGTTCTGCGACTGATCTGAACTCGACTCTTGGGAAGCTTAATTACAAATGTGTACAGTGCAATACAAAGAAATACGATGCCTAAAATAATGAATGCTGCTCCTGTCATAATGAATCCTCCTTTTCAAACTCTTCACTTTGCCTTTTGTAACAGTCATTTCCCTCTTATCTTAACAGATTTAGCCAGACCTGCCTTTTGTATAAGCTTCTTTGTCTTTTTGAAATTCTTCTTATTTGCTTTTATTGTGATAACGGCTTTTTTATTTGTGCTCTTGAAAGCATTTTTACCAACCTCTGTAAGTGTACCCTTTATCGAATAGGTTTTTAGATTTTTTGTGCTCTTAAAGGTATTTGATCCAATGCTTGTGACATACTTGCCAAGGGTCATGGATGTAATTTTCTTATTTGACTTGAAAACACCATCACCTATTGAAACCACTCTGTAGGTTATGCCCTTTGCTTTTATGGTATTAGGAACCACGACCTTTTTCTTCTTGCCCTTGTAAGAGATCAGAGACACCTTATTTGAAGACAATGTTTCGAAGGTCATGTTCTCAACAGTGTCGCCGTTTTTATCTACCGAAATCACAGAAATAAGTAGGGCTCCGCTTGGGCTCTTACTGGTCTCTGTGATGGTCTCTGAGCCGTCGCCATTCTTCTGACTCTCAGAATTACCTCCGCCGTTATCCTGGCTGCCGGGATTATTGCCTGATGTAGCATTTCCGAGGGTATAATCAACTACTGCAACCGCGCCTTTTACGGTGAGCTTAGCTCTGTATTTGCCATCAGCGATAGGCGGAGCAAAAATCTCAGGATAAGAGGTACCATCTCGACCAATGTAGGTAACATTTCCATCCCAAATAGAAAGTCCTGTCACAGCATTAAAATCATTAACTCCTACAAGCTTTGCGTTGGCACTTCCTGCCATACCAGGAGTCGCAATGTCCGGAGGTTCAATACTCATCTTTACCTGATAGTTTTTATTTGCCAGCGTACAGTTTGTGTGATTTGTGCATGTAGCGATAATTGTGTTTCCACTCGCAGAATACGAAAAGCTATGATGATGCTTCTCCCATTTTGCATATAGTGTTATATCTTCGCCCAATGCGTTGGCGAAATTCCACTTATTCCCATATCTGTCGTACCAACCCGTGAAATTATAGTTAGTCTTGGTTGGATTTGCAGGTGCCGTCACCTTCTCACCTGTATAGATAGTTTGGGAAGGAACTGCGGTCCCGCCATCACTGTTAAAGGTAACTGTATGAATCTCATAATTAAGTGCTATTACAGCTTCACTACCTCGCATTCCAATTGCATAGCTGCTATTATCTGCAATAAAGTTGGTAGATGTACCTCTTCCACTTAATCCGCTTGTTATGACAACAGGATTAAAGGATGTGGGTGTAGTCTGTGTAGTTACACCTATTTTTGCACCACTCTTAAGCGCACTTGTAACGATTATCTTCTTATCACTTCCCAATAGTACATTGCATTTAGAATTGGATGAGGATGAAGGGTTGTTTTCAATTACAGCTGAGCCGCCTATCCTGAGTGCAGTGTTATTATTAGTAGGTGTGACATATATACCTCGCTGTTGGCATTCGCTAATACTTCCTCCTGTCATGGTCATGGTTCCGCCAGCCAGGTATACTCCGCCGTTACATCTACAAATGGTACCGCCTGTCATATTGAAATTACCTGTTACAACAACTATTCCGCCCGAGGATCCCAGCAGCACATTGGAATCATGAATTGATCCACCTGACATGTTAAAGGTTCCACCTGCGACTTTAACGGCACACATAGCACCGGTTGTATTGTTTTTAATTTCTCCCTTTGTAAAATTAACCGTTCCTGCTGAATTGATCCCAAAATCACAATTGGAGATAACAGTGCCATTCACATTAAGTGTCCCTCCTGCATACACATGGACTCCGGAGCTTTTCTCAGTATCATGATTCATCATGATATTAGTCACACTTCCCCCATTAAGATTCGCCACTCCTCCGCTTTGAACCTTTATGCCATAACATGTACTTTGTGAAATTGTCCCGCCATTCATATTAAAGGTGCCATAGACATCAACTCCGGCATGGTAGCCGCTTCTTTCTGTATTATGACAATTAATAGTACTTTCATTGGTCATAGTACATGTACCGGAGCCTTCTATTTTTATCCCTCTGTCAGGTGCATTAAGAATTTTCAGGTTCTTTGCATTTAGCTTTCCTCTAACGCAAATTACCTGGTTTACAAGGTTAGGGTTAAATTCACAATTGATATCATTGTAATTTATTGAAAGGTCATTGATAGTTACATTTGCTGCAGTATCTACAAGAATAGAATTCCTAAAATAGCTGCTATTATATCCTGAAGGCAAAGATTCCCAACTTTCTTTATCTACAGCACTCATCATCTTACAGTTCCCATTAATTGTGACATTACCGGACTTAATGATAAGCGTAGCCTTCTGATCAAAACTCCCCGTAATATTTATGGTGCAGTCCTGATCTACTATCATTGTGCTCTGACCATCAAAGGTTTTGGTAAGAGCCTTGGCAGAAATTCCGGGCATCAAAAATATTCCCACAATAATGGAAAGCGCTATAAAAATATTTAAATGGATTTTCCTATCACCCATAATCCCATCTCCGATAGCTGCTGCGAAAATGTCCATAAAAAGCAGAAGCCGATATATTTTTGACAGGCATATAAAAATGAATATACCTATCAAAAAATATATCGGCTTAAATAACTGAAATCATTATGTTTTTGCTTAAAAGTACCTCACCAAGTGTCTGGGGTTACATTCTATCGGGAGCGCTGAAGCCAAGAAGATCAATTCCTGTCTCCAGTACTTTAAGTGTTACGTTAAGAAGTGCGATATAACCGCTCTTCTTTTCCTCATCGGGTTCTGTGAGGATCTTAGTTGAGTGATAGAAGCTGTTAAGTGCATTTGACAGCTCATAAATATATGCGCAGATTCTGTTAGGCATAAGGTCTCTTGCAGCACTCTCTACTGCATCTGCAAATCTTGTAAGAAGAAGCATAAGATTCTTCTCATCTGCGGACTCCGCGTTTCTAAGAAGAGCAGCCTTAACATCTCCGCCTTTCTTCTCATACTTAGCAAGGATGGACTTGATACGCACCATTGTGTAAAGGATGTACGGACCTGTGTCTCCCTCGAAGGAAGTGAATTTATCAATATCGAAAATATAATCCTTTGAAGGCTGGTTGGACAGATCACCATACTTGATGGCAGCAAGTGCAACCTTGTGGGCTGTATCCTTTGCCTCGTTGTCATCGATGTCCTGATTGCCTTCTTTGATACGGCTGTACATCTGCTCATCAATCTCAGCAATAAGCTTCTCAAGACGCATTACACCGCCCTCTCTTGTCTTGAAGGGCTTACCGTCCTTGCCGTTCATGGTACCAAAGCCTACGAAATGAAGCTCTGTCTCGGGAAGAACCAGCTTGGTCTTTCTCGCACAGCGGAATACCTGTGTGAAGTAAAGCTCCTGTCTCTTATCTACAACATAGATGAGACCGTCGGGCTTAAACTCTTCCATACGCTGCTGAATAGTAGCAAGGTCTGTTGTATTGTAAAGAGATGCTCCGTCTGACTTAAGGATCATGCAGGGCGGAATCTCCTTGGTATCTGTCTCCTCTGCAACATCAACAACAAGTGCACCCTGACTCTCATGAGCATAGCCGTGCTGTTTCATGTAATCAACCATTCCGGGGATTACTTCATGAACATCTGACTCGCCTCTCCAAAGATCGAAGTTTACATTAAGATTCTTATAGTTCTTCTTAAGGTCATTAACTGACACATTCATGATGTGGTGCCACAAAGCGCGGTAACCCTTATCGCCATCCTGAAGGAGCTTTGTAGCTTCCATGGCCTCAGCCTTAAATGCCTCATCCTCTTTAGACTTAGCACTTGCTGCGGGATAAATCTCTTCAAGCTCACTGATAGTAAAGGGAGCTTCCTTGGGGAACTGTCCCTTGTGATCTTTATCAAAATAAGGAAGATCCGGCTGACGGTGCTTAAGCTCTGTGATGATAAGTCCCATCTGAAGACCCCAGTCACCAAGATGAATATCGCCGGTAATCTTATATCCAGCATACTTAAGAATTCTCTTAATACTCTCACCTATAACTGCTGAGCGAAGATGTCCTACATGAAGAGGCTTTGCAACGTTAGGTCCGCCATAGTCGATCATAAACTCAGGCGCATGAAGGGGTGTTGCAACACCGAAATGATGCTCGTGAAGCATCTTTACAATATAACCTCTTACAAAATCCTCGCTGACTTTGAGATTGAGGAATCCGGGTTTTACAGATTCTACTGATGAAAAGATCTCGCTGCCTTCAAGCTTAGCAGCAACATCATCAGCTATCATAAACGGTGCCTTACCATATTTTTTTGCACCGGCCATAGCGCCGTTACACTGGTATTCGCAAAGATCAGGTCTGTTTGAAAGAGTAACCTTTCCAAGCTCTGCATCATAGCCTGCTGCCTCAAATGCAGCTGACACCTCTTTTGAAATTAACTCTAAAATTTTCTCCAATTAATTATCCTCCTATTTACCTCAAACATTTATATCACTTTGCAACATACTCTGCAAGGAGCTTATAGGTGTTCTTAATTCCATCGATATGAGTTCTCTCATAGCCGTGGCTTGCTCTGGTGCCGGGTCCGATAGCGCCATGTCTTACATCAAAGCCTGCAACCAGTGCGGGATCTGCATCTGTTCCATAGTGAGGAGTGAAAATATCAGCCACATAATCAGCACCAGATTTTTCTCCTGCTGCCTCAAGCTCTCTTATCATATCAACATTGTAAGGGAAGCGGCTGTCCATGCAGAAAACAGAAACCTTGTGCTCTGAGCTTGTCTGCTCAGGTCCGATACATGCGATATCAAGCGCAAGGAAATCCTTTACATCCTCAGGAATAAATGATCCGCCATGGCCAATCTCTTCATAGAAAGAAATGTAAATATAAACCTTACGGTTAAGCTCAATCTTACCTTCCTTAACATCATGAAGAAGCTCCATAAGAATAGCAAGCAGTGCCTTATCGTCTATAAAGTGTGACTTGATATAACCGTTTGCGTATGTGAATCTGGGCTCAACAGCAACGTAGTCACCGATTTCTATTCCAAGCTTTCTTACATCATCTGCGCTCTTTACATCCTCATCGAGAACTACAAATGAGTTGCAGTCAAAAGAAGGAACTTCCTTATTAAGCTCATCCTCTGTAACATGAACCGATGCATTTTTTCTCTGAACGCAGCCTGTGATAACCTTGCCGCTTCTGGTGTGAATCCGTACATTCTCACGCTCTGTATGATATGCGTAAAGACCACCCACCTTGTAAACCTTGATGGTGCCATCCTCATTTATATGGCGAACCATCATTCCAATGGTATCGCCGTGGGCTGTGATAAGGAGAGGATTCCCCTCGCCCCCGATCTCAGCGATTATACCACCTTTATTTAAGGTAGAAGTTTTAAATCCAAGTTCTTCTATTTCTTTTACAAGATAATCCTGAAGCTCGTGATACTGACCTGTCACAGAATCTATTGACAGTTCTTTTTCAAGCTCATCAAGAAAACGTTTCTCATTAAGTTCGTAGCTCATTTCAAACACCTCACAATTATATTAAAGACAAGTCTGATTATAACACAAAGAAATTCCTAAAATACAGAACAGACAAACTAAAATCGAATAACGAGCATAATTATGGAGCCATCAGATTACTGATGGCTCCGTTTTTTATTCAATTCAAAATGACATATAGTAAAAGGCGCTTGGATCGACCGCATCTCCATATACACCAAATACCATGGCATAGAAAAGAATAGCCAGTGTAAAAACAACTCTGAATGCTCTGCCCTGCTCATTTAGCCACTGATCCACGCGAAGGTCTCTCTTTGCAGTTACATAATCCATACCAAATAAAATCGGAAGTGCCAGCATGAGTATCACTAACTCCTGCATATCAAGTCCCAGCGAAAACAGCTTATCCATATCAGACAGTATCCAGAAATCAGGCACTGTAAACATCTGCTTAATGTATAAAAAAGCTGCTGTTGCTGTATCTGCTCTAAAGAAAATCCATGCAAAATCCACCAGAATAAAAGTCGAGGCCGCCCGAAGGAATCTGCTTCCAAAAGGTAATTCGTTTGAATTCTTTTTAAGAAGTCCATGATCTCTAAGTAAATTCTCTACAATAACATAAATGCCATGAAGCCCTCCCCAGATCAGAAATGAAATGCCATTACCATGCCAGATACCGCTGACAATAAATGTAAGAAACAGATTTAAACACTTTCTGATTTTTCCTTTTCTGTTTCCTCCAAGAGAAATATATACATAGTCTCTTAGCCATGAGCTTAGGGAAATATGCCACTTCCTCCAAAACTCTGAGACAGAGACTGAAAGATATGGTGCTTTAAAGTTATTAATTATCTCGATTCCAAAAAGTCCTGCGACGCCAAGGGCAATATGTGAATATCCCATAAAGTCGCAGTAGAGCTGGAATCCGAAGCTGGCCGCTCCTATAATAAGAGCCACCGTTCCGAATCTGTAATACTCAGAAAAAATAAGATCCGTCACCTTCAAAAGTCTGTCTGCAATTACCAGCTTTACAAACATTCCATATATTATGACTATGGCGTAGTCACAGATTCTGCTGGGATCAAACAGTTCGCTCCTACCCATCTTATCAAGCTTTTTAAACTGCGGAATAAGGTTACCACCCCGCTCTATAGGACCTGATGTAAGTGTAGGGAAAAAGCACAGATACAAAAGCACGTAGATAGGATTTTTCTCAGCCTCTGTTTTTCCTCTATAGATATCAGTAAGATAGGACACAGCTTCCAAAACAAAGAAGGAAATTCCTATTGGTGCAAAGCCCTTAAGCCCTGTGAACTTAAAGGATAAAAGCATTCCTACCAATATGATTATGGATATTCCAAAAATTATTTTTCCTGATGTATCTGCTCTTTTCCTATCAAGTACCCTTGAAATCAGATAGGTAAAAATCGCCACCAAAGGCAGTACAAAAAGAACCTTAGTGCCGCTACAACAGTAAATGCCGAAACTTACAAGCAAAAGAAACGGACTCCTAAATCCCGATGGCATAATAAATATTAGAATTATTACAGCAATAATAAGCGGATATAAAACCGCATACGGAATAAGCATCATTATTCTCCAAGTGTATCGTAATTTATTTTATCTCTGAAAAGCTCTGTATTACTAAGATAGACATCTATACCAACTGCATCTGTCACATCATCAAGCTCATCATCATAGACCATAACGTTAAGCCCGTTTACAGCCTTTATATAGTTATCACCCCATAAATAGATACCGTCATTGTCATTCTCTGTAGGTGCGCTATCTGCAAATTCATCATTGCCTTTGTGCCTGTTTACGGAAAGACCGGCATTTTCAAATTTATGGGTAAAAGCATATACAGTTTCATCACCGGAATTATATAGAACTTTTCCGTGATCAAGTATCAGCGTCCCGCCCTTTTCATAGAACTCATCATAGTCCCCGAATTTATCAAGGATTCCTTTTATCAGAGCTTCATCTCCTGCTTTGTAATTACCTGAAAGAGTAAAAACTATAACAAAATCTTCCACATTACCTGCTACCGCATTGGACCATTCGGAAATGTCATTTGACAGGTCAAAACTCTGCTTTAGGAAATGCTTACTATATGCCAGAAGGTCCTTATCCCAGTTTTCGTAAGCAGGGTCTCCTCTGTGATTTCCCACATCATAGCTTTCCAAAAGGTACTGCCCGATATAATTCGTGATCTTTTCTGCGCCGTAGTAGTTGCAATGATTTAAATCCCTACTCTGATCTGTCTGCGGATCAAAACCGATCTCATCAAGCATGTAATCAAAATCAAGGAACGGCACTCCGTTTTCTTTTGCTATATCGCCAACGGTATTTTGCTGCGCCATTGAAATCTCAGGTGCAGGATATGGTGTATGGAAAAGAACAAGCTGAATCTTCTCTTTTTTACAGAGCTTAATAAGCTTATTTAGATATTTTTCTCCCACGTCACTAAGCTTCTCTCTTCTGTCTGTGGTGACAATAGAAATTTCTTCGTCGGGAGTGGAATACAGCGGCTCAAGATCCGTATTCACATAGGGCATGCTGATAATAAAATCATCCTTACTTAAGTCCTTATATCTCTCATGTTCCAAAGGCCATTTTAAAACAAGCTGCGCACCTTCTGTTTTTATGGGCAGCTTAAAATCTCTGATCTGACTAAGTGCCAGGTCAAGGTAATTTAGTGAAAATCTAACAGATGAATCATTGATGGTACTTCCAGCATATTCCGTATCAGGTTCAGAAATACTGTCATCCGGAATAAATGCAGTCTCAACCATAATGACCTTTGGCTTTTGATATTTCAGAAATTCTTTTATGGTAAAGTACATGATATCAACGGGCTGAGAATTGCCTGCAATTGTATAGGCAGCTATTCCGTAATCCTCCCACAGATTACGACCAAGAAGCTGACCTGCGTGACTGCTTCCTGCAAACAGCACCTCAGTATTTTTAGCATAGCCCTCGTAGACACTGTATAGTCTGGGCTCCCCCGGCGTTCCCTTAACAGTTAGAGCATTGAGGAGTCCCGTGGAAATGACCGCAAAAATAAGAAGGAATGCGATCAGTTCCAATAACCTCTTCCTTTTCATACCTATCTCCCAAAAACAATTAGTCTTTCTTTTCTGCAAGTCGCTGCAATCTTGAAAACTCGCAGCCGCAAAAATCCTGCCTGTATAAGTCAAACTTATGAGACAGTTCTATGGATCTTTTATATCCTTCTTTTTTCTTAAAATCAGATGGCAAAAAATGTGTATTATATTTCTGCGCCATCTCATTACCGATTCTGTTTAGCCTGTCGGCATCCTTAAGAGGCGATATTGTAAGTGTTGTTGTAAAAAAATCAAACCCCTTATCCGCTGCTACTTTGGCACTTTCTTCAAGTCTAAGCTCAAAGCATTTGGTACAACGATCTCCGCCTTCGGGGCAGCTCTCTAAGCCTTTAACAGCATCAAGGAAATCCTTTACCACATAATCGCCTTCAATAATATCAATCTTCCTTGCGGAAGCATCGGAATTCATACCCTCAAAATTCCCTGTTTCCACCTGCCTGTTATACTCAGCAATAAGGCGCTTCTCCTCCTCTACACGCTTTCTGTATTCAGGCTCATTCATGATATTGGGATTATAGTAAAATACCGTAATATCAAAAAACTGCCTGAGATACTCAAGACAATAGGACGAGCAGGGTGCACAGCAGGCATGCAAAAGAAGACTCGGTATCCTGCCATCTTTTTGAAATTCATCTATTTTCTTTTCAAGCTCTTTAGCGTAATTTACTTTATTCATTCTCTTTTTTCATATATACTCATAATAATGATTTTTAAGTTTCCATACAAAATTACTATATCACAAACCACTAAATCTTGCTTTGATTCTTTGAAAATCACAAGATTGTGTGTACCAAAAACATTACTTTCGGGAGAGTTTGCCATGAATTTCAGAAAAGCCACAGAAAAAGACATACCTCAGATGCATGAATTACTAAGACAGGTCAATTTGGTTCATCACATCGGAAGACCTGATCTTTTCAAAAAGGCCAATAAATATAATGATGATGAGCTTAAAGAGATTCTTAAGGATGATACAAGACCAATTTTTGCGGCAACAGATGATAACGACGTAATGCTGGGCTATGCCTTCTGCGTCCACCAGCAGCATATAAACGATCAGCTCCTTACGGATGTCAAGACGCTGTATATCGATGATCTGTGTGTTGATGAAAATGCCAGAGGTCAGCACGTAGGAAAAAGCCTATACGAATATGTCCTTTCCTGGGCAAAAGAAAATGGCTATTACAACGTAACCTTAAATGTGTGGAACTGCAATGAGAGTGCAATGAAATTTTATGAAGCACTTGGCATGAAGCCCTACAAGGTAGGAATGGAACAGATACTTTAAGAAAATGGAGCAGACTCTTAAAAAGAATCTGCTCCATCTTTTTGTCTTTAATCCGCAGGAATAAGCTGGATATCAAGATCCACCATTCCGGATATACCGGGCACTTTTCCCGTATTTGAATATTGCCAGTAAGAGAAATAATAAGGTGTCTGAGGTTTCTCCTCGTAATCGGCATACCAAATGGGATAGTCCATAAGCTGGCTAAGATCAAGCTTGTAGGCTTCCCACAGCATATTGCAGTAGATCATGGGCTTATATCCCGCATCCTCGATCATCTTGCAAAATGCAAGGGTATTCTCAGTAAACTGCTCCGCTGATACATAATCAGTTCTTGCATTGGCATCAAGAACGCTCTCGGGATCATAAACAACAGGCAGATCGATGTCGTAGTCTTCTATGGCATCAAGCACCAGCTGCGCTTCCTCTTTGGCTTCGTCTGTATTTATAGCCTGTGAGAAAATGTAAACTCCCACATCAAGGCCTGCATCCTGGGCTGCTTCTATATACTGTCTGTAATTATTATCTTCCCTCAGATGTCCTTCTTCACCGTAGCCTCTGTAGCCAACTCTGATGATTACAAAATCAATCCCTGATTCCTTAACGGCATCAAAATCTATCTCGCCGTCGTGATGTGATACATCAATTCCAAGGCGGTATCTGTAGCTTTTATCACCTTCGTATTTGATGTATCTGCCGTTTTCTTTAAAACAGTCAAGGATATAGTCGTGCTTCCTGATATCAGGATTAATTTCCACCTGATACTGTTCCTGATAGGCATCAACAAATTCCAAAATCTCAGGTTCGTCTGTCCTTGCCTGAGCTCCCATAGCGATATCATCATCCTTTGGAGGCTTCTCACCTTCATTGCCATCGGAAGCTTCATTTGCATTATCATTTTGCACTGGTGCTTCAGCATTTAAAGTATCATCCTTGCTGGCATCAGCATCTGCCTTATCAGCTTCGCCATCAGACTCACCGGCTCCCGCAGCATCTGCATTTTCTTCATCAGTAGCAGTTTTGTCCTCTTCCGGCTCTTCTTCCTCTGTGACATCTTCATCCAAAGTAATGGGCTTTTCTATATCCTTTTTGGGAGTAACCACAAATGGATTCTGAATCTCAGGAGCTTCTCTTTGCTCCGCTGTTCCGTCCTTAATAACGCCCTGTGAATCACCCTTTATGATATCCTCTGTCTTGACCGCGAGGCTGTCTCTGATATCCTTTTCCTGCTCCTCTACTTCTACCTCTGCCACATCCTGAGTTTTTCTTTTTGCCTTTGTGTGTTCAAAAACACCAATCCCTATACCCAATATTATCAGTACAAGTATGAGACCGACATAAATTGTAAAAAGACTCTTTTTCACATTCATTTCCAGATGTCCCCCCATATCTCATTGCACAGATTAACAAGGTACTCTTTGGAGAATGCAGAATCCTGAGCTGTAATCTCATTACTTGCTGCCATATCTTCGGTGTAATCAGAAAGTGGATAAACCGTTACATTTTCAGGGCCGCTCTGAACATGGCATACAACTGCCTGAACTGAGTAATCGGATACAGCAATGTCGCCATTTTCATCCCTTGAAAGTGTTACACCCGCCATTCCACCAAGCATTCTGTTTGCTGTTCCATCTCCTGTTCCCGATGTCCAGTTAACAAAATTGCCAAGGGAGTAGTAAACAAGCATATCTCCGTCGCAGTGATTATTGGTGATTCCATCACTGTCATCTGTAATAAATTCTATAGGTTCTATTACATGAGGATGGGTTCCGAGAACGAGGTCAGCACCATTTTCTCTGAAAACATCCGTCCACTTCTTCTGGCTCTTATCTATTCCAAGGTTATACTCAGTTCCCCAATGAGGACATACAACTGTGAAATCTGCATTATCTTCAGCGTACTTAAGATCTGCTACAACCTTGCTCTCATCAAGGGTATCAACTATATGGGGCATATCGGAGGGAGCTGATATGCCGTTTGTTCCAAAGGTGTAATTCAAAATCGCAATCCTGATACCATTCTTTTCAATGATATCTATATCCTCATACTCATCCTCAGTTTCGTTTATTCCGACAACTGTTATCTCAGGATGATTTTCCTCCCAATAATTTGTGGTATTCAGGATTCCTTTTTTGCCCTTATCAAGTGCATGGTTTGTGGCATGACAGATTACATCAAAGCCCGCATTTACAAGAGCATCACCTATGGCATATGGAGCATTAAAAGCAGGATATCCGGAAACGCCAAGCTCCTCGCCGCCAATAATAACTTCCTGGTTAACCATAGCGATATCGGCTGCACTTATCTCGCCTTTAGTATGCTCGAAAATAAAGTCGAAGTTGTAGTCGCCATTTGAGTTTTTAGCTGCTTCCTCTACAGGTGTATGAAGGAGAATATCTCCCACCATGAGAAGAGTTACACTATCCTGGGAAATTGCAGCAGCTTCTTCCTCCGCATCTTCTATGACATAGGAGGCCTCGTCATTATTATCCGCTTTATCCTCACTGTCAAAGAGGTCTTTTACAGAATCAAGAGGTGACTTTTTGCCTGCATCCATAGGAGCTTCATTCATGGCATCGCCTGTCATGGCACCATTAACCTCTGACTCTGAAATATCAAAGGAAGGCTCGTATGTCGCACTGCTATCCTCAGTAGCTTCTGTTTCATAAGCTGCATCATCCGACAATTCAGCACTTTCCGTCTCGTATGTCGCCTCTTCTTCCCAGGCTGCAGTTTCTGTTTCCTCTGCGGTAGCTGCCTCCTGATATGTGGCTGACTCCATGGTGGATGTGTTCTTAAGTCCAACGGTCCTTATTACGCCGTAAGCGCCTGCTGCCACCAATGCAAATACTGCTGCCTTTGTGGCAAAGCCCGTAACAAACTTAAGGATCTTAGCAGCATCCGGCTTTTCCTTTTTATCGCCGCCGGAGTTCTTATCTCCTGCATCCTGCTCCGCCTGACTGCTATCCTTAAATATAGGTCCCTGATCTGCTGCCTTCGCCTGCTCTTCAATATTCTTAAGGATTCGGCTTCGCATCTCGTCTGAGACTTCGATGTGGTCCATGATTTCATTATACTTACTCAAAATCGTACGCCTCCTTCAGAATATTTTTCAGCTGCTGTCTGCCTCTGTTCAGGTCAGATCTGACAGTAGACTCGTTCCTTTTAAGAATCTTCGCTATATCTTTTGCCTGATACCCCTCCTCGTAAAAAAGATGAATTACTTCCCTATATTTGTCAGGGAGCTGTTTTACCGCATCCCAGATAAAGCCCAGGTCTTCCTTATTCTCAGCTACAAGCTCTTCTGAAAGCTCGTCTGCTTTTCTGATATTAATATAATCAATCTTATTTTTACTGAGATTGGCTGCTACTGTAAGGAGCCATGCCTTCTCGTGCTTTTCATTTTCAAATGCAGGTGTGGTTTTGATGTATCTGATGAGGGTTTCCTGAAGAATATCCTCAGCATCACTCATGTTGTGAAGATATGAATATGCCAGCCTCAGAATCGCATTGCCGTATTTATCAAGATATTTTCCGGCGTTCTGCGCTGCTTCCTCACTGCTAATGGTGTCGGTTTTGGTACTTTCAAAAGAGTCCTCTGCCATAAAAAGAATATGGCCTATCCTCTTTTTCAGATTAACTGCTGCCATTTTCAGTGTGTAGCTTGCGGCATCTATGATCTCAAATATGACATTTCTATGCAGTACGCATGTCCCCATGTTAAGTCTCCCCTAAGGAAAGGCAGCTTTTCCCCGTAGCTGCCCTTCCGTATAATTCCACTGCATAGTATACCATATTCTTTAATGTTATTCAGAGCTCCGCATATCATATATCAGGATCTTTTAGCCATCATTCTTACCAGCTGGTTGAACTCATCCCTGTACTCATCTCTTGTGGAGAGCTTCTTGTAGTTATCAAGGATGTCATCATAGGTTGCTGTTCCCTTGAACTCGCTGTCACCAAGGATCATTGCAAACTCTGCTACCATTCCGGCAAATCTGATGTTCTCGCTGCCTTCTGTGTCGTAAGCGCTGTCGTTTACTACGATAGAGAAAAGCTTGGACTTATCAGCATCGGGCTCCTTGTAGCGAACACTTACTGTTGCATACTCGTCGCTGAACTCTGTAGCACATGTATCAACATTCTGTTTTCCATTCTGGTACTTAAGCGAAATCTCACTCTTGCTGCCTACAGGGATGATCTCATAAAGAGCTACTACGCTGTGGCCTGCTCCGATCTCGCCGCCATCCTTTGTATCATCATTAAAATCAGCATCATCCATAAGTCTGTTTTCATAGCCGATAAGTCTATAAGCATTTACTCTTCCGGGATTGAACTCTACCTGGTACTTAACATCCTTTGCAATTGTTATAAGTGTTGATCCCATCTCATCTACAAGAACCTTTTTGCCCTCATAGAAGCTGTCGATGTAGGAATAGTTACCGTTACCGCAGTCAGCCAGCTTCTCAAGTCTGTCATCCTTATAATTGCCATCGCCAAAGCCAAGAACTGATAAGAAAACACCATCATCCTTTTTGCCTTCGATGAAACGCTCAAGTTCTGCAGGGCTTGAAATACCTACATTAAGGTCACCGTCTGTTGCAAGGATTACTCTGTTGATTCCATTCTCGATGTAGTTGTCTTTAGCGATCTCATAAGCCTTCTGAATACCTGCTTCACCATTTGTGCAGCCATCAGCTACAAGGCTGTCGATGGCCTTCTTGAGCTTTTTCTTATTGGACATGCTCTCACCTGAAAGAACCACCTTCTCGCAGCCTGAATAGGTTACGATTGAGATTGTTCCTTTGTCAGGAAGATTATCAACCAGTTCCTTGAAACTCTTCTGTAAAAGAGGAAGCTTGTTCTCATCGCTCATGGAGCCTGATACGTCAATAAGGAATACCAGGTTACTCATGGGTGCTTCTTCAAGGTCTATTTCTCTTGTTTTCATGCCCACAAACATAAGCTCATGATCTTCGTTCCAAGGACACTTTGAGATCTCGGTTGTGATACCGAACTTCTCGCCTGCTCCCGGGTTATTCAGATTATATGAAAAGTAGTTGATGAACTCCTCAGGTCTTACTGCCTGGGTATCTATCTCATTAAGTGTGTATCCGTCTTCTATCATTCTGCGGATATTGGTGTAGGATGCTGTATCAACATCTGCCGCAAAGGTTGAAAGAGGATTGGTTGCTACAAGGTTGTATCCGTTCTCTTCAGGCTTGTCATAGGATTCTGTGTTAGGCTCTGTGTAAAAATAATCAGGATAGCAGCCATAAACATCTGCGCATTCCTCGGCATCTTCGTAGACAAAGGTCTCCTCGTTATTGTTGCCAAAAATATTTTTGGAGCTGTTTACAGGTACATAGGAATCTGAAGGCTCTGCTTCTGTGCAGGCATATTCATCGACATTTCCATCATAGCTCTGTGTTGTTGTCTCAGAAGCTGTAGCCGGGCTCTCTGTAGCAGCGGTGTCAGATGCATTTCCGCAGCCATAAAGGCTTCCTGTCAAAACTGTTCCACATAAAATAACCGGTGCAAATCTCATTTTTCTACTCATAACTTTCTCCCTCCGTTTAGAGCTTTATTTTTGCTGTTCTACTCTATATACAGATGGGCATCGAAAAATGTTGCACCGGTTTTAAAATTTTTTTGATTTTTTGTTTTCTGCGAAAACACGCGGCTTTTAGGGCTTTTATTTATCCTTTCTTGAATTTGAAGGTGGCTTTTTTAGCTCCTGCCTTCTTAATAAGCTTAACTACTCTGTCGTAGGTCTTCTTATCCTTACAGATAACAGTGATCTTGGCTTTGCTGCTTATTCCGCTAAAGCTCTTTGAGCCTACGCTCTTTAAGTTATTGCCGTTAATAGTTATCTTCTTAAGGTTCTCACAACCACTAAAGGCACCTGCGCCGATCTTCTTAATGCTTGAACTGATCTTTACGGTCTTAAGATTCTTGCATTTTTTGTAGGCGTTCTTTTGAATCTCAGTTACCGCATAGCTCTCACCATCATAAGAGACATCACCTATTGTTACCGACTTAACCTTCTTATTGTTATTCTTGGTAACCTTGGCTGTGCCATCCTCTGAGAGCTTAAAATCGCTATCGCCAACTGTAAGCTTTCCTTCCGGGGGAAGCTCTGCAGCTTTATCCTCCTGCTGTCCCTTCTCCTGCAGCTCCTGATTACTCTGGTCACTGCTATGACTCTGATCATCTGACTTATTCTTATCATCTTCAGGTGCCGGCTGAGGCTGAGGTTCTGGCTGCGGCTGTGGTTCAGGCTGAGACTGTGGCTCAGGCTCCGGTTCAGGTTCGGGCTCAGGATCAGGAAGCTTAGTCCAGTGCGCATACAGGGTATGATCTGCAGTATTAGTCACTTTTGTTCTTGTCGTAACCTGGCTTCCTGCATCTGCCTGGGTGAACCATCCATCAAAGCTGTATCCTTCTCTTTCAGGAGCCTCCACGTTACTAAAGACATCACTGTACTTTGCATTATAGGTGACTGTGCCTTCAGAAATAACACCTCTTCCATCATTTGCATCAAACGAAACGTTATAGCTTGCAGCTGTCCACTTGGCATATAGATTATGTGAAACGTTGGATGTAACCTTGGTATCTGCTGTTACCTCGGTAGTATATTTATCATCAGTAAACCATCCGCCAAATTCATAGCCTGTTCTTGTAAGGCTTTCCGGAAGATTCTCGTATTTTCCGCCACGGGTTACTCTTATGGAGGAATCACCTGTAGCAGACTTTAAATATACGGTGTAAGTATTGTTGCCACTTCCCGATGTCCAATGTGCATAAACAGTAGCAGGTCCGGTAAATACAGTTGTTTCATCTACTACTGTGCCGCCCTCTGCTTTTGTATACCAGTTATCAAAGGAATAACCGCTAAGACGCATCGATGTGGGCATAATAACAAGCTTGCCCTCATAGGTCAGGGTTCTGTCGTATGGAATGTAATAATATGCTGAGTCATTTACCTTATCAAAGGTTATATCAAATACCTTCTTAGCATTTATGTAGCTGAATTCCGTTCCATTAGCCACAGGCGCCTTAAGATATCCAAGATAATCCTTGTGAGTAACGTGAGTGGTGGTCTTTGATTTAAATCCGGGAACTGAATGGTCATGGCTGTTAAAATCTGCTGTTGTGCAGTTAAAATAATCATGAGTCAGATAGAAATAATATGGATGATCCTGAAAAGATTCCGTATCATTCCATGTGGCATCTACTTCGTACAGATCACCCCAGATGTCAACCACGTTCCAGGCATGTCCGCCGCCGTTACCTAGTCCTGCTACGACGTAGGACTCAATTCCTGCTTTCTGCAAAAGAAGCTTAAATGCCTTGGCGTAGCCATCACAAACCGAAGCACCTTCCACCAGGGCTCCATAAGCAGTATGGCCATAGTGATAACCAAGGTTGTTATCGGATACATTGTGGTCGTACTCTACATTATTTAAAAGTGCATCATGAAGCGCAAGCTCCTTAGAAAAATCATCTCCGGTAGGATTAGCCTTGGCATATATTACGTCGCGGGCTGCCTTAAGCTCAGTCTCCATCTTGGTAACTTCAGCTCTTGAATATCTTTCTACTGTAAAATAAAGATAGTAATCGTACTTAACTACCTGCTGAGCACTGTTTCTTGTGGTGAGTTTACAAATGCTTGGTCTGAAAAGTGTTGCCTCAAGCTCTTCAGGGTGGTCATATTCCAGAGCCCTTGTAAAAGAAGTATAGTCATAGCTAAGAGCCTTCTCACCGCTATAAATAAGTCTTCCATACTCTTTTAGAATGGTTCCTGTCAACGTGCCATCAGGAACTGTATTCATGTTAGCTTTGGATGCCTCATAAAATGCCTTATAGCAAAGCTTATCATCTTCATTTAACTGATTATAATAATAGAAGTCATAAACATTGACCTTAGCATTAAATGTAGCAGGAGCAGGTGACACGGAAAACTCACCCTCATTAGAATCCTCCGTAACTACAATCTCAAGCTCTTTAGTAGCCTCTAATTTAAGCAGGTCCCCTGTTGGATTTGTAACACTTAATTCCTCCGCATCAGCGCTTAATTTCGCCGCGGGAGAAATCACAAGTCCCAGGGAAAAAGCCAGAGAAAATAATAAACCTTTAACACATTTCTTCATTAAAAAAATTCCTCAAAAATAAAAATCACTCTCTTAATAAATCACATATTTATCCACAATATACAATTATACATTAATATTTGATTCGCCGTCAAGCTCGGCTCCCGTCAGCTTATCACCGTCGTAAGTCAGCTTAAGAGAAAAGAAAGGCTGATCAGGGTCACTGATAAGCTTTAAAAATATCAGATCGCCTTCCCAGAGATTCAGCTTACGTACATCCTCCATTGGAACCCAATCAAGAGTACCCTCATCGCAATCCTTTAATGTGCCCTCAAAATCATCCGATGTAAAAAGGCACATATACTCTGTGATATCTCCTGCACAGAAGGTCACAATCGCTCTAAACCTTGCTGATCTGAGAGTCAGTCCCGTCTCTTCAAGGACTTCTCTTTTTACGCAGTCATCAGGGCTCTCACCCTTTTCAAGATGACCTCCCGGGGCTATCCACTTGCCCACATTTATATCGTTCTTTTTCTTAACACGATGAAGCATTAAATATTTTCCTTCATGCTCGATGTAACAAAGAGTTGTGATTTCCATTTTGATCTCCTATAAAAAACGCCACAGACAGTTTAACTATACTATCTGTGGCAACAATAAACAAATCAAAAACTTATAAGTCCAAGAACAGATGCAACTGAACTGAACAGAATAATTATTACGAAGAGTGGACAAAGGTATTTGATCATAAATCCAAATATCGCTCTGCGTCTGAAGGGATGTCCATTCTGCATAACCTCTTCATCAATCTTACTAAGTCCCATGTGATAAACAACCAGAATACAGGTCGCAAATGCTGCAATAGGCATCATCACAGAGTTTGTAAGGAAATCAAAGAAATCAAGGAACTGCATACCAAATATAGTCACATTAGCAAGAGGACCGTTTCCAAGTGATGAAAGACTTCCAAGTATGATCATGACAACTGCCATTACAACTGTGCCCTTTCTTCTGCTCCATCCAAACTCATCGGAAAAAGTAGAAACGCAGCTCTCTGTAAGAGCGATGGCACTTGTTACAGCTGCAAAAAGTACAAGGGCAAAGAAAAGAACTCCTATATATTTTCCAAAGCCCATGCTTGCAAAAATCTTAGGCATGGTAATGAACATAAGTGAAGGGCCTGCCTTAAGTGTCTCCGGATCGCCACCTGAAAAAGCAAATACAGCAGGGATGATCATAAGGCTGGCAAGTATAGCGATGGCAGTATCGAAGAATTCCACCTGTCTTGTTGAGTCCTCAATGCTTACCTCATCTTTTACATAAGAACCAAAGGTAATAAGGATACCCATGGCAATTGAAAGTGAGTAAAACATCTGTCCCATGGCAGAAACCACTGTCATCCATGAGAAGTTCTGCATGTTAGGTACAAGCATGTACTTAACGCCTTCAAGAGCTCCGGGACGTGTAACGGAATACACGCAGATAACAATTGCCAATACCACAAGTATAGGCATCATGAATTTTGATACTCTCTCAATACCGTTTCTAACACCCATGAAAATAACTATTAGAACCATGAGCATGAAAACAATAAACCAAATCTCAGCTTCTGCACCGTTTGAGATAAAGTCCACAAAAAATGTGTCAGTAGCAATGTCCTTCGCTTCACTTCTGAAGTACTCAAATAAGTATTTGCAAACCCACCCGCCGATAACCGAGTAGTAAGGTACGATCAGCATAGGGATTATAGCATTCATCCATCCGCCAAGTCGCATTGCATTAGTTCCGCCAAGGGATCTGAATGCACTTACAGGACTCTTTTTCGTAGTGCGTCCTATGGCTGTCTCAGCGATGATCATTGTGTAACCAAAAGTAAGTGCAAGAACTATATATACGAGAAGGAAAATTCCTCCGCCATATTTTGCACAAAGATAAGGGAATCTCCAAATATTTCCCAAACCTACAGATGCTCCCGCAGCAGCGAGCACAAAACCAATTTTTCCTGAAAATGAGCTGCGATGTTCGTGTTCCAAAATCAAATGTCCTCCTGTCAAAAACAATATCGGATAACATTATATCAGATAGCGTTTCTTTTTCATAGAAAAATATAGTTTAGTATATATTTCAAAGAAAAAGAGGGCTTCGCTCATTATCTAAAGCAAATACCCTCTCTTTTTATCACTTAGTTTCTATTGTCACGAGAATATACTAAGCATTTTAATTGTCTTTAATTACTTGGTAATCTTTGAACCATTGTCTCTCTTACCCTTTAAGAGCTTGGTGTAAGAAGAAAGCACTTTCTTCGGAGCCTTGAAGGATGCACCCTTCTTAATCTTCTTAAATGCCTTGGAACCAACCTTCTTTACCTTGTTGCCTTTGAAGGTAACCTTCTTAAGCTTGGAGCAGTTATAGAATGCTTTTTTGCCAATCTTAGTCACATTCTTACCTATTGCAGCCTTGGTAAGACTCTTGCAGCCCGAAAATGCATTATCGCCAATCTCAGTTATGCTGCTGCCTATTGTAAGGCTCTTTATAGCACTTCCCTTAAAGGCGTTATTTGCTATCTTTGTAACAGCGTAGCTCTTACCACCGATAGTAACATTAGCAGGGATACTGAAGTTACCTGTTGCAGTACTTGCTCTCGAAAGAGTTGCATTTTCTCCATCAATCTTATAAGTTGCGTTGTTTAATGTAACCTCTGTCTCTGCTACAGGATCCTCAACCTTTTGGGTTTCTTCCTGCTTCTTAGCAGATTCTTCCTGTTTGTTCTGCTCTGAAGTTTCTGAAGCCTGCTTCTTAAACTTGAATTTAAGAGGAGTGTAATATCCGTCACCATCATTTTCAGCAAATTTTTTTGCTTTTTCATTCAGTTCAAGAGCAAATTCATCTCCACAATCACAGGTATCAAGCTGACTGATTATAAGTTTATTATTCTTAATCGCAACTGCGATATCATACTTATCATCGTTTGAATTTAAATTGTAGAATACCAAATTGCCTTCAGAAACTTTCTGATCTGAAAAGGAAATCTGCTCAGGTAAACCATAATTTCCCCTATCTGATGCTAATACGAGCGTATCATACAGAAACAATGCATAAGCGTACTGTGTGTCGTTATTAAGATTAAATAAAAAATCACCTTTATTAAAATCGATTGATAATTCACCCATGTTATATGATGACAGTTCATACATATATATGTATACTGTGCTATAATACTCGCTTCCAGCCTCATCTAAAGCTTGCTTTTCGTCCCCTGTCAATTCCAAAGTCCAACCAGTTGAATCAGTAAGGGCATAAAGTTCACTGAATACATAGTAATTATCGTACTTTGTTACAGTAAAATCATACTTATTATCCCTATCCATATCGAAAGACATCTCTACAACCTGACTGCCGGAAGAAGTATATTTTTTAACTTGTGAGCCTATCCTGCCTGCATCGGCTGCGGCATTTAAGGCATTTACAATTCTCTCTGCGATTACTTTTTCCTCATCGCTTTTATACTCTACATCACCCACAGTTAAGTCTAAAGTACACTCGCCCTGATCCTTGGATTTTGCAAGTTTATAACTATAGTTGAAGCTTTCACCATTATTTACACCGATGGGCGACATGGGTAAAGTTATACAATCTTCTCCCTCTCGTGGAATTATGGTTATATTAACCCACGGCATTTTATTTTTTCCATTATCCGTAAAAGCACTCACCGTAACCTTACAGCTATAGGCTTTACCACTCTGAAAAACTCTTGTTGGCGCCATCTGCTTGTTTTCGTTATATGTAGCACCTTCATAAAACCTGAATTCAAAATCCACAACATATGTAAATTTTCCAGACTTTTTCGCACATCTGGCTTCAATCCTGTCATTATAAGGTGTATATGTTACAGTAGTATCAGTGGTGCCCTTTACCACCCTCTCTACATAGGACTGAGGCATTTCCCCGCTCTTGAATTTATAAAGAGACATTGTAATTTCATTTCTATTTGCATCTATAACCACCCCATCATCTGCTGCATATGCCCTGATTCCCACAGTGCAAAATAGCAGCATAAACACTAATGACAAATACAACGACAATTTTCTTAACATAACCCTTCCTCCTAACTAATTCACTTAATTAATTTTGGAACCTGAATCCCTCTTACCCTTCAAAAGCTTGGTGTAAGAAGAAAGCACTTTCTTCGGAACCTTGAATGATGCCCCTTTCTTTATCTTCTTGAAGGCCTTGGAACCAACCTTCTTTACCTTGTTGCCTTTGAAGGTAACCTTCTTAAGCTTAGAGCAGTTATAGAATGCTTTTTTGCCAATCTTAGTCACATTCTTACCTATTGTAGCCTTGGTAAGACTCTTGCAGCCCGAAAATGCATTATCGCCAATCTCAGTTATGCTGCTGCCTATTGTAATACTCTTGATTGCACTTCCCTTGAAGGCATTATTTGCTATCTTTGTAACAGCGTAGCTCTTACCACCGATAGTAACATTTGCAGGAACACTGAAATTCCCTGCTGCAGTGGTTGCTGCTGTAACAGTAGCATTTTCACCATCAATCTTGTAGGTTGCATTGTTTATGGTAACTTCTGTTTCAGCTACAGGCTCTTCAACTTTCTTCTGTTCTTCCTGCTTATTGGGCGTTTCAACGGGTTCATCTGCAGGTTTTTCTTCAGGTTTTTCAACGCTTAAAACAAAGGTCAAAGGATTAAAATACTGCATTCCTTTATTGTCATAGTCTTTTGCTGCATGACTGTTTATCTTAAGTTCTACACTGCCTTTGCAACTACAGGTATCAAGTTTTTTAAATTCAAGACCTATACTCTTCCTGGTAATGCCGACGTCATATTTTCCATCATTATTTAAATCAACCTTTATAGGCAGACTGTTCTTTATATCTGTGGTTTCTTTATCAAATCGGATCTTATCAACATTATTAAGTGTATTAACAACACGTTCTCCTTCTATAGGTGCAAAATGATCGGAGCTGATGAAGGTAAAGTTTTCTTCGCTGAGATCCATAGTGTAAGCCCCTTCACACATTGGTGATCTTGTGTTATCAGGAACAGTGAAGGTAAAATAGAAGAATATTTGATAATTCTCATTTTCATATATTTCCTTGGCATCAAAAACAAGGAATCTGTTATCCTGATCACAGAACTTAAGTGTACAATGATCCCATATTTCAGAGTCTCCAACCGGGTAGCCCCATTCATCTAATTTACGTGTCTGAGCAATAATTTGGATTCTGCCGGTATAAGTCTGACCTGCTTGAAGCGTATCTATTTTATTTCCATTTTCTCCATAAAAATATTCTGTGTCTTTTCCCACACTAAGATCTAAATAAACTGTACATGTCCCTTCCAGTCCATTTTCCTTATAATCCACTTTAATAGATTTGCCCAGTTCAGTATTACCGGCAATCAGATCGTTTATTCGCATACCTTCCTGAGGCTTAAGTAGTGGCAAAGTCACAACCTTATTAACAAAATCCACCTTAAGCTTATCTCCTTCTGCGGCGTGAGTGGTAACAGAAACTGTCGCGAATAACATAAAGAACGATAACAAGAACATTAGTGAAAACTTTTTCAAACCAGACATATTATAATACCCCCTTTTCCAATATGAATTATAGCCGAAAAAGAAGGGCAAAAAGACACGAATTATGAACAGATTCGTGCATAATCCGTACTTGACAAGATCTATTTTTCATGATTTTTTATATATCTAATTATCAATATGTATTTTGAGTTGAAAATTTGCCTATAAAACACATTATTTATTTATAATTTTAGTCAAAGTGACACCTGAGAACAATAGTCCTTAAAAATATCATTTATGTAGGCTTTATTCAGTCCTTCTCCTATGATAATAAGAACATTTTTGCTGCTGACAATGGGTGTAATGCTAAGCTCTTTTTCAGTGGCATTAAGCTCTGCCTGAGAGTTCTCACCGGTTTTTACAAAGCCCTTTATTCTGATTACGTGTCCTGCCTTTTCATCCTTAAACAGAGATGTAGCTGTTTCTCTAAGCTTATCCTCAGGCATCGCCACATCAAAATAAAACAGAGGATTATACTGCTCATCTTCTATAGGAAGCTTTACATAGGAGGCGTGTCTGTATCCGGCTTTTTCTATGTTTTCAAAATCAGAATCTGTCAGGTCAGAAAAGCTTTTAGCAATGAAGTGTTTTTCCGGCGAAAACCAAAATTCGTCCTTATCGCCTATAGACTCATTAGCAGGAGCTTTGGATTTACCGGAGCATCCAAGTCCAAACTCAGCCATGATCTCATTTATTTTGCCCATGACATTTTGGGCATCAGTATCCTGTGAAAGCTTACTGAGAACTATTTTCCCTGCGCTGGCGATCTCAGACATGAACAGATATCTTGATACACCAGAAAGCTCGCTTACACTCTTAGCATCCACGATAGAGATAACGTTGCCAATCTCATACCATCTATCAAGGGGTTCATCGTAGAGTACGTCAAAGAATTCATCCACGTCATAGATTCCCGAAGGCTCGATTATCACTCTGTCGTAGCCGCTCATACCCATGGAGATTAGCTTGGTTCTAAAGCGCCTTCTGTGAGCCTCTTTTCCATCGCCGCCCACTATCATCTCCAGATTGCAGTTATCTCCATAAAGGTCCTGAAGCAGCACCATATCTACATTCACTGCGCCGTAGTCATTTTCTATGATGCAGATTTTCTCACCCTTATTAAGAATATACCTGGCATATTCCCTTATGAAAGTAGTTTTCCCTGATCCGAGAAAACCTGTTACCAAATCTATTTTTACCATCAGATGCTCTCCAGTACTCTCATTACATTTTCGCTAGCAAACTTATCAAGAACTGAGGAAGACAGCCCCTTCTTTGAAAGAATATCAAATAAAAGCTCCATTTCCTCAGGATGCTTTATCTCGATGTCGCCGTGTATCCCGTCAAAATCCGTTCCAAGAGCTATGATATCTTCACCGCCTATCTTGTACATATGAAGCACGTGAGATGCGATAAATTCAGCTCTGGACTTGGGATCCTCATCTCCTATATTTACAAACTCCGGTGCAAAATTAACTCCTGCTACGCCTCCCTTTGAGGCTATGATTTTTATCATTTCATCAGTCAGATTTCTTTGATGGTCTGTCAGCACTCTGCAGCTCGAGTGAGATGCTATAAAGGGCTTTTTGCAGGTCTTTGCAACGTCAAAGAATCCGCCGTCCGATAAATGTGATACGTCCACAAGAATGCCAAGTCTGTTCATCTCTTCCACTGCTTCAAAGCCAAAGGTTTTAAGCCCCTTTTCCATAATGCTCTTATCTGCAGAGTTGGGATATCCAAGACAGTTCTCACCGTTCCAGGTAAGTCCGATGGCACGAACGCCGTCGTCATAGACACTTCTTAGCTTATCAAGACTTCCGTTTAAAAATCTTCCATCCTCCAGGGTAAGCATGGCTGATGCTTTGCCTGCTGCCTTGTTTTTCCTGACATCATCTGCACTTAATGCAATCGCTATTGAATCTGAATGCTTCTCTACCTGTGAATAGAGAATGCTTTTAAGCTCGCTGTAATACTCATCATCAGAGGGAATCTCTCTGGTAAATCCCGCCTGCTTTTTAGTCTCCTCATCAAGCTCCGGTATAAAAAACACAGCAAAAAATTGCAGCAGCTGACCTGCCTTGATCATATTTGAAATGCTCTGCATTCCCTGACCCTCAAAGAGCCTCTCCTCCCCTTCAAAAAAGGCTTTCATCAAAGTATCGCAGTGCATATCCGCATACGCTCTCATACGCTCCTCCATCTGGTTATATTAAATTAGTTTGATTTGGTTATGTTTATAATACCAATTTTGGAATATATTATTACCTAACCTACACAACTTCTATAATACTACATCACTTCAGTAGGAACATCACAATAAAAAAGGAAAAACATCATGAATTTTGAAGAAATTACAGCCCAGAGCAGACAGGCAGTTACAGAAATACTTGAAGCAGCTAACCTTAAGAAAGGTTCCATTTTTGTCATCGGTTGCTCATCCAGCGAAGTCCTTGGCGATCAGATCGGTACCGCCACAAACGTGGATGTGGCAAATGCCGTATATGACGGAATAATCCCCGTACTTAAAGAACACGGAATATATGCAGCTGCCCAGTGCTGCGAGCATCTAAACAGAGCTCTTGTAGTTGAGCGAAAGACTATGGAAAAATATGACTTTGAGCAGGTAAATGCCATCCCTCAGCCAAATCACGCAGGCGGTGCCCTGGGAACAGTATGCTATCAGAGATTCGATGATCCGGTTCTTGTTGAAAGCCTTAACTACAAGGCAGATGCAGGAATTGATATTGGCGGTACCATGATAGGAATGCACATGCACAGCGTCGTAGTACCCATGCGCATCTCTCTTCGTAAGATTGGCGCAGCGCCTATAATCTGTGCCCGTCACAGGCCCAAATATGTAGGTGGTCAGAGAGCCATCTATGATGAAAATCTCATGTGAAAATTAAAGAAGGGTGCAACCTTCAAGGTACCTAAGAAAGTGCTCTCCTCTTACACCAAACTTCTTAAAGGTAAGAGAGACAACGGATTGAAGGTTACTAAGTAATACTTTAAACATGTGCTGAAAGGGTCATTTAAAAATGGAGACTGCAATTTGCAGTCTCCATTTGCTTTGTATATAATAGGATGCTATAATATATAAAACTATTGTATATTATTGATATTTATATCGCAACATTTCCAGGAGGAACCAAATGACCATAAAACAGATGCGTGAGATTAAGGAAACCAGGGGATACAGCTATAGCCAACTCTCAGAATATACAGGAGTGCCATCTATCACACTCCAGAAGATTTTTACAGGCAAAACCAAGAATCCTCGTAAGGCTACTTTGGATGCTATAGAACGGGTTCTTTCAGGCAATGAAGCTACTTATCAGGGCAAAGCTTATGAGTATGGTTCGTCAGGATTTAGCGGAAATACCGGCGATACTTTATTTGATCTACAAAATACTAATAGCTCCATGCTGATGGAGGGAACTCCTGCTTTTAGCTCTGATGAAACAACAAATGGCGACAATACTTTAAGGCAGCCCACACCCGAAGGTATAAAATATGGAAGTCCCTATAAGAAACAGGGAGAATTTACTCTTGAAGACTACTATGCTCTTCCTGATGAGCAGAGAGTTGAGCTTATTGATGGAGTGTTCTATGACATGCCATCACCTAGAATTGTTCACCAGGATATCTCCTATGTAATTCATTCCGCCATAGCTGATTTCATTAAGAAAAACAAAGGAAAGTGTAAGGCATTTTCTGCACCAGTTGATGTACAGATAGACTGCGACGATAAGACTATGGTTCAGCCCGATGTTCTGGTTATCTGTGACAGAAGTAAAATAAAGGTTTTTGGCGTATATGGTGCCCCGGACTTTCTTGTGGAAATACTTTCAAAATCCACCAGAAAAAAGGATATGACAATCAAGCTTGCAAAATATGAGGAAGCAGGTGTGCGTGAATATTGGATAATTGATCCGCATAAAAAGTGCCTGATAAAATATAACTTTATGGATGAGGATTTTATTCCTGAAATAATGCCTCTTAAAGGGGAAGCGCCTGTTGCTATCTATGATGGTAAGCTTAAAATTAGTTTGGATGAAATAGCAGCTTCCATCGAAGAATTTGGTGAATGAGAATAAATCTGAAAAAGCAGCAGCGAAGTTCATCGCTGCTGCTTCTCATTTCATTATATCTTTGCAATATCTACAAGCTCTAAAGTGTCTTCTTTATATGCATCCTCCAAGCTTGTTACAAGTGCTCTTGCTGTATCAAGGGCTGTAATTACATTAACGCCTGTCTCGATTGCTGTGCGGCGGATCAGGAATCCGTCACGGGTCTTGTCTCGTCCCTGAGTAGGTGTGTCGATTACAAGGTCTATTCTGTGTCCAAGGATAAGGTCGATGACTGTAGGTGATTCCTGACTGATACGGTTGACCTTACGGGCTTTTACTCCATTCTCATTAAGGGTATCTGCTGTGGAACGTGTAGCGTAAATTATATAGCCAAGCTTTTCAAAGCGTCTTGCTATATCAATTACTTCACCCTTATCAGAATCCTTAACGGTGATGATCATCTGCTTATGCTTGGGAAGCTTTATGCCTGCTCCAAGGAAAGCCTTATAAAGAGCTTCACTGTAGGATTTGCTAATACCAAGACACTCACCTGTACTCTTCATCTCAGGTCCAAGGCTTATCTCCGCTCCTCTGATCTTTTCAAAGGAGAATACCGGCATCTTGATGGCGATGTGCTCAGCTTCAGGCTGAAGTCCCGGTGTGTAGCCAAGGTCTGTGAGCTTTTTGCCCATCATTACCTGCGCTGCCAGATCTACAATCGGAATACCTGTAACCTTACTGATGTAAGGAACAGTTCTTGATGATCTGGGGTTAGCCTCGATGATGTAAACCTCATCTCCCACTGCTATAAACTGTACATTTATAAGTCCGATTACATGAAGAGCCTTTGCAAGTCTCTCTGTATAATCAGCGATAGTCTGCTTAACCTTATCGGAAAGTGACTGCGCAGGATAAACAGAGATTGAGTCACCTGAGTGAATACCTGATCTCTCGATATGCTCCATGATACCGGGGATAACGATGTTCTCTCCGTCGCAAACCGCATCAACTTCAGTCTCAACACCCTGAAGATATTTATCTACCAGGATGGGGTGATCCTGAGCAATTCTGTTGATGATGTTAATGAACTCTTCGATCTCCTGATCGGAAAGTGCTATCTGCATGCCCTGTCCGCCAAGTACGTATGAAGGTCTTACAAGTACGGGATAGCCAAGTCTGTTAGCTACTTCCTTTGCTTCCTCCGCGGTGTAAACAGTAGCACCCTCTGCGCGTTTAATTCCTGTCTCTTCAAGGATTCTGTCAAAGATCTCTCTATCCTCAGCAGCATCAACATCCTCTGCTTTGGTTCCGTAGATCTTAACACCCATTTTCATAAGGTCCTGAGTGAGCTTGATTGCTGTCTGTCCGCCGAACTGAACCACAGCTCCGTCGGGCTTTTCAAGTCTTACTATATTCTCGACATCCTCAGGTGTAAGAGGCTCAAAGTAAAGCTTATCTGCTATATCAAAGTCAGTTGAAACTGTCTCAGGGTTGTTGTTGATGATGATGGTCTCATAGCCTTCTTTTTCAAAAGCCCATGTAGCATGAACTGAGCAATAGTCGAACTCGATACCCTGACCGATTCTGATAGGGCCTGAACCGAGAACCAGGATCTTCTTTTTGCCTGATCCCTCTCCTGCTGCTTCATTCTCCTCATCACTGTCTCCGTAAACTGAGTAGTAGTAAGGAGTCTCAGCTGCGAACTCTGCGGCGCAGGTATCAACCAGCTTGTAGGCAGCCTTAATTCCATAGAAATCTCTAAGACCTTTGATGGTCTCTACCGAGAATCTTGTAAGTCTGCTTATTACTTTATCCGGATACTCAAGTCTCTTAGCCTTAAGAAGAGTGTCATAGCTTATGATCTTCTTAGCTTCTTCGAATTCAGGTACGTTTTCTTCAGAGACCTTATGTCTTGCTATGGTGCTCTTTTCACCGAGTCTTAAAAGCTTAAGCTCCATCTTTACCAGTGTGTGGATCTTGTCGATGAACCAGTGGTCGATCATTGTGATCTCGTGGATCTCATCATGGCTCATGCCGCGGCGAAGTGCCTCAGCGATAACCCATATTCTCTGGTCATCCACAACTGTAAGACGATCTTTTAATTCATCATCATCAAGATCTGAAAAATCGTAGCTTGTAAGGCAGTCCACATGCTGCTCCAGTGAACGGATTGCCTTCATCATTGCACCTTCAAAATTGGTGCAGATACTCATTACCTCACCGGTAGCCTTCATCTGAGTTGTAAGGGTACGCTTAGCTGTAATGAATTTATCAAAAGGAAGTCTCGGGAACTTCACTACACAGTAATCCAGTGTGGGCTCAAAGCTTGCGTAGGTCTTTCCTGTGATGGCATTCTTGATCTCATCAAGGGTATAGCCCAGGGCTATCTTTGCTGCAACCTTGGCAATGGGATAACCTGTTGCCTTAGATGCAAGAGCTGATGAACGGCTAACTCTGGGGTTAACCTCGATTACACAGTACTCAAAACTTGTGGGATGAAGCGCAAACTGTACGTTACATCCACCTGTGATCTGCAGCTCGTCGATGATGTTAAGAGCTGCGCTTCTTAGCATCTGATACTCTTTATCGGTAAGTGTCTGAGAAGGTGCAACTACGATACTGTCACCGGTGTGAACTCCGACAGGGTCGATGTTCTCCATGTTGCAGACTGTGATGCAGTTACCTGCACTGTCTCGCATTACCTCGTACTCTATTTCCTTCCAGCCTGCGATGCAGCGCTCAACAAGAACCTCGTTTGCTCTTGAAAGTCTGAGTCCGTTTTCAAGGATTTCCTCACACTCTAATCTGTTGTGAGCGATACCGCCGCCTGATCCGCCAAGAGTAAATGCAGGACGAAGAACTACAGGGTATCCGATTTTTTCTGCAAAAGCTACACCGTCATCTACGTTATGTACTACAAGAGATGCTGCACAGGGCTCGCCGATCTTCTCCATGGTATCCTTGAATTCCTGGCGGTCCTCAGCTTTCTTGATGGTCTCTGCTGTTGTACCAAGAAGCTTTACTCCGTGTGATGCAAGGAATCCTGATTCTGCAAGTTCCATACCAAGGTTAAGTCCTGCCTGTCCACCAAGGGTAGGAAGCACGCTGTCGGGCTTTTCCTTTTCAATGATCTGCTCAAGTACTTTCACTGTGAGGGGCTCGATATAAACCTCATCAGCGATATCTTTATCTGTCATAATGGTTGCAGGGTTGGAGTTAACAAGGACAACCTCAATGCCCTCCTCCTTAAGGGAACGGCAGGCCTGAGTTCCTGCATAGTCGAACTCCGCTGCCTGTCCGATTACAATCGGTCCCGAACCTATAACCAAAACTTTTTTCACATCTTTATTCTTTGGCATGTTATATCCTTTCCAAAAATATTTACCCTCATCCGGCGCTACGCGCCACCTTCTCCCTCTAAGGGAGAAGGCTTTTATTTGCGCATCATATCAATAAACCTATCAAACAAATATCCGCTGTCCTGGGGGCCGCAGCAGGCTTCCGGATGGAACTGAACTGTGAAAATATTTTTGCCCACATATTTAAGACCTTCGTTAGTTCCGTCATTTACATTGACGAAGGCCGGTACAGCGATGCTCTTATCAAGCGTATCTGTATTTACAACATAACCGTGGTTCTGTGATGATATGTAAACTCTTCCGGTTTCAAGATCCTTAACGGGATGATTACCGCCGCGGTGTCCGTATTTCATCTTGTAGGTATCAGCACCTGTAGCAAGGGCCATAAGCTGATGTCCAAGGCAGATTGCAAAAATCGGCACATCTGATGCGTAAAGCTTCTTGATCTGTTCAATGACTCCCGTGCACTCCTTGGGATCACCGGGGCCGTTACTAAGCATGATTCCATCGGGCTTATCCTTAAGAATCTCCTCAGCGGTTGTATCCTGAGGATAAACTGTAACGTCGCATCCTCTTGCTGCAAGGGATGCTGCGATATTGTCCTTTGCACCCACATCAAGAAGTGCAACCTTTAGTCCTTTTCCGTTAAGCTCTCTTACAAGGCTGGGACGCTTTTCTCTCTTGGAAAGGTCACCCTTAAGTGATGCCTCAAAGTCTTCTTTTTTGAAAACAGCGCTTCCTGAAAGAGGTCCGTTATCACTGAGGTCTTTGCTTCCTGCGATGAACTTTTTCTCTTTGCAGGATACCTTCTCAACAACCTTACCTGTGTTATATGCCTTGAGCTTCGGGATGATCTCGTCCACGTTGTAGTTCTCATTAGTGGTGATCATGCCGTTCATTGTTCCTTTTTCACGAAGGATGCGAACAAGTTTCCTGGTGTCTATTCTCTCAATTCCGGGAATGTCATATTCTTCAAGGAATTCCTGAATTGTCTCATCACATCTGAAATTAGATGCAACATCGGACAGTTCTCTTACTATCACGCCGTCAAGCCAGATTCGCTCTGACTCCATGTCGTCTTTACACACGCCGTAATTACCGATAAGCGGATAAGTCATGCAGACAGCCTGTCCTGCATAGGATGGATCTGTAAATACTTCAGTATAGCCTGCCATGGAAGTGTTAAAAACGATCTCGCTTATAACTTCCTTTTTGGCGCCTATGGCATGCCCCTTAAAAACAGTGCCATCCTCCAAAATCAAAAATGCTTTCATTCGCTCCTCCTATAATTAGCCCTCATCCGGCGCTACGCGCCACCTTCTCCCAGGGGGAGAAGGCTTTTCTCATCTGCTTTCCCCCTCTGAGGGAAGGCTTTTCTCATCTGCCTTCCCCCTCTGAGGGAAAGCTTTTCTCATCTGCTTTTCCCCTCTGAGGGAAGGCTTTTCTCATCTGCCTTCCCCCTCTGGGGGAAGGTGTCAGACGAAGTCTGACGGATGAGGGTCTTATTTGTAGTACTTCACACCACTCTCAAATATCTTCATATCCTGCTCACCGAAGATATTTACTGCTACGCCGTCGCCGCGACGCTCTGAGTGACACATCTTACCAAGACATCTTCCGTCCGGTGATGTGATACCTTCAACAGCCATGTAAGAACCGTTGATGTTCCAAAGGTTATCAAGATGTACCTGTCCATCGGGATCGCAGTACTGAGTTGCAATCTGTCCGTTCTCAAAGAGCTTCTTAAGAACGTCTGTAGGTGCTACGAAACGTCCCTCACCGTGTGAAGCGGGATTGGTGTAAACACCGCCAAGCTCAGCGCCCTGCATCCAGGGTGACTTGTTACTTACAACCTTGAGGTAAGCCATGGTTGAGATATGGCGTCCGATTGTATTGAAGGTAAGTGTAGGACTATCCGGTGTCTGACCGGTAACTTCGCCGTTAGGTACAAGGCCAAGCTTGATCATAGCCTGGAATCCGTTACAGATACCAAGTGCAAGACCGTCTCTGTTCTGAAGAAGGTCGTTAACTGCTTCCTTGATGCTCTCGTTCTGGAAGGCTGTTGCAAAGAACTTAGCACTTCCGTCAGGCTCATCACCTGCAGAGAAGCCGCCGGGGAACATGATGATCTGTGCCTGTTCGATTGACTTCTTGAACTCAGCAACAGACTCTACGATGTCCTGTGCGTTTCTGTTTCTGAAAATCTTAACTATTGTATCAGCGCCTGCTCTCTCAAAAGCCTGAGCTGAATCGTATTCACAGTTACTGCCGGGGAATACAGGTATGAAGACTGTAGGCTTTGCAACCTTGTTCTTGCATACATAAACCTCGGAAGCCTTGTATTCTTTTGTAAGTGCGCCGTCATCAAAGATGCTCTTTTTATCTGCGCTATCTGTATCATCCTCGGAAACAGGTGCAACTGAAGGAAATACTTTTTCAAGCTTGTTCTTCCAGTTTGCAAGTGCATCCTCTTCAGAGATCACTACATCGCCAATAGTGAACTTGCCATCATCTGTTACAACACCGATCTCTCTTGCTTCTCTGAGAGCAAGTACATCGCCTGCCTTATCTGCAGGAACCTCAAGAAGGATGTTACCGATTCTGTTGGTGAAGAGGTCTTCATTCTTTACACAGCCTGCGATTTTTACACCAAAGCCGTTACCAAATGCCATGCGGCTGATTGCTGCTGCGACGCCGTAGCAGTCGATAGCGTAAGCTGCTTTTACATAGCCCTTCTGCATGAGGTCGTGGATCTCATCATAGCGAGCCATAACCTTTTCATAATCAGGAAGGTCAAACTCATCTCTGTCGATAGGAAGCTCGATGAGCATATCTCCTGCTGCCTTCAGCTCAGGTGTGATTACATCCTTACCCTTTGCAACATCTACTGCGAAGGAAACAAGTGTAGGCGGAACGTTGATCTCGCCTGATGCTCTCTTTTCATCACCTTCGTAGAAGAAGGAGCCTGACATTGAATCCTTACCGCCGATTGAAGCGATACCGAATCTCAGCTGAGCTTCAAAGGATCCAAGAAGTGCTGTGAGAGGCTGACTCCATCTGGTCTTGTCAGCTGTCATTCTCTGGAAGTACTCCTGGAATGTAAGGTGGAGGTTCTTGTAGTCACCACCAGTAGCCACGATTCTTGCAACTGACTCTGTTACTGCGTAAGCTGCGCCGTGATAAGGGCTCCACTTTGAAAGATAAGGATCAAAGCCGTAAGCCATCATTGTAACTGTATCTGTCTTGCCGCCAAGAACAGGAAGTTTTGCAACCATAGCCTGTGTCTCTGTCAGCTGATATTTTCCGCCGTATGGCATTGTAACTGTGCCTGCACCGATAGATGAATCGAACATCTCAACAAGGCCCTTCTGTGAGCAGACATTCAAATCTTCCATCTCGGCAAGCCATGCCTTTTTAACATCATTCTCTGCAAGGGCCTTGGCTGCACCCTCACTTGCGATTTTATCTAAATAGTTATCTTCCTTGGAGGGAATGAGAACTTCAACTTCTGTCTCCTGGTGAGCTCCGTTGGTATCAAGGAAAGAACGCTTGATATCTACGATTTTCTTACCTCTCCACTTAAGGACAAGTCTGGGCTCCTCTGTAACAACTGCAACCTTAACTGCTTCAAGGTTCTCTTCTGCTGCGTACTCAAGGAACTTATCAACCTGAGAAGGATCAACAACAACTGCCATTCTCTCCTGTGACTCAGAGATTGCAAGCTCTGTTCCATCAAGACCTGCGTACTTCTTCGGAACCTTATCAAGATCAACATCGAGACCGTCTGCCAGCTCACCGATAGCAACGGATACGCCGCCGGCACCAAAGTCGTTACACTTCTTAATAAGCTCAGAAACCTCAGGTCTTCTGAAAAGTCTCTGCAATTTACGCTCTGTAGGAGCATTACCCTTCTGAACCTCTGCGCCGCAGGTAAGGATTGAATCTGCTGTATGAGCCTTGGATGAACCTGTAGCACCGCCGCAGCCATCACGTCCTGTACGTCCGCCAAGAAGAACGATGATATCTCCGGGATCTGAGCTCTCACGGATTACGTGTTCCTGAGGAGCAGCACCCATAACCGCACCGATCTCCATACGCTTTGCAGCGTAGTCGGGATGATAAACTTCTTTTACATAGCCTGTTGCAAGACCAATCTGGTTACCATAGCTTGAATAACCTGCTGCTGCGCCGCGAACAAGCTTCTTCTGTGAAAGCTTACCGTTAAGAGTATCAGCAACGGGAACTGTGGGATCAGCCGCACCTGTTACACGCATTGCCTGATATACATAACCTCTTCCTGAAAGGGGATCTCTGATAGCACCGCCAAGACATGTAGCAGCGCCACCGAAGGGCTCGATCTCAGTAGGATGGTTGTGAGTTTCGTTTTTGAAAAATACAAGCCAGTTCTCTTTTACAGGGCCGTTACCGTAGTCAACATCTACAGGAACAACTACTGTGCAGGCATTGTTCTCCTCAGACTCTTCCATGTCTGTGAGCTTACCATCTTTTTTCAGCTTCTTCATACCCATAAGAGCGATGTCCATAAGTGAAATGAACTTCTCGCTGCGCTTTGCGGGATCTGCGTAAACATCCTCTCTTGCGCTAAGATACTTATCATAGGAAGCCTTGATAGGCGCCTGATAAAAGCCCTCGTCGAAGCTTACACTCTTAAGCTCTGTGCCGAAGGTTGTATGACGGCAATGGTCAGACCAGTATGTATCAAGAACGCGAATCTCTGTCATTGAAGGATCGCGCTTTTCATCATTATGGAAGTACTGCTGAATCCACTTGAAATCGTTGAAGGTCATGGCAAGACCGAATGACTCGTAGAGCTTTTTAAGCTCATCCTCAGCCATATCCTTAAAGCCATCAAGAATCTTTACATCCTCAGGCTCATCAAATACATCCACAAGTGTCTCGGGCTTTGCTTCATCTGCGATTCTGGAATCAACAGGGTTCATGGTGTAATCCTGAATCTGCTTAAGCTCAGCATCTGTGATATCGCCGATAAGCATATATGTAACTGCAGTGCGGATAACAGGCTCCTCGTCACCCTTTATAAAGCGAACGCACTGAACAGCAGAGTCAGCTCTCTGGTCGAACTGTCCGGGAAGTGCCTCAACGCTGAATACTTTTGCTCCTTCCGGAATCTCGATCTCCTCACGATAAAGGATATCAACAGGGGGCTCAGAAAAAACTGTGGTGCATGCCTTTTCAAAGACCTCATCGGAAACATTCTCCACATCATAGCGGATGAATTCCCTTACCTTGGACACGCTCTTAATACCGAGATAGCTTTTGATCTCGCTCTTAAGTTCCTTTGCCTTTCCGGCATAGGGTGCCTTCTTTTCAACATAGATTCGTCTGACTTTGCTCATAAATCTCCTCCTATATTAACGCCAGTCTATAATTAACTTAGTCCGTTCGGATACGGATACAGTAACGGACCAAAATACGGTCGCTAACTGTAACCAGCTCCAGTTTTAAAAATGTATAAAAGAAATGCCTCAAGAAAAATCTCGAAGCATCAATTACCACCGGGCATTAAGCCCTCCAATATATACAAAAGCTCACGGTCAACCGCGGCCTCGCTAACACCGATAGTTTTAGCGGAAACTTTAAGACCCTCAACCACATACATGAGATTGCGGGCACATCCATAGGGATCAGCACAGATGAATTCACCTGCACGAACACCATTTTCAATTAATGTCTGAACAATCTGGATACCGGCTTCGAACTGTTTGCGAAGCGGATTGTCTCCAGCTGTTATATCTTTTTCTGCGAAATATTCATAAGAAGCAAGAACAAGACTCTTCTTGCGAAGAATCTCCTTTTTCTGCTCTTTCAAGAAAAGAGCCAGCATATCGCCGGCAGTAGCGTCTCCTGTGAGCGCTTTTGAGATAGCTTCATCATCGTCATCATCGGGTTCATCAGACAGTACGGCAAGGAAAATCTCCTCAGTGGATGAGAAATAGAGATAAAGGCCTCCACGGCTGATGTCACAAGCTTCCACGACATCCTTCATGGTGACGTTCTTAAATCCCTTTTCTGAAAATACCTCACGGGCTTTTTTCAGAATGTATTTTCTTTTCTGAGCAGACTTCTCACTCATTCAAAAGCTCCCGTTAATTAGTAAGACATCGTTCCCCAAAAATGAATCAGATCATCCATTTTAAAAACCAGTGCGTACAGGACTCCGGTGTAAACACCCTCTGCCCAAACAGTACCCTTGGTCATTCCCTCCAGAATGTATCTGGAAAGCAGTCCCGCAAGATCGTCCATATCGGTTATCTCAGCATTCTCAATGAACTTAAGCTCATCCTTATAATTGGTGATATGATTTCTTGAATACACATAGTGATAATTGCGATTCATCATACCGGTCTGCTGAGCCTGCTTGACGAAACTAAGAAGCGTCGAATCATAAACAGGAAATGGCATAGAATTGGACAATTCGCTGTTGGAATAGCTCTCTGCCACCTGCTGCTTGGTGTGTTCCTTAAGCCAGTCAATGTAAGGTGCAAGTGTTGCCACATCGTCCTTGTATCTGGCTAAAATATCCTCTACACTGTTTTCGCCGTCTTTTCCTTCAAACATGTAACCGCCCCCTCGCATTTAGTCGAAAATGTTTCCTAAATTCAAAGAAAAATCCCTTGGAACACTTTATCTCAATGAATTATAACATAAGAGATAAAAAAGTGAAGATGGCAAATTGTTCAATTAATAGTTTTATGAAATGCAGGTTGCTGACATATTTGTGCACATGGGTTTCCAGAACAAAAATGTCCTTTTTATAATAGAAATAAAGAATAAGAAGGGCATCTCAGCCCTTCTTAAACTTAAACTTCGCCTTCTTTGCGCCTGCCTTTTTGAACAACCTCACAAGCTTATTGTAAGCCTTCTTATCTTTACATACGATAGTGATCTTGGCTCCGTTTTTTATCCCCTTAAAGCTACCCTTACCGATGCTCTTAAGGTTATTACCATATACAGTAATATTGGAAAGTTTTTTGCATCCATTAAAAGCTTTTTCGCCTATGCTCTCGATGTTTGATCCTATTGTTGCTTTCTTAAGCTTCTTATTGTTCTTATAGGCGTTTTTGTTGATCCTTGTGATTCTAAAGCTGTTGTTTCCATAAGAAACATATTCTCCTGTATTAACAGAAGCAGAATTCTTATTTGTAGCTGCCGTTATGGTCGCGGTACCTGACTCTGAAAGCTCATATTCATTGCCGCCCTGCACTACTATGCCATCCTCAGGAAGGTTATCAGCTTCACTGTAATCATCTACAATGTCATAATATTTCAGATTATCAGGCTCAGCTGCGGCAGGATTTTCTCCGGTTCCATTGCCACCGGACTTACCGGTCTCCTGCTCAGGATCTTCCTCTATTACCTTCCAGACAGCATACAGATGTATGTAATTATTTGTATATACGTGTGTGGACAATCCATTTGTACTCAAATCCCTGGTCCATCCGATGAACTCAGAACCATCCCTTACAGGAACCTCCTGTGAGGCCAAGTCTATAATTGTACCATCTTCTACCTGTGTATACCTTGTTTCTCTTCCATCACTAAAGTGTCCTCCCAGTGCATCATATGAAACAGTATATGTCCTTCTGCTTTCTTCATGGCCTTCGTGACCTTTATCCTCCTTCTCCTTAGATTCCTCTGTTCCTTTAGAGCCTTCTGTTTCTTTGGATTCTCCTATCTCTTTGGATTCTTCTGTCTCTTCTGACTCTTTAGGTGTTTGCGTTAATTTTGAGTAGAAATAGTATCTTTCCTCTTTATCGAAAACACTATCACGGCTAAAGGTCTCATCTGAATTGTAGCTTGCTGTCCAGCCTTCAAATTTATAACCGGTCAAAGCAGGCTCAGTTACTTTGTCAAAGGCTTCTCCAAAAGTACTTCCCAATGCTACCGTCAAGGTCTGTAATGACGGTGTGCCTGTTGAAGAAAAGAAATAGAGATTTACTTGCTTTTGACTCCACTTAGCATAAAAATCCGTATCTTTTCTAATTGTTGTACCAAGTATATAAGATTCGCTCTCTCCTTCTCTCCAGCCAACGAAAGTAAATCCATATCTTTCAGGCTTTGGTAATTCGTAATATGTGCCTTCAACAACCTTGATTTCCTCAGTCTTTTCATCGTAATCATAGTGCAAGGTGATCGTACAATTACTCTGAGTGAATTTAGCATAGAAATTGTATGAATCTATACTATCAATGACTGTATTGCGGGACAGCACATTTTCATTATCATTAATTGCTGTGTCAGTCCATCCTTCAAACTTATAGCCTGCCTTGGAAGGTTTTGTGACCCTGTCAAAAGCTTCTCCAAAGGTACTTCCAAAATTCACGCTAATTGACTGATATGATGGCGTTCCTATTGTAGAATTAAAATGGAGGTAAACCTTTTTAGGACTCCATACTGCATAAAAATCTGTATCCTTATAAATCCTTATACCTGATGTATAAGAAGATCCGGTATCCCCATCTCTTCTCCAACCAACGAAACTGTATCCATATCTTTCAGGCTTGGGCAATGTGTAATATGTGCCTTCACCAAACGCAATATTCTCAGTCTTATCATCATAATTGTAGCGCAGGGTCACTACACATGTTTTTTTCCAGATTGCATACAAAGTCGTATCACCGGTTACTTTATAACTTGTGAGACCACTTGTTGCATCTTTTGAAGTATTCCAACCGGTAAAGCTATATCCACTTTTTGAAGGCTTTTCATGGGTTCCCACGGTAATGTAGGTATCATACTCTGAATTCTGCTTATCGGAGGTTTGACCATTTTTATAGGCTCCTCCATTGGCGTCATAGGTTACGGTATATGTATTCTTTTTCCAATGTGCATAAAAATACAAAGGTTTTGTTGAATCTATGACTGTATCAGGAGAAATAGCTTCATCAGAATCAAAGCTTTTATACCATCCGACTAACGTATGCCCCGCTTTAGTATAATCGGAAGCCAGCCTCATAGCATCGCCATAGGTTTTTCCAAAATTTGTACTTCTAACAGTTTTGCTTCCATCATCTTTATAAAAATATGCACTTACCTCAACAGGCTTCCACTGGGCATAAATATCCAGATTCGCACTTACAACTGTATTTTTATCAACTACACTTCCTCCACTTATTGAATTTGTCCAACCGCTTAAGTCGTAGCCATATCTGTAAAGAGTCGGAAGCTCCCCGATTGTACTTCCTTTAGCAATCTTCTTTATCTCTGTCTTATTATCATAATTATAATGTAGGGTAACTGTACGTAAATCTGACTGATCCGTTACAGCATCCTCTACATTATCTCCACCATTCCAGTGAGCATAAACAGTTATATCAGAATTAATAATTGTATTAGCTGTTACAACTGTTCCTCCGTCCTTTTCCGTATACCAGTTATTAAAGGAACATCTACTTAATGACATATTCTTAGGCATTTCGACAATTTTGCCCTCGTAAGTATAAGTGTATCTGTAAGGAAGATAATAATATGCACCTTTCTTAACCCCATCAAAATCTACTCTGTAGGCCTTTTTAATATTATTGTATGAATACCTGGTTCCATTAGCCAAAGGAGGATTAAGATATCCCATATGTTTACTATTCCTCAGATGTTTGGAAAGAGCATTATTAAATCCCGGAATGGAATAGTTATAGTGTGCAAAAGTATCTGTAGTACAATTAAAGTACTGGTGCGTCAGCAGGTAATTATATGGGTAACTATTATTATAATTACCATCATCCCATGTTGTATCAACTTCATAATAATCGCTGCCAAGTTTAACAACATTCCAGGCATGTCCTTCACCGGAACCAGTAACTCCAGAAACAACGTGAGTCTCTATTCCGGCTTTGTCCATAAGCATTTTAAATGCTGTGGCGTATCCCTGGCACACAGGCAGTTTTTCAACAAGTGCACCATACGCGGTATATTTTAGATATTTATTTGTTTCATCATAGTTATATTCAACAGCATCAATAAGGGCATCATGAATTGCAAGTTCCTTAGAAGCATCCTCGCCGGAAAGACTTAAACTGTTGTATAAGGAGTTACATGCACGCTTGAGGTCAGACTCCATCTGAGCAACCTGATTACCTGTATAATTTGAACCAGGTGTATTGTACATATAAAAACTATAATGCGACACCCCTCCGGAGTAGGCTGTAACAGTGCTGTATTTTTGCGAAAAAAGTATGGTCTCCAGTTCTTCCGGATGATCATACCATAAAGCGTGAATAATTGTTGACCAGTCTGGTCTTTCAAGGCTTTTTATCCCCGAATAAAAAAGTACTGCATCGCCTGCTTTATCAGTGCTAAATTCGCCAGTGATAGGACTTTTGTTTTGTCTGCAAAGTTCGAGTATTCCATCGTAATAAATCTTATCAATTTCAGTAAGCTGTTTATAATAAAAGCTGTTATTATCTGAGCTTCCTGAATATACTGGTTTCAATTCGAAACCGGCATTCATCAATTCATCAAATTCTTCTTCAGAAATCTCTATCTCATCCACCTGAGGCTCTTTAACAACAGGCATATCCCCTGCAGGCAGAGACTCGATATAATTTTCCAGTGAAATCTCATCGATAGAATCATCTATAGAAGCTGTATCAAAAGCATTTTCATAAGAAGATGCGCTTACGCTGTAAGACGCAGGCATAAACAAAGCACAGCATGCAGCCACTAAAAATGTACGACAAAGACCGGTTTTCATTTTAAATAACTACCTCTCATAAATAAATCATAATTTAATCACCATTTTCAACAGTATCACTTTATATGATTTTATACAAGTCTTATTTAACATTCCTTGAAAAATTTGCTAGACATAGTGTTTTTGCGCTATACTTGTTGCTAACATATTTGTGAATAAGATTTTTGATTGCACTGTATGTATGAAATAAGAGTTTTGATTTGGGGATTTAATAATGAAGTATTTTCTTTTATATATAAAACAAACGCTTAGATTTGTATTAAAGCCGCTGTCATTTGTACCGGCAGTCGTAATGATGATAGTGATTTTCAACTTTTCAGATCAGACTGCAGATAACAGCTCGGCTCTTAGCTATAAAGTGGGCGTTGAGGTGCTGACAGTTACAAATGATGTGCTGGATAAGGGCTGGTCCCTCACAAGGATCAGACAGATGAGTGAAGAATATCAGCATTATATAAGGAAAGCCGCTCACTTTACGGAGTACCTGATATTGGCAATAACGGTAGCTTTTCCGCTTTATGTGTACGGACTACGCGGCATTCCTCTTGTAATTGTGGCAGGGATGATATGCGCTGGTTATGCCTGTCTTGATGAATATCACCAGAGCTTCATTGATGGCAGATCACCATCCAAAAAGGACGTCGTGATCGACAGCTGCGGGGCGCTTGTCGGAATAATAATAACAAGAATAGTCAGCTGGACCGGAATGATGACCATCTTCCATCCTCTGATGTATAAAGAAGGGGAAAGACATTGAGATCTGTCTTTCCCCTTTTGGTTGTATTCTTATTTACATGTTTGGTGTGCCAAATACATATCGGTATATAGATAACGACATGTGAAATTACCTGACCGTTATAATTGCAATCCCGTGAGCCGGAAGTGTTAAGTTATCTCCTTCTAAAGCGGCTGTTTCCTCTCCTGTAAGTAAGAGGCCTGAAAGAGTCCTGAACCCGTCTGTTCTCTCATCTAAAGAGAGGTCTTCTGTCACCGTCTCATTTGAATTATTCAATGCGATTAGTATTTTATCATCAGCTTCCTTCATGCATACACCAAAATCATCAGTGGAAAGCTTATCGAGTATTGTTATTTTACCGCGAGCGATTTCAGGGAACATATTCCTTAGTCTGACTGCATTTCTATAGTAGTTATAGATAGAATAGGGATCTTTTTCCTGATCTTCTAAACTGCCGTTAGTCATCTCGATTTTTTCCATATCAGAAGGTCCCTTGCACATTCCATCTGCTGTCTGGTCCATAGTCCACTGCATAGGAGCTCGCTTATTCTCATCTTTTCCTGAGCCCTTCATACCAATCTCTTCGCCGTAGTAGATAAAGGCATTACCATTCATCATGAGGTTCAGAGCACCGGCAAGCTTAATCGAATCCGATGCGCCTTTTCCCACATAGTAGCCTGCACTTCTGGCCATATCGTGATTTGTATAGAAAGGTGCGTTGACGTAGGTCTCACTTATTCCTGAATAGAGCTCATCTTCTTTTACAAGCTCTTCAAAGAATTTGGCGGGAGCCATCTTGCCCTTGGCGCATTTCACAATCTTGCCTTCGCTTCCTGAGAAATCAAAGTCAAAGAGTGAATCAATTCCGCTTCCATAATACTGGGAATACTCAGAGGAGTTGGCCCAGGCTTCGCCTACTATGTAAGCATCAGGATTCTCAGCATAAACAGCGTCACAGAATACTTTGAGCTCGTCTGTGCTTTTACCTGTGTTATCTGTGGTATAAGAAGTAACCGCATCCATTCTGAAGCCATCGCAGCCAAGGTCAAGCCAGAACTTAGCGATATCAGCAAATTCCTTCTGAACAGCTTCGTTATCAAGATTAAGATCAGGCATTTCTGACCAGAACCTGGACTCATAGAACCATTCTGTTCCGCTTATTCTTGTATAGCCTGTCTGCTCTTCCTTTGAGAAATTGTAGTAGCCGTAATAAGGACACTCTGCAGTATCAGGTTCTGTTCCATCAGGAAGGTTTTTCAGATAATCAACAGCCTCCTTGAACCAGGGATGCTGAGAAGATGTGTGGTTCATAACCATGTCGTTGATGACTTTTATTCCGCGGCTGTGGGCTTCCTCGAGGAGTTTTTTGTAGTCGTCGATCGTGCCATACTGTGGGTCGATATCACAGTAATCTGTCACGTCATATTTATGATAAGTAGGTGATGGACAAACCGGCATCAGCCAGATCATATTGCAGCCAAGGTCTGTTTCTGTGGCATCATTACCATCATTCACATAGTCCAGCTTATCAATTACTCCCTGAAGGTCACCTATGCCATCCCCGTCACTGTCATAGAATGAATATACGAATATCTCATAAGTGGTTCTGTACTTGTCATCTATTACATTAAGAGCGCGCTGTGAGTTAATTTCATCCATTTGGGAAATGGCTGCTGCCCGGTCCGGTTCTGATGCCTTCCGGCTATCTATTGCCTGTTCTGACGTCTCAGTTGTCTCCTGACTATCAGCTTCGGTTGTTTCCTGACTGTCAGCTTTGGTTGCCTCCTGATTGTCAGCTTCGGTTGCCTCCTGATTGTCAGCTTCGGCTATTTCCTGAATGTCAGCTTCGGTTGTCTCCTGATTGTCAGCTTCAGTTGTCTCCTGATTTTCCGGCGCTGCCTGGTCTGCTTCTGTTGCTACTGACTTATCTGTATTATCAGGTCCACTTTTCCCTGCGCAACCTGTAGCTGTTGCTATTATTAAAGCCATTGCGGCTGCCCCTGCCGCAAATTGATTTTTCCTGAACATTTCCATATCCTCCTTTTGTTCCCTGCCTTACTTACGGGGATAGATAGTGTTTCTCTGTTTCATCCACGTTATCTAAGCCATTTTTCCGCTCTTTCCTACGGGGATGAATAGCGTTTTTCTGTTTCATCCACGTAATCTGGTCCATATTTCCTGCTTCTCTTACGGGGATAAATAGTAATTACCACTTCATCCACGTAATGCATCCTAAATGCAGCTGACAATTATCCAATTGTAATAAAACTGAACAGTTCTCGCGCAGAGAAATTTCCTATTTTCCTCAAAATAGTGGCGCGGAATTCCCTTTAATACTCTCCTGAACCGTTTTCAAGCAGAGAAAATTCCTTTTTTCCCCAAAATAGTGGCGTGAAAACTCTTTTGAGCAATCTCATTACCTGTGACTGCGCAGAGAAATCTACTATTTTCCTCAAAATAGTGGCGCAGCCACCTCTTGCCCTCTCTGGTATCAAACGTACTGAATTCTTCATACCCAATGCGCTGGTCAGCTTTCCTGATCTTGCCTTGGTGATTATTCTAATTACTAACTTTCCATTTAAAAATATTATCACACATTAACCTCAATACATAGCAAAAAACGTTTTCCATAAAACACTATCGCAGAAAACACCCGTACAAATCTGGGATAGAGCAAGCTCCATCAACCATATATCCCACAACTGTCTAGTACACATTAGAATTGTCCACTCACTTTTACAGCTTACTATGGAGCGCGGAATAATATATAATAGAAAGCGAAATATCATTTATCAACAACCATGCACTACTCGTTAATAGCCACGAACTATTCAACAATAACCACGCACTACTCGTTGATAGCCACGAACTATTCACCACACACTATTCGTTAGATTCATAAATATTATGGGGGAAAATAATTATGCCAATTCTAGGTGCTTTCATGGTTCCACATCCACCAATCATGCTTCCTGAAGTCGGAAACGGCGAGGAGAAAAAAATAAGTGCTACAACTGCTGCATATGAAAAAGTAGCTGATGAAATCGCTGAGCTTAAGCCTGAGACAATCATCATCTCAAGCCCGCACAGTGTGATGTATGCTGACTATTTTCATATTTCACCCGGTGAGTCTGCTTACGGAGATATGTCCAGATTCCAGGCAGGGGAAGTATCTTTTGATGCAGAATATGACACTGAGCTTGTGGATGCGATATGCAGAATAGCTGAGGATGGCGGTCCTGATGCACTAAGCCATAATAGCTCAGCTGAGGATGGCGATCCTGATGTAACAGGGCAAAACGCTACCAATGCAGATGATGAAAATGGCAATGCTTCGTCAAAATCAAAAAGAGAAGGTCACGGTGGCACTGCGCCATCTGAATTCCCGGCAGGCACCATGGGCGAGCGCGATCCCAATCTCGATCACGGAACCCTGATTCCTCTATATTATATTTGCAAAAAATACCAGGATTTTAAAATCATAAGAATCGGTCTCTCCGGTCTGCCACTGGCTCTCCACTATCAGATGGGTCAGATCATTCAGCAGGCAATAAAGGAAACCGGAAGAAAAGTTGTCTATATCGCAAGCGGCGATCTGTCCCACAAAATGAAAGAAGACGGCCCTTACGGCTTTGCTAAGGAAGGTCCTGAATATGATGAGCGAATCATGGATGTTTGCGGAAGCGGCGACTTTAAAAAGCTCTTTGAATTCGATGATGATTTCTGCTCAAAGGCTGCTGAGTGCGGCCACCGCTCCTTTGTGATGATGGCAGGGGCTCTGGATGGTCTGTCTGTAAAAGCAGAAAAGCTCTCGCATGAAGCAACCTTCGGTGTTGGTTATGGAATATGCCGCTTTGAAGTTGGCGGCCTTGATGAGAGCAGACACTTCCTGGATATATGGAGAAAAGAAAAGCTTGAAGAACTTCAAAAAAGACAGGCAACCTCTGACCCTTATGTTAAGCTTGCCCGCTACTCTCTAGAGAGCTATGTAACTGGTGGTAAGACAATTCACAAAAAAGACCTCACAGGTGATGAATGGAAGGATCTCCCTGATGAGCTTTTTAATACCAAAGCAGGAGCCTTTGTTTCTATTCATAAAAACGGAGCTCTGCGTGGATGTATCGGAACTATAAGTGCGACCTGCGACTGTGTCGCTGAGGAAATTCTCCAAAATGCCATAAGTGCAGGTACAGCTGATCCAAGATTCAACATGATAACCGCCGATGAGCTTCCCTGGCTTGAGATAAATGTAGATGTAATGGGCATTCCTGAACCAATCTCATCCACCGACCTTTTGGATGTAAAAAAATACGGCGTTATCGTTACCAGCGGAACAAAGCGGGGTCTTCTCCTTCCCAATCTTGACGGCGTTGACAGCGTAAATCAGCAGATTAACATAGCTTGTCAAAAAGCAGGAATTCCCGCAGGAGAAGAAATCTATCTTGAGCGCTTTGAAGTTGTAAGGCATATTTGATTATTGAAAAATCTATCTTGAACGCTTCGAGATTGTAAGGCATATTTGATTATTGAAAAATCCATCTTGAACGCTTCGAGGATGTACATCGCCTCTGATAAATTCGATTTTTTTAATGTACAATCGATATTATTACAAGGAGCTGCCATGCCGGTTTGTGAAGTATGTCATCATCACTGCAATCTAAATGAAGGAAATCTTGGGCTGTGCCGTGCAAGGATTTGCAAGGAGGGCGAAATTGTGTGCGCCAATTATGGCTATATCACTTCTATTGCTCTTGATCCAATAGAGAAAAAGCCCCTGAACAGATTCCATCCCGGCTCCAATATCATGTCAGTTGGAAGCTATGGCTGCAACCTTCGCTGCCCATTTTGCCAGAATCACAGCATCTCTTATGGGTATGAGATGACATCTCCGGTGAATAGAATTCTTGATGGTGAAGATAAAAACTCAAGTTCAAATGATGCAGACAAGCACATAAGCGAAAACAGCGAGAATTTTATTCCCCGCCCCGACATTCCCTTACGATATGGCACGCCTTCTGAGCTTGTTTCCCTTGCGCTCTCCTGTACAGACTCAGGGAATATCGGCATTGCTTTTACCTATAATGAGCCACTTGTGGGCTATGAATTTGTGAGGGATACTGCGAAGCTTGCCCACGAATCCGGGCTTTTGAACGTCCTCGTGTCCAACGGCGATGCATCAAAAAAGGTATGCGATGAACTGCTGCCTCATATCGATGCCATGAACATTGACCTCAAGGGCTTTACAGATGATTACTATGAAAAAATATTAAAGGGTAACAGGCAGATGGTTATGGACTTCATAGAAATGTCCGCACCTGCCTGCCACCTTGAACTAACTACACTTATCGTGCCCGGCTTTAACGATACTGATGAAGAAATCGATAAGCTCTCATCCTGGATCAGCGAACTTAACTCAGGAAAAGGATTAGAGATTCCTCTCCATATCAGCAGATTTTTCCCGCGCTTTAATCTGACTGACAGAGATGCCACGGATGTTGACCTGATCTACCATCTCGCTGATGTCGCCGGAAAAAATCTGAAGTATGTCTATACAGGAAATTGTTGAGATATTCTCTGAGATTTCTGAAAGCGCGCCAGCATTTGTGGCAGAAGGCAGTTTTACATCACTCCCGCAGGCGCAGACATAGATCAGCCCTGTCACCAGAAACATCCCCAAAAATCTTTTTAGTCTAAACTTCTTCATGCCGCTGCCTCCCTTCAATTTGCCTACCATCACGCTACTGCTCCTCTAGTTTGCCTGCCATCATGCCAAAACTCCCTTCAATTTTCCTGCCATCATGGAACAGAAAAATGCCAAAACATCGATAGCTACAATGGTTGAACCAACAGGAGTGCCAGCGAGGATTGAAATCATAATTCCCACAAATGCGCATACCACAGAGATAATTGCAGAGCAAATCGTCACTTTGAAAAAACTCCGGTAAATGCTCATGGCTGATAAGGCAGGAAAGATTACCAGTGCTGATATCAAAAGCGATCCCACAAGGTTCATGGCAAGCACAATGATAACCGCGATCATAACAGCGATCACCGTATTATATTTTCCTGCGGCCGTTCCGGTAGCTGTTGCAAAATTCTCATCAAAGGTCACGGCAAAAATCTTGTTGTATAAAAGAACGAAAGCTCCAATCACAACGACAGACAAAACAGCGCAGACCACAACTTCGCCAAGTGTCAGAGTGAGTATCGATGTGGAGCCAAAAAGTGTGCTGCACACATCTCCCGTCAGATTCGATGATGTGGAAAAAATGTTCATAAGAAGATAGCCAAAAGCCAGTGCTCCCACAGAAATCATGGCAATAGCGGCATCACCCTTAATCTTTGCATTCTGCCCGGTTCGTAAAAGAAGCACAGCGCAGACTACTGTCACAGGTAAAATAAGCGCCATCTGGTTCGCCATTTTAAGAACGCTGGCAATAGCCATGGCCCCGAATGCCACATGGGATAAACCGTCTCCTATATATGAAAACCTTTTAAGCACCAGCGTCACCCCAAGGAGAGATGATGACAGCGCAATCAGTATTCCCACAATAATCGCATATCTCACAAAGGGATATTGCAGATAAAAGAAAATCTTATCAAGCATAGCTTTTCACCTCTCTAAATGCTGGTTCTGTCTGACTAAGCCCTGTTCCCAGCTCAATTCCGGAAGCAGGAAAACCTTTATCACTCTTTATATACTCAGCCTTAGTTCCAAAGAAAACATCTTTCCCGATATGCAAGATATGGGTCGAATACTCCAGTGCTGCACCTATGTCATGGGATATCATTATGACTGTTATCCCTGAGTCATTCAGTTCTTTTATTGTTTCGTACATCTGCTGTGTCACCACAGGGTCAAGGCCCGCCACCGGCTCATCAAGAAGCAGCAGCTTTTTGGTTGCACATAAAGCTCTAGCAAGCAGAACCCTTTGCTGCTGTCCACCGGAAAGCTCTCTGTAACAGCGATTTTTAAAATCAGAAATTCCCATAAGCTCCATATTTTTAGTAGCAAGTGCCTTTTCCTTTTTCCCATAAAAAGGCTTAAGCCCCATGCTGCTCTGGCACCCGGAAAGTACTATCTCCCTCACAGAAGCAGGAAAATCCTTCTGCACCTGCGTCTGCTGCGGGAGATAACCGATCTCATCAGGCTTTAAGCCATCACTGACAGAAATCTCCCCACTTATGGGTTTTTGTAAATGAAGAAGCGTCTTCATAAGGGTAGTTTTTCCGGAGCCGTTCTCCCCTACGATGCTAAGATAATCCCCCTCGTTTACAGAAAAATTCAAATTCTCAATAACTCTGCACCCGTCATATCCAAGTGAGAGATTTTTCACAGTCAGTAATGGCATGAGTCCTCCTTCCGTGCCTAATTAAGCGCCACTTTTAAAACCTCAAGATTGTTTTTCATGATCCCAAGATAAGATGCACCACCTGCAACATCCTTTGAGGTTGTGGATTGCATTGAATCCATTGTTAAAATATTCTGATCCTTACCCTCTGTGCTGCTCTTTATGGTCTCTGCGATTCTGTGGTCAGCACCTTCGATGGTCATGATGTTTTTTAGAGAAAGTTCATCCACTTTTCCTGCAAGAAAAGCGATGGTCTCAAAGCTTGCCTCCGTCTCTGCCGAGCATCCAACAAAGGCCGCATAATAAATTAAGTTGTAGTCATCAACCAGGTATCTGAATGGGAATCTGTCTCCAAAAACAAGAGTATTCGCAGTTCCGTCCTTTACCACTTTCTCATATTCGGTATCAAGACTCTTAAGTTCAGCTATATAATTGTCCGCATTCTCGGCATATACAGCCGTATTATCAGGATCAATCATGATGATGGCATCCCTTATAGCCTCGCAAAGCTTCTCAGAATTCCTGAGAGAAAGCCAGACATGCTCATCATATTCAGGCTCTTCTTCTCCCTCTTCTCCCTCTTCGCCTTCTTCCTCGGCTTCCATACCTTCAACCACTTCCTCTTCCTTGACATCATCCCCAAGGACATCAAGGAGATTTATGACCACCATATTTTCATTTGTAGCTTCCTTCAAGGCATCCTCTACCCACTCATCAGACTCGCCGCCTACATAGATGAAAAGATCACAGGTTGCGACCTTAAGAATATCTTCCGCGGTTGGCTGATAGCTGTGAAGATCAACGCCGTTATCAAGAAGCATGGTAACCTCTGCATTTGCCGGATTATCCCCAAGAATCTCGTTTACCCAGTCATACTCAGGAAAAATCGTTGTCACTATGCTGATGGAATCATCTGCTCCCGCAGCAGCAGAAAGGGGCACTTCTTCAGATTCAATTGAATCTGTCAAAACCTCCGGAACTTCAGGATTTTCTCCCGCACTTTCACCGCAAGCGCTAAGAGCCCATACCATGACAATTGCAGCACAAAAAACAGAAATATTCCTTTTCATAATATTCCTCCACAAGTTTATATATTTAGTTTTTTAGTTAGGAAAAAAAAGATAAAAAGAGTGTCTTTAATTATTTAGACGTACCTTTTGCCTAACAAGAGTAGGCACGGCAAAGATGCGGAACGAATCCGCATGAAACTCTGATATTGAAAAAACAACTAAAAGCGCAGCCGCAAGAATTATCAGACCTGTTCCGATCTGATTAACAAAATTCTCGCTCTGAGCGATCATCTGACAGATAGGACATTCATCCCCGCTACAATCATGACCAAGCTCAGCTGCTACAAAAAATGAAGAAAGAAGCACAGCAAGAAGAAGCACTGCGCAGATAATAAGCGAAATGCCTTTTTCACGACTTTTGAAATTGTCATTGTTACTTACAAAGCTCATGTTCTGTCCTTCCTCAAAATCTTCTCCATGGTATTCGATAAAAAGTGAATTGTCAAATTTAATATCTCACAAGCAAATCGGCAGCCCTTAGGGACTGCCGATTTTAACACATTTACGTCGCTATGTTCTTCAATTATCTAAAAACAAAATCTCTAATAATTCCAAAGCACTCCCTAACCATGTTGTTGGGAATGTACTGGGGCTGCATGTAGGCTGCGATGCCGCAGACATCTGCATCTGTGAGTTTTCTTGCGATGTGGACTCCCCTGAAAACATGGAAACCGTTGGTTACAATGCCGATTTTTAAACCACTTATATTATCTTCACCAATAATCGCAAATGCATTTTCTATGTTCTGACCGGTGGTCGTGGAATCCGTTTCAGCTATAATCCTACTCTCATCTACACCAAGGGAAATCAGGTAATCTTTTCCTCCCTGGCCCTCGGAAATGCTCTCGTTACTGCCCTGAGTTCCTGTGGTGATGCAAATGGTTCCGGGATTTTCCTCAAGATATTCAGCTGCCTTCTGAAGTCTGTATCTGTAGATTACGCTTGGACCATAGTCACGCATCTGGGCTCCAAGAACCACTATGTAATCCAGATTTTCCTCACCCTTATCGAAAAAATGAGACAATATGGCAGCTTCGCAGATGATAAACACAGAAAGTGATACGCCAAGCACCGCATAAACAATATATCTAAGGAGTGCCGGAACTCTGCTCCATCTGTTTTTCCCTGCAAAGAAATAGCAGGCAGCAAAAAACGCCGCGCCTGCTACCCAGATGCTGAAAGAAAATGTTCCGCTGTGAACAAGAAACACCATAGCGGAATAAAGCAGACACAGCGCTGATAACATTGCCCATACAATGCGAATCTTTGGTTCAAAGAGGGACTTCATTTATTTGCCCTCCAGATCCGCAACTCTTACGGGCTCGCCGTTTAGAAGGATATATCCCGGCGGAAGCTTGGATGCATCAGTCATGGATGTGTAGTGCCCCTCACTGTGAACATGGGGCATTGAACCTGAAGTATTGAAAATGGACTTGCGATTAAAAGTATCATAAGTCCCTGATTCTCTATGATCATGAGGCATTGCGCCGGAATCATTCTTAGCAGATTTCCTGTTGAAGGTGTCGTAGGAACCGGATGCCCTGTGTGAGTGCGGCATTGAAGAAGACTCCCATCTTCCCGTCTGCGCATAACCGCTTCCCTTCGTCTGTCTGCTGCCCTGTGAAGCACTGCCACTCTGCATCGATCTACTTGCCTGAGCTGCTCTTGCGGCCTGCTCCTGTACATTTCGTGAAATCTCAGAAACGCTTTTCCCCCCAAGAGGACCGCCCTTCTGATTAAGCTTCTTCTTCGCTGTTTTACCAAACGCCAGCAATATAAATAACCATATGACTAAGCCAATAAGTTCTTCCATACATCCTCCTGATATATCTGGTTACGCCCCATCTAGCGCCCGGGCCGTAATATAAATCGGACCTTACAATTCTTACATAAACTATACATAATTATAAGCCATATTCCCTTTAAAATGGCGGAAAATATTAAATTTTTAAGAACAGTTCTTCCATAATCTTGTGCGCACATAGTGATTATTAGATAATGATTATATATTGTTTCTACCGTATGCGATTTAGTTGAGGAATAAAGCATGGATAGATACACATTCGATGAAAAAACTCAGACAGCCTACGAGCGGTTGCAGAATTCTATAGCGATTTTCCAGTTTCTGGATGATGGCATTGTTCCCATTGTAATATCTGACGGATATTGTGAAATGTTCGGCTTTAAAAATCAGGAGGAGGCTTATGCTGACCTTAACAAGGACATTTTCATAAATGTTCATCCGGAGGATGCCGCAAAAATCCTTGAAGAATCCAAGCTTGCTGCCAAGACTAATGGAAAATACGAGATTCTGTATCGTGCTTCCGTAAATAATAAACCGGGTCACAAGTTTATCCGTGCTGCAGGAAAATATGTGTATTTGGAGAATGATGTAAGCCTGATACACGTATGCTACATGGATGAAGGTGCCGAGGCCAGCCAGAAAATCACTGATCTTCAGGATTCTGTAACCTGGCTTCTAAATAATATGCCCGCCATGTCTTTTTCAAAGGATATAAATACAGGAAAATATCTTGCCTGCAATCAGGCTTTTGCCAATTATGCCCATAAAGAGACACCCGCAGGAGTTGTCGGGCTTACGGATTTTGAGATTTTTGATCCTGATACTGCCAGCCATTTTGTGGAGGATGATCAAAAGGCTTTTAAGATGGATAAGCCTTACATTTTCTATGAGGATGTCCCGGATGCGGCAGGCAATCAGCGAAGGTTCCAGACCACAAAGCTGAAATTCATTGATGAAACAGGAAGAGAGTGTCTCCTTGGTCTTTGCCAGGATGTTACGGATGCCATGATCATCAAGCAGGAATATGCCGAAAAGCTTGCCAAAGAGCACACCAATGCCAATATTGACGCTCTTACAGGTATAAAAAACAGAAGTGCATACCTTGAAGTAGAAAAAGGAATGAACCTGCTGATCAGTGACCACAAGCAAAATGACTTTGCAATTACAATATTTGATGTGAACGACCTGAAAAAAGTCAACGATACTTTAGGGCACAAAGCCGGTGATGAATATATCTGCAGCGCCTGCAAGATAATATGTGACATATTTAAGCACAGCCCTGTTTTCCGTATTGGCGGCGATGAATTTGTAGCAATATCCGATAATGATGACTATGAGCACATCGATGAGCTTATTGATATTTTCGAAGAAAGGAATTTCAATTCACAGCAATCAGGAGATATTGTAATAGCCTGCGGTATGGAGAAATTCGACAAAGAAAGCGACGAAAACGTAGTGTCAGTATTTAACAGAGCTGATGATAAAATGTACGCCCAGAAAAAGAAGCTTAAAGGCGAACAGTAATTTAAACAACAAAAACCTCTTAGCCATTTCGGTTAAGAGGTTTTCTTTAGCAGAGGAAGAGGGATTCGAACCCCCATGAACGGTTTTGGAGACCGCAATACTAGCCGTTGTATGATTCCTCTACATGAGACACTAAGTGTCGTCAACGAATGAAATTATAACACAGCATTTTGTGGAATGTAAATACTTTTTTATAAAAAATTATCACAAAATCCTTTTAGGCATAAAGTCCAGGTAATCCCCGGAAACAAGGCTGTACTCCACGCCCTTCACATTGCCAAGAAGGCTGTCGTGAAAACGCTCTTTTCCGTGACAGTGGGCATAGATCACCTGCTCAGCGCCGTAGGCTCTTGCCATATAGGTGAATCTGCTCTCTGTCTCCCCAATCTCTGTGGGAGGATAATGCAGGAACATAATGAATTTCTCAAAGCCGTCTGCTCTCGCTGCTTCAAATGAATTCTTCAGTCTCTTGGCTTCTCTCTCAATCAGCATATCCGCATGCTGTCTGGTATCAAGGCCCTCGTAGCAGTAGCCCTTGGTTCCGACAATGGCGTAGTCTTCATAGGGATAGTAATTATTCTGCAAAAAATAGAGCCTGTCCTTATACATATCGTTTAGGCGCTGGGTTTTCTTGGCACTCCAGAAATTATCATGGTTGCCGCGAATAAGGATTTTCCTGCCGGGGAGATTCTCTATAAAAAGAAGATCCTGCTCACAGTTTTCAAGCCCCTTCCCCCAGCTGTGATCTCCCACAAGCACAAGGGTGTCCTCATCTGTCATTATTTTGTTGCAGTTCTTTTCTACTTTTCTCTCATGCCCTCTCCAGACCTTACCAAAAACATCCATGGTCTTGTCCGACTGATAAGCAAGATGAAGATCGCCTAGCGCAAATAAAGCCATACTAATAAACCTTTCCGAAAAATCCAGTCTCTTTAAGAAGTATATCAAAAAATCTCATGTCATGTTCCATTAAAAATCTGATATACTGTTTGAGATATTTTCCGGATTAAAACCGGATGCATTTAGATTTTCCATACATTATTACATCAAGGAAAAAGACATGAAAAAATCCACTATAAAAACACTTTTATTTACGGCATGCACCGCTATCACGCTATCACTTCCTATAAATGCTCTCGCGGAGGAAACCACTGAAGCTCCCGCCGACCTTCAAGGCACTACCGAAACCGCAAACGACAGCGAAGGCCTCCCCGATGCCTCCGAAATCCACGGCATCTATGTAAGCGCCTTTGTGGCAGGCACAAAAAGCATGATGGACGAGATCGTAACAAATATTGACGATACTAACATAAACGCAGTTGTCATTGATGTGAAAAATGATGATGGAAATGTGGTCTTCGATATGGATTCAGAGCTTATAGATGAGCTGGGCGTTGAAAACATCCTCGTAAAGGACATGACGGGACTGATTGATGAACTCCATAGTCACGGTATATATGTGATTGCAAGATGCGTTGCTTTCAGAGATCCCTTTATTGACGAAGTTAAGCCTGAATGGGTAATCCACGCTGCCTCCGGTGAAATCTATGAAGACGGCAAGGGCTTTACCTGGATGGATCCCACCAATGAAGAGGTGAAAGCTTATCTCATCGAAGTGGCAAAGGGCTGCAAAAAGGCAGGCTTTGACGAAGTTCAATATGACTATGTAAGATACGGCACAGGAATACAGGAGGAAGACATCAATCTTAACGGCTATGGCAGAAGGCATTCCATTCTTAAGTTCGTAAAGGAAGCATCCGCCACTTTGAAAAAAGAAAACATTCCTCTGTCTCTGGACGTATTCGGAACAATCATCAATTCCAAGGTGGACAGGGATATCGTCGGTCAGGAGTACTCTCAGCTCTCAATGTATGCTGATTACCTCTCTCCCATGATCTACCCCTCACACTACTACGACAACACCCTGGGCCTGGATCATCCGGATCTGTACCCTTACGAAGCCATAGATGCTGCCATGAAGCTCTCCGATGCCGAGCTTAAGGTAGTTAATCCCAAGGGCACAAGAACTCAGGCAAGCGTACGCCCCTGGCTTCAGGGCTTTACCGCATCCTACCTTAAGCACTATAAAAACTACGGAGCAGATGAGATAAAGGCCCAGATAAAAGCCGTAAACGACAATGGCGTAAGCTCCTGGATAATATGGAATCCATCCTGTAAATATCCCTGGGAAGCATTTAAATAAATCAAGGATCTGCCGGCATGACTGATATCATCACAATCAGTCAAAGCCGGCACTTTTTATAAAAAGCAAGAATTCATATAATTATGGTTCATTTTAATATAGAGGAAACTCCCCGCAGATAATAAGATTATTAGTGGGTAAATGCAAGCAAAAAGCTTGCTGTCAGAGAATATAAAGGGGTTCTTTGACAACTTTGGGAGGTAAAAAATGAATAATCTAATCTACGTGGTGTACCTTATCCTGCCTGTAGTTTTGCTTTGGGGAGCAAAGCCGACAAAAAGAGGAGAATGGAACACCGAATTCTTGTCCCTTGAGCAGACAAAAGCTCTTCAGGGATTTCTTGCACTGTGCATCATGCTTCATCACATCAGCCAGAAAAGATGCGCATCCTGGATATGGCCACAGAACCGTATAATCCACGGTCTTGATATTTTTGTGGACATGGGCTATCTACTGGTTGGCGTATTCCTCTTCTTCAACGGATATGGTGTTTACAAAAGCTTTCATTCAAAAGAAAACTATTTAAAGGGCTTCTTCTCAAGAAGGGTTCTGCCTGTTATCCTGTCCTTCTACACAACAGGACTTATCTTCTTTGTAGCAAGACTTCTTCTCAAAGAAAAAATGGATACACAGCTTAAGATTTTTTATCTTACAGGAATCAAGCTCTGCAATCCCAATACATGGTACGTGATCGTGCTTCCGTTCTTCTACATGGCATTCTATTTTGCCTTCAGATTCATCAAAAAGGACGGCCTTGCAACTGCTGTAACCTGCGGCTTCGTATTTGCTTACATGCTCTATGGCACAACCATCGATCACAACGATTTCTGGATCCGAGGTCAGTGGTGGTACAACTGTGTTCACCTTTTTGCTGTCGGAATAATCTTTGCAAAGTTTGAAAATAAGATCATACCTCATCTTAAAAAGTTCTACTGGGTATATCTGATCCTGGCACTGGTACTGATGATTCCTATGATCAATTTCTCAAACGGCATTTGCAACACATTCTCATACTATGGTGAGAACTGGGGCGCTCCTGATACAGTATTCAGACGCCGCGTATGCCTTGCATCACAGATGCTGCCTACCTGCAACTTCGTATTCTGCATTCTACTCCTTGGCATGAAGCTCAAAATTGGCAATAAGTTCATCAAGTTCATGGGCACGATTACCCTTGAGTTCTACCTTATCCATGGACTTTTTGTAGAGCTCTTCACCTACGAATTTGACGGAAAAGCAAAGGGAATCTATCCCATCAAGAACCTTCTTGCGTATGTAGTTGTTGTTTTTGTTCTTGGTCTTCCTTCAGCTATTCTACTTAAGAAGCTGCACAATCTTATACTTGGAAAAAATAAAAGCAATAAAAAAATAGCGGTTTCAAAAGCAGCTTGAAAAGAATAAGATATAGATAAAAAATGCGCCGGAGTGACATTCCCTTAAGTCATTCCGGCGTTTATCTTGAGTGTTTCATTCCTGATTTTTTCTTATACATTCGCTCGTCAGCAAGAAGGTAAACAGAATTCCAATCACTTCCGTTTGTCTCATGTCTGTAGGCAAATCCCGCTGCAGCGCTTCTCTCCATGGACGGGTCCTTTTTATTCATCTCTAAAAGGGCACCATCCAGCCTCTGAATAAGCTCATCCGCCATATCGAGATCATCGCCCCTTAATATGGATACAAATTCATCTCCGCCAATTCTTGCGATAAATCCGCTCTTTCCAAAGCACCCTGTAAAAGCTTCCGTAAATTCTGACAAGTACTTATCTCCTACCAGATGTCCTTTGGTATCGTTTACAGATTTTAAGCCGTTTAGATCGATACTTACAACGCAGTAATCCTCGTCAGTTTTTCCAAGGTCAGTTAAATATTTTTCATATCTTGATCTGTTTGGGATTCCCGTCAGGTCGTCCTCATAGGCAAGTCTTGCCAGCGATTGATGCTCAACTTTACTTGCATAGGAATCAGAAATGTAGATTCTGTAGTTAACAAGGGTAGCAAATACCATACATATGGCGCCCAGAGGAACAGCCTTCTTTGAAAGCATAATCTGTTCTGATATTCCGGCAACCTCCAGGTAGTAGAAAAATACATTAAAGAAAAAGGACAGCGCCAGAACAGTTTCTCCAGCCAGCTGTATGATCTGAGAATTGGTAATGCGATGATTTATGCTGTCTCTTACAAGGTACACTATCATCAGAACACACATTGCAAGCGCATTGATCTGATATACCATAAGCATCCTGTTGATATGAACAAGGCCCATAAAATGAATAGCTATAAGTGATAGTGATATTACGGTCCCTGATACCGAGAAAAATAAAAAAACCTTATCCTTCAAATAATCCTGCATACATCCCATGACCATATACATCAATGGAACAAGCAGATAAAGGGAAATGTACTCTATCTCCGTCTGGTGACCTCCGGTATCAAGGAAAATATCCATAAGCCTGAACTGTGTGAGGAACCATACTCCAAGCATTATGTAAAGAAGCGATGAATAAATCTGCATGTCCATCTCAGGAAGATCACTTCTAAATCCGATGGAAATTGCAAAAAACATAAGACCAAATATCATCAAAAATGCTGATGTCATAAACACAAACATATTACTGTAGACAGCGTATAAAAGCACATCCATATATTCACCTATAACAGGTGATTCGTAGAAATTATATGCGCTGTCTTCAGATACCAGATACTCAATAATTATAACTGAAGCCTCGGCACCTCCGCAGGATGGCAGGTTTAAAAAAGTATCCTCACATCCTATGAATTCATTGATTTCATACAGATCAAAATTGTGCTCACCAACAAGCTTACCGTTGCAGGTAACTCTCCAGGCGCTGAACCTGCTTTCAAACAAAAGCGTTGGCGCAGTATAAATGCCAAGTCCCTCCACCTTATTTTCAAGGACAATATGATCTCCTTTTTGAGTTGCAGAGCCAATAAGCCTTCGAAGTGCAGGAAGGCTTACATCCGTAAATTCCACGTCATTGTACCTGACATCCCATCCGTCAGATAAAACACTGACCTTTTCGATGCCGGATGGGCTCATCCAAAAATGACCTATCAACGTTAGCAGCAGGAATGATATGAAAGAGATTGTAAGGAAAAGTATTTTTCTACGCATGGTGTTTCTCCTTCATTTCATACATTCTTGTATCAGCCAGATAATAAATATCTTCAAAACTCCCACCCTGCAGTTCATTACTGTAGGCATAGCCAGTAGATGCAGACAGGGTAAACCGCTCTCCTTTCTGATTAAATGCAGCCAGATTTTTCTCAAGTGCGCGTATACACTTATCACAGATGTCAGCAGCAGGATTATCAAAGATAACCAAAAACTCATCTCCTCCGGTCCTGCCTATGATGCTTGCTCCAATGAAAGATTCTCTCAAAATATCCGCGAAGGCTTTGATCATCTTATCCCCTTCAAGATGTCCAAGGGTATCATTCACATATTTTAATTTATCCAGATCAAGACTCACTACAGCATAAGGATTCTCCATGGCTGCATGATACTGTGAACACTTTGCCCTGTTTGCAAGACCAGTCAAAGCATCAGTATAGGCAAGGCCCTCAAGCTGCGCCTTAACCCTTTCTGCATTCATATGGTCGATTCCATTGAGGAAATAGTAAATATACAGGCATATTATGAAAAACAGCATCCCCAGGTCGAGATAATCGATATTGGCAAAAATGCTCTCTCCGCCAAACGTTCCCTTGAATCTGCTTATGTTGTATCTGATAATCTCCAAAATTCCAAAGACCATTATTATAACGAAACCCAAAAGGAGGTAATTACCCGGCTCAAGACCTGTATAAGTATCCGATTTAGCTTTCTCATTATGCTTTTTTATCATTCCCGCTATCAATGATGGCATAATGACCATTATATCCACTACGCCGAGAAATTGAGTAGGGATCACAAACATCTCAATATGCGCAAGCTTTAATACGTGCAGTAAAATAAAACATGTTGGCATGAGAATATTTATAGCCAGTATTATACGCTGCCTTGTGGTCTCAATCTCAGGGTGAGACGAGTATAAAAGCACGCTGAATGCCAGCGGTATGAAAAATAATACGATGTATTCCAGGATTGAAAAATAATAGTTCTTATCACTGATAAAACAGAATATGTCATTATATGCATAGCAGTACACACCAAGCTGCAATGACACAAGAGCACTGAGGAATGTAGAAAGATCTGTTTTTTTATAAAGGAACATGAAAACTCCAAGAGCAAACAAAAGACAGGAATAGATAAAAAAGAATCCGCCTATAAAAATCGTAAGCCTGTGGTATTGTAAGAAATTGTGGACAAGCTCCCGCTTCGTTCCAAAATAGATTGGATATATACCATTGAAGGTGTTTTTTTCAGGAATAGTATAAGAAATGGATAATTCATGAGGGACTGTGCCATCCTCTAAGGCTATCATGTTGTACTTTTTAGGCACAAACTCTCCCGCATCGCTGTATTCTTTTCCATAGGAATACACCGGCTCTCCATCTATACATACGTCCACCGAAGCCAGACTGTTTTTAAACATGATAGTGGGAGCAATGATATTCGTGGCAGGAGTCGTGTTTATAATCGTAATGACTTCACCCTTGTAGGTGTCCCCAACAGAAAAATCTGCCAAAGTAACGTCTTTATAGATTTTATCCCCACACTGAACAGACCAGCCCGAGCTAAGCTGGCTATAATGCATGGTTCTTTCTGAATTAAGCAGGTCGCTTCCGAAAATAAGTAAAACTGTAGCAACGAAAGTCATGAGTATCGAAAGCACCATAATTTTTCTTTTCATAGATGCTTTTTTCATGAAAAACTGCCTAAACCTTCCTGTGTAAAACTACTTCAGTAGCTTTCTAAGATATTTACGAACTCCCATAAGGGCAAAACCAAGGATATTCTCGCTTTGTTTTTCTGATTTATAAGCACGCCACTGCTGCGGAGGAACTTTCAGGGTTCCATCGGGAGTGATGAGTTCACTCTCCTTCATTCCCGCTCCGTATATATCATCAAAGGGGCTTGCTTCTATGAGCACATCATCGCCGGTAGCAAGAAGTGCCCCTGCAAACTCTTCATCGCAAAGAGCCCGCATGTAAGCTCCCCGGAAAATAATCTCCTTAAAAGCTGCTCTCCATTTAGTCTCGTCATAATTCTTAATGTTACGCCCAGCCTTCTTACACTTCTGAGGATCCGGCTCTTCCATGATAATCTTATAGGAGTCAAAATCGCCAAAAAGGAGGGCCTGCTCGGATATTATGTACTGTTCCAACGTGGCGTATGTGCGTCCGTTTATTGTAATGGGCTTACCTGCATGCCAGCTTGACAGGATGCTGTTGTCACTGCCGCTGGTATCATGCCAGAAGCACACATACCTGTGGGAGTTGCCCTGTTCTTCTTCAGAAATAAGCCAGTTAATGTCATAGAGGTTCCAGTATTTAAGGTCATCCTGATTGAAAGTGGTTTCGGCTTCATCTTCAGCCTGATTTTCAGAAGCTTCTATTTTCCCTTCGGTTGCCTCTTCTTCCTCAGAAGATGTTTCTGACGCCTTCTGTACTTCCTCAGAATCAGCTTTCTCTATCTCTTCCATCTCAGGAGCAGATTCTTCTGCAGCCTGCTCTTCAACTTCCTCAGCAGTTTCCTTTACAGCCTGCTCCTCTGAATTCTCTTCGCTTTCAGCTACTTCATCAACTTCTTCAACCTCTTCTACAGTCTCCTCAGCTGCCTTAGCCTTCTTTACAGGCTTCTTCTTTGGAACAGCAGCCTTGATTTCCTCAGAGTAAGACTTAAGGCACAAATCATCGGGTACAACCCAGCATATATCATCAAAAGCATCGGGGTTCTTTTTTACATAATCGCAGACAGTGGCAACAGCTACCTTGGCGGCACGCTCCACAGGATAGCCCAGTTCCCCTGTAGAAATCGAGCAGAAAGCGAGCCTTCGAATTTTGTTTTCAGCTGCCAGCTCCAGTGCACTTGTATAGCAGGAACGCAGAAGTTCCTTTTCGCCTGCGGTACCACCCATCCACACAGGACCAACAGAATGAATGATATAATCGCAAGGAAGCTCATAACCGTAGGTCAGCCTTGAATCACCGGTTTCACATCCATTGAGTCTTCTGCACTCAGTTCTTAGCTGCGGGCCTGCAGCTCTGTGAATCAGACCATCGATACCACCTCCACCAAGAAGCGAATTATTTGCGCAATTAACAATGGCATCAAACTCCGTAACCTTGGTTATGTCATCCTTAACAACTCGAATCATCTTATCCCCCTTAAGTCGGTTGTATTAACGTAATATCATATAAACTTATTGAAATACTATTCTTATTATATACTAAAAAACGTTTTTACTACTTTTTCAAAGAATTAATTTTTTATAAAGCAAAAAATATAAAAGGCGGTAATCCCCACGGACTACCGCCAAAAAATCTCACCTTCTTTTATAAATTATGCAACGCATTATTCATAGCTATATTCACTTTTTCGTTCATACTGTCCGTAATTTGCTCCGAAAGCATATCCAGGATTCTACTGCTTCCCTTGGAAAAAGTCATAGCCGATGATTGGTCCTGCAGACTATTTTTCGCATCATCTTTGTGGTCAAACTCATATCTTGACCTCATTCCATCACTAAGGGTGCGCATTGCCTGCATTGAATCATAGGTCTTTGCGAAAACATCACCAAATTCCTCTTTCGCTTTGGAAACATTTTCACTGTTAGTGCCAGAACTCTTGGATATAGACTCCGGATTCAGGTACAGATCTGTCAACCTGCCCATAGAAGCAGCTAAATTGTAGCTCATAGGCGCCTCCCTTCGAAATCCTTTTCTATAAAATATTTTATCACATCTACAAAATTTATATCGGCAGCTACAGTCGATTTAATAATTTTTTAATCAAAATTTATAAAAACAATTCTTTTAACAGAGCATCAGTTTACAGTACATCAGAGCTTTACAAGGCTAAGCACTTCTGATAACTTAAAAAAAAGATGTATGAAAATAGTTGTTTTCCTGAGCATTTTTGCCTAATACCGATTGAAAGGGTTATATGAAAATACAGAACATAATCGTAAATGAAGAAGCCATGAAAACTCCCGGTGCTATCCTTGTGGGTCTTATGCATGGCAATATAAGTGATTCCAAATTTGAGAGATCAATGAACGAGCTTGAAGCTCTGACCGGTGCCTGCGATCTTGAGGTTAAGGGGACTATTACCCAGACACTTCCTCACCCTGAACACGGCACCTTTATCGGCAGCGGTAAGGTTGAGGAGCTTAAGAACCTGATAAATATGCTTGATGCCGATATTGTCATCTTTGGAGATACACTCTCTCCTATTCAGATCAGGAATCTGGAGAACATTCTGGATACTGAGGTAATAGACCGCACTGGTCTTATTCTTCAGATTTTTGCAAAAAGAGCAAGAACCAGAGAATCCAGAATGCAGGTAGAGTACGCCCAGCTGCAATTCATGCTTCCGAGACTTGCCGGCATGCGTACAGAGCTCAGCAGGCAGGGTGGAGGCAGCGGCAGACTCTCCAACAAGGGTGCCGGCGAGAAAAAGCTGGAGCTGGACAGACGTCGCATCGAGAAAAGAATGGCGGAGCTTCGAAGAGAGCTTGAAGCAGTCGAAAGAGAACGCGATACCCAGCGCTCCAAGAGAATGTCCGGAGATATTCCAAGGATTTCTCTTGTAGGCTATACAAACGCAGGTAAATCAACTCTCCTGAACGCTATGCTTACAAAAAGCCACGCCGATAACGCAGAGAGCAAGATGGTTCTGCAGAAGGACATGCTTTTTGCAACCCTGGATACTACAGTAAGGCGAATCGACATGCCGGGACATAAGCCTTTTCTTTTATCTGACACCGTTGGATTCATAGATGAGCTTCCCACCACTTTGGTAAAAGCATTCCGCTCCACTCTTTCAGAAGCGGTATATGCGGATCTTTTGGTAGAGGTTATAGATTTCTCAGATCCCGACTATCTGAATCAGATTGAGGTCACTGAGAAGACTCTCAGAGATATAGGTGCTGGCGAAATTCCGATAATTTATGTTTTCAATAAGGCAGATGTTGTAATCGGCAATTCAGAGCATGCTGCCATGACCATACCTCATGTGCGAAATGACAGAATCTATATGTCAGCCGAGAACATGATAGGTCTTGAGGAACTGATAACGCTCATGGAAAAAACCCTTGAGGGTGAGCGAATAAATGCTGAATTCCTTATCCCCTATTCAGACGGTCAGGCCCTCCACGATATCTCAACCCGCTCAGATGTGATCGAGACTGAGTACACCGAAGAGGGCACTCATCTTACAGTTAAATGCAGCAAGAAGATGATCATTGATTATATGTCCTATACCATTTAGGTTCCATATACATTTAACCCATAAATCAGACATCTCTATTTTTTATCCGGGACTTCCTGAGGAACTCTGCTATAGGTTGATACCAGAAGGTTGATACTTTTGGCAAGGTCCTCGGAAAGGAAGTTTGGTGTAAGTCTCCATTGCCAGTTACCCTCAGAAGTTCCCGGCGTATTTATTCTCGCTTCTTTTCCTTTACAGAGATAATCCTGCAAAGGAACAATACACAGATCCGCCACTGAACGGTATGCTTCTCTTATGATATCCCTCACAAAAGCGCCATAATCCGTATTCATAGAATTGATATAGCGCCTTGTAAAATCACGTTCTCCTTCATTTATCTCCTGAACCCAGGCAAAGGTAGGCGTATTGTCATGGGTTCCTGTATATACGACACTGTTTTTGGTATGTCTGTGGTTCACATAGATGCTGTCCCAGCTGGTAAAGCCGTACTGAAGAACCTTCATACCCGGAAGTCCCGTGTCCTCTAAAAGCTTCACATTCTCTTCTGTGGTATTTCCAAGATCTTCTGCGATCATATTCAGTTCACCAAATTTCTTTTTAAGGGTCTTAAACAGATCCATTCCGGGGCCTTTTTCCTGCTTGCCCTTCTCTGCTGTCTCATTCCCATAAGGCACAGCGTAATACTCTGCAAAGCCATGGAAATGATCGATTCTTATCACATCAAACAGCTCTCTGTTTCTCTCTATTCTCTTAACCCACCATGAATAGTCGTCCTTCTTTAGGCTATCCCAGTCATATATGGGATTACCCCAAAGCTGTCCCGTGGGCGAAAAAGCATCCGGAGGACATCCTGCCACAACAGTGGGTACCAGATCCTTATCCATCATGAATACTTCCGGATGTGACCAGCTGTCAGCGCTGTCCATCGCAACATAAAATGGCATATCACCAATTATCTTTACTTTATGAGCATGGGCATACTTCTTAAGCTTCTCCCACTGCTCCTCGAACTTATATTGAATGAAAAAGATAAATTCTATTTCATCCTTCTGATCCTTTTTAACCTTATCAAGAGCTTTCTTATCTCTGGCTTTAAGGTCATCCGGCCAGTCAAGCCAGGATTTGCCCTCCTGAAGGTCCTTTATAACACTAAATAGAGCATAGTCCTCAAGCCAGAAGCTCTCCTTCTTCTTAAATGCCTTAAAATCATCCGGAATTGCCTCTTTAAAGCGTTCAAACGCTTTTCTTAGAACAATTCCCCTATTCTCATAAAGCTTGCCGTAATCGACCTTTTCCTGGTCATTTCCAAAGTCCGTACCATTTACATCATCCCATGTAAGAAGGCCTTCTTCTATCAGTGTCTCTAATGATATAAAATATGAATTTCCCGCAAAAGCAGAAAATGGCTGATAAGGTGAATTGCCAAATCCCGTGGGTCCCAAAGGCAGAACCTGCCAATATCCCTGAGCTGCCTTTTCAAGGAAATCCACAAATTCATAAGCCTCTCTTGAAAAGCAACCTATTCCAAATTTAGAAGCCAGTGAAAACACAGGCATCAATATTCCACTTTCTCTGTTCATACCATTCCTCCTCAATAAGTCATAATGAACACAGTCATATCAAGATGTCACATAAATACGTTGTGCCCACATGAATTTTACACATATTACTATACCATAATTTGTGCAAAAACACATTTTTATAATCTGTATAACGCAAAAAGAGCATCACCGAAGTGACGCTCTTTTGCTAATTTATGAGTGGAATATTGAATTATTCATTCTCTTCCTTTTTTCTTCTGCCTATAGCCATAAGTGATACTGCTGCGCCGGCTGCGAAGACAAGAACAAGTACTCTTGCAGTATTTGTATTATCCTCTGTGCCACCACGTCTAGCACCAAGTACCTGAGCTTCTTCAGCTGCAGGAGCTTCAGGCTCTCTCTTAACACCAAGTACAGAAGGCTGAGGTGTTGAACCACCATCATCATCGTCAGGATCATCCTCTACGTTGCTGTTGGGAACTTTCTTCTCATCATCATCGTCGTCAGGATCATCATCTGTCTTCTTTTTCTTATCATCCTTATCAGGAACTTCTGTATCATTTGTTACAGTAAGTGTACCTTCAACGGTTGTGATCTCGTAGTTGCCTATATCTGTCTTAGGCTGTCCTTCTACTGTTCCATCATAAAGGGTGTAACTAAATGTGTTAGCTACTGTACCGGGATCTGTAATTGTACCTGTTACGTTGAAGTTTGCACCTTCGCCATGTACAAATCCGGTCTTCTCACCAACTTCTGAAGCTGTAACTGTCTTCTCTGTAAGAGGTGTTCCATCGTAAACCTTGCTTGCAGAACCGGATGTAAGAACAACTTCTCTCTTAAGAACGTGGAGATAACCAATAACCTCGGTAGGATCTGCCTCTACCTGAGTGTTCTCTGTGTTAGTCTCACCTGTAGCCTCATTGTTATTTGCATCTTCTGCAGGAGCATTAGCCTCATCATCAGCATTTAATGACTTAGGAAGCTGAACATCAGTCTTGTCGCCTTCCCTGACAACCTTGATCTGGAACTCATCACTTACATCATAGTTCTTGCCATCCATCTGCAATGTAACTGCAAGACCCTTTGTATGAAGAAGAATAGGATAATCACCTACTACAGTTCCATGACCACCTGTGAGGTAAAGTCCGCTAACTGTTACAGTCATCTTGTCAGTAACTTCCTTAACAACAGGATCAATAGCGATCTTCTTTTCTTCCTCTGCAGCTGATGCCTTGATCTTCAGGCTGCCAAGAATGCTGTCAACAGCACTTCCGATACCCTGTGTAAGATTTCCTAACAGACCTGCGTTCTTAGCTGCATTCTTGATAACGTCTGTGTTTACAGTAACGTCAACATTCATGTTAGCCTTCTGGTCAACACCGCTGTAGTAAACGTAAGTATCTACACCCTGTTCCTGCTTCTCAGTTGTAAGCTTAATGACAATCTCAAATCTCTCACTACGCTGAGTAATCTCAAGAGTACCCTCTGTCTTTGTGATTGAGTAGTTCTCAAAGTCTGTGTTCTCTTTTGCAGCGTAAGTGAATGCGTTAGCACTTGTACCTTTAACTGTCTGAGATCCTGTGAAGGTATATATTGCACCTTCTTCACCAACCCAGCCATCTTCTACAAGGAGCTCACCATCTTTTCCTGTAAGAACCTTTCTTTCAGCATTTGTAAGAGGCTGAGCATTAAACTCTCTTTTAAGGTCATCAGATGTAAGTGTTACAGGTTTAGGTGTAATTGTGAATGCACCATCGTGTACTCTGATCTTTGTAAATGTATCATTTACGATATATTTTCCGTCCTCTGTAGTTGAGGCATCAATCACAAACTTCTCACCGGTAACCTTATTTACAAGAGTAACCTTTGTTACCTTCTTGTTTTTCACTCCTGTTGCAGGATTCTGTCTAACGTTTGTTATACCCTCGTTATTTACTGAAGCCTCAACAGTAATGTTATAGTCCTTAGCAAGAGTGCTGTTAATGTCATAAGAACCTGTTACAGAATTCTGCTTGATACCATTGTATACAGCGGAATCTGTATCTGCATAAACATCAAGCTCTGTATCAAAGTCTGCTCTCTTGTAATATACATTAAGCACTACCTGCTTTGTAGTAGTTGTCTTAATTGTATCTTCCCACCAGTTAGCTTCACCCTTATCAACAAGTGTATACTCAACATTATTCTTGGTCTTTGTAAGAGGTCTCTGCTCAGGTTTAACTGATACCTTAACCCCGGTCTTGCTTACATATACAGGACCGCAAATAAGTGAATCGAAGTAATCTGATGTAAACTCACCCTTGTCATTGTATGAAGTATCAGCGGGCTGCTCATGTCTATACTCGTATGTTCCATCAGCTTTCTGATAATAGTAGTTGATATAGTACTTCTTGTATCCACCAACTATCTCATATACTGCATAGAATTCCTGGTCACCTTCTACTGGGGTATCCTTGATCCAATTTCTTGAATAGGTCTTGCCATCAGCTGCTTTCCAGCCAACGAACTCTTTAATTACATTTCCATCAGCATCCTTCTTAGGTTCAGGATCATCGATTGTGTATGTCTTGTCGCCATATTTCTGCTGAACCTTTGCAGAAACATTATCTCCAAGAAGAGCATGCTTTCCTTCGTCATCAGCTTCATCGAAATACTTGGTTGTGTACTCTACATCAACCCACTGTGCGTAGAAATCCATTTCATGAACAAGCAGTAATGAATCATCATTATCTACTTCAGGATCCTTGTACTTATCACCTGTACCATCTGCTTTAGTTGTCCAACCTACAAATTTCTTACCTGCAGGAGCTTTAGTAAATGTATCAGCATATTCCTGAACATCGTATGAGTTACCACTCCATAAACCTGTAACTTCTACAGGCTCTTCTGTACAGCCATCAAAGTTTGCATGGTATGTAACTGATATCTGAGCGTTCTCGATATATCCGTCAATGTGATAAGCCTTAGCAGGATTATCATTATCATATGTGTTACCTGCTGTGTTCTTATATACGTACCACTTTATATCGCTAAGTTCTGCAGGTCTTGTAGTCTTTCCGGACGCATCTTTCTTAACTCGTACATTACTAAGATATGACTCAAGATCCTCATTTATTGTTGTGCTATCAATAGACTTGATAAGTGTATTGATAATACCACTCATGGAAGGATCCCATAAGTTGTGGTGACTATCAATCTTAGACTTGATATCACTCTCATAGTTCGAAAGTGAATCAAGCGCGTACAGGTCTACAGCAGTACCCTTCCACTTCTCGTAAGTGTAGGCTGCACTATTCTTGCTGGGGAAGTACTCACTTACATCCTGCTCAGTAGAATCTTCAGGAATTGTTTTATTGGGAAGAAGCACATAAAAAGCTACATTTGCTGTAGTTGTTGAGTAATATACATTAAGTACGTTCTTTGTCTTATCAGCATCAGCAGGATCAAGAACTAATTTGCTTCCTTCTGCATTTGTATCAAGTGTATATTCTATTCCGTTATAAGTAACTGTTGTGTCAAATACAGGCTCAAACTTCTTGCCTTCAGCTGCAGTACCAAATTTTTCTTTTACAGTCTTATCACCGAGAATCTTAACCTTAGTAGTATCTTCAGATGAAAGAGTATATATAGGTGCAGCAGAATATTTTCCGGGTGTGCCTGCAAAAACGTTTATTGTATACTCAACGTCTTCAGCAAACTCTTTAAACTCAAAGTTATAGTCGAAACCGAATACATCCTGGTTGTATGCATGAGCATTTACACAATCCTCATATGCTCTTGTATTAAGTGCTTCAGATTCCTCACGTGTAATATAATCGTTGCAGTATTTTTTACCCTGATATTCAAACTCGAAATAAATATAATCCTTGGTTGTAACAGTTAATCCTCTGCTACGAAGATCAAGTCTCTTCTCAACACGATGAAGATCCTGCTCATCAACAGCTCTGTCATTCATGTCATACCATGTTCCGTTGATGTTCACACGTGCATTCTTAACATCATCGATGTTTATATCTGTGAATCCAAGATCAATGTGGTGTGTTGTTTGATACTTCACAAAACTGGAATCCTTCTCATAAACGAAGAGAAGCTCAGTATCTTCATTTATAAAGTATCTCTTATAGAAAGGATCTACATATAATACTGAAAGCCCGAATAAATGACCCCTCTTAATCTCACTGAATTCTTTTTTATCATTACCCTTAACATAATATGCAGTCTTGAACTTATAGCCATGATAAATGGGAGCCACATCACTTGCGCTCATTTTATCCTGGAAAAGTCTCCACTCGATAGCTATATTTCTAACGCTCTCGTAATCGTTAATATCTTTACCATTTACATCCACTGCGTGGATCTTAAATGTATCAGTAGCCTCTCCTAAAAAAGTTTCATGATAAAGAGTTACTGTATAAATAGAGAAATGCTCTGCATCGAATACAACTTCCTGAGCTGTCTCAGAAGCAGCATCTGCAACCTTATTAGCATCAGAAAGATCATCTGTTACATGATAAACAGCAAGGCTTACATCCTTATCTGCTGCTTCTTCAATCTTAGAGAATCTAACTTCTACAGTACCATCCTCAGGCTGTACATAGCCATCATAGCTCTCTGAATAGATATTGATATCATAAGAGAATGTCTGTGATACTTCTGCAGTCTCACCAAGCTCTTCGTCAATTGTTTCCTTAACCTGTTCCTCTTCGGAATTGTCAAGTTTCTTAATATCAAGAGTTGCATCATCGGGAAGAACTTCAGGATCAGCATAAAGAGATACGAGAATACCATCTATCTCCTTTGAAGCCTTGAATTCCTTAACTCTCTCTTCCTCCTTGGCAGGTGCCTCTTCTGTAGAAGATGTGTCTGCTGCGTTAGATGCGATCTCTTCTGTGGGAAGCTCTGCATCGGGATTCTCCTCTGTAGGTGTCTCCTCTGCAGGAGTCTCATCTGCAGGTGTCTCCTCAGCAGGTGTCTCTTCCTGAGCATCACCTGTCTCTTCTGTGGAGCCTTCGCCTGCAGCATCAGAAGCTTCCTCAGTTGAGCCCTCATCTGCTGTATCTACAGCTTCCTCAGTAGCAGGAGCATTGTCATCTGAAGCTGTCTCGTCAGCAGGAGTCTCCTCAACTACTTCTGCAGCCTCTTCTACAACTGTCTCCTCTTCCTTCTCCTCTTCAGCAGGTGTCTCTGCTTCAGTGTCAGACGGAGCTGTTTCTTCAACAGTCTCTTCGTTTGTGCCTTCTGCTGCTTCAAGAGTCTCTTCAGTAATCTCAGTTACTTCAGAAGCTCTGGCACCGATACTGTTGTAATCGGACGCAAATGTTGATGTAAGAACAACAGCTGCGAGCAGTCCGGCGAGTTTTCTTGCAATACTCTTCCTCATATTCCCTCCATAAAATATAAAAAAATTATAAAATTTTTGACAAACTTACCTTATAAGTATATGAACTAATTTTTCATTTTGCACTACCAAAAATGAAGAAATTTCTTCAAAATTCGTACTTGACAAGTAATAATTTCCATGAAACGCAGAAACCGTCTGGGTTTTCAGCCCAGGCGGCTCCAAAATTTTATTTGTCTAACTTTTGTTAAATTTTGTATTTTTTATCTTACAATTCCTTAAGTACAGCACAAAGATACTCAAAAGTTCTTCCGGCGGATGCCACACTTAATTTTTCACCGGTGGAATGGATGTCCTGCATGTCCGGTCCGATGGATACACAATCAAGATTTTCAATCTTTTCAGAGAATAATCCGCACTCTAATCCGGCATGAATCGCTTCTACTTTCATGTCCTTTTTATAGAGCTTCTTATATACATCCACCATCTTGTCGCGAAGAACAGAATCCTTGCGATAAGCCCATCCCGGATACTCTCCTGAAGTCTCGTGGATTCCATCAAAGCTTTCGATGATGATCTCCATTTTACGAAGAAGCGCTTCTTTTGCAGGTGCGATTGAACTTCTGACCGAGTAATCCAGAATGAATGCCTCATCTACGACGCCGGCACCGGTGCTTGCAGCATCTTTTCCTTCAACCGCTCCTGATTTATTTGCAACAATCTTGAGAATTCCAAGATTAAGTGATGTCTCAACAAGTCCATCGATAGAATCGCTCATGGCCTGAACTCCAAAAGGCATTGCACAAATACATCTTGCGAGTTCAATAACCTGAGTGCATGGAATGATTCCTGAGATAACTTCTCTCTTTTCATGAACCTCAGTGTATGCATCCACGCTGGAATCAAGGTTAACAGAAGCCATATGTGATACATCTGTCTTTTCAGGCGGAAGACTGCTGTCAAACACTTCCTCTACCACAATTGAAAGATCAGGATCTCTGCTTCCAAGTTCTTTTTTCAGATCTTCTTCTACTTTATATGCTATATGAGAAAGCTTTCCGTAAAGTGAGAAAAATGAAACATCCGGTCCAACTATATTTCCATGGGTCTGTGATGCAAGGCCCATAAGCAAAAGCTCAGCTTCGCAGTCTGTTGCGATAGCATTGTCTGCAACACCACCATTTAAGCTTATAAGTCCGATTTCAAGGGTATCTGTGATCTCAAGAAGAAGTCTTCCCATGATGTTATTGGCATTACCTCTGCCCTTGACTATCATCTCACCGGAATGACCGCCCTTAAGACCTTTTACATGGATTTTAACCTTAATACCACTTCTGTTCTCTCTTGTAAGAGGAAGATATCCATGGAAACGTGCGCCGCCTGCGCAGCTGACAATCATTGCACCTTCTTCTTCGTTATCAATATTGATAAGTCTCTTGCCTTCGATATCGTGGCAATCAAGTGCAAAAGCTCCATCCATACCAACTTCTTCATTTGTAGTAATTATAACTTCAAGAGGCGGATGAGGAATCTTATCGCTATCAAGAATTGCAAGGCAGTAAGCAACAGCTATTCCATCATCACCGCCAAGGCTTGTTCCCTCAGCCCAGATAAACTCTCCGTCAGTCTTAAGCTTAAGGGGATCCTTGGTCATATCGATCTTCGCCCCCTTTTCCTTAACAGCGACCATATCCATATGTCCCTGAAGGATAACGGGCTCATGATCCTCATAGCCCTTTGTGCCGGGCTTTTTGATCACTACATTGTATTCCTTGTCCTGGCGCACATAGAGGTTCCTGTCCTTTGCAAACTTAACCAGGAAATTACTGATTTTCTTAACGTTATATGATCCATGGGGAATATTACATATCTCCTCGAACCATTTAAATACTTCTGAGGGTTTTAATTTTTCAAGTGCCATATTTATGTCCTTTCTATATAAAGATTAGCCATCATTTAATCAAATACATTCTACCACATTTATGTTCAAGCTCAACTAAGCTCGTAAAAAACTCACCCTGTGCTCTAATCAAAAAAACGGTACATATCTTCAAAATGATATGTACCGCCTATATATTTATGTTTTTATATTTATAGAACAAACAGTTTCAAAAGCTCAAAACTTATTTGCCATCTTCTGAGATTGCATTCTCAATCTCGTCGATAACAGAATCCCCAGAACCGGGCTCTATGGTCTTTACGAGTTCGCAGCGAACCGTTACACGACTTGCACCGCCTATAGTACAGGTAAATACTGTGAAATCCCACTCACCTTCATCCATCTTGTCCACTTCATAGGTGCCGATGGTCTCGGTATAGGTCACTTCGTAGTAGTATTGTCTGCCGTCAATATCAGTTACTATAACTGTATCGCCACTGTTAAGCTGGTTGAGCTTACCAAAATGTCTCTGATAGTTATGACCTGCTACGATAAGATCATTCGTATAAACAGAACCTTTATATCTGCAGGGTGAAGTCCTGGCATTCTCGGAAGACCATTCACTCTGGATTGGAAGTCTGATATCAATTGCAGGTATCGTTATGATACCGATAAAGGACTGTCCGTTTACATCCACAGCCTTCATCTCTCCTGTGGGTGTTGCATCTGCAGGCACGTTCGTTATCTGCGCATCTACGCCTTCTAACAGGTTCGCAGCACTCACACCGGCTGAAAGATCCTCGTCACGATTATATGCAAAAATATAAAACGCCAGTGCAAAGCACACGAGTCCAAGTAATATGGAAACCTTACCTCTAGTAATCATTTATGACCGCCTTCCCGGGTAAACAATACTCCCGAAACAATTCAAAACAGGTCCCCCAAAACTTATCCCCTATTTTCATATAACGAGCCAAACTGTCAAGTTATCTCCCAATTATAATTTTATGCCTTACTGTTTTTTCCTTCTCTTCTCACTTCTGATTCCACGAATTATGAGAATCAGTCCAATGATAGCAAGAACCGGAATCGGCCACCAAAGCTGACCTGTCTGAGGAAGTCTTCTTGCACCAAGAACCGCAGGAAGCTCTCCAAGGAACTCTCTTACTGCGCCAAGAACTGAAGGAGTCTCACCACTCCTGTTTGTGCCTTCTACCTGACCGCTTTCGGAATTACCGCCGCCACCGCTCTCAATCTCATCCTTATGTCCGTCGACGTGTTCACCTTCCTCGTCTCCACCGCCACCTTCTTCATCTTTTTTGGTGTTAACGATTACAAAGCTTGTTTCGTTCTGTGAGTAGGATACTGAATAATTCTTCTCGTCAACTTCCTCTTCTACAGTGAACTTGTGTCCTTTCTCACATTTCCATTCATACTGCCAGTTGTTACTGTTATCAAGAGTAACTGTCTCATACAACTCGCCGTCACGATAAATCTTTACTGTAATTGACTTGGGTCTCTTCATAACTGATCCCGAATCAACCCACTGCTTGTAAACCTTAAATTCCTCAGGATCACCTTCAAGCTTACTTGCTTCACGCTTAGGAATTACAACGACGTCATAAGAAGCGTTCTGCCAGGTACCATCCCAATCATTGCTTCCTGTCTCATCCAGCATAACAGGACCGGGAACAGCTGCAAGAACATCATAATAAACATAACGAACACCATTTATTTCTACAGGATCACTGTATCCATAATAAAGACCTGTATCAACGGTACCGAGCTTTGCGAATCCATCATCTCCTGAAGTTGCTTCAGCATAGGGAGTTACATCATTCTCCTTAACATACTTAAGAACCTTATCTGTAATAGTAGTCCACTGGTCATGGGTTGAAATTGATGTCATATCCTCAATCTCAAGACCAAGCTCTGAAAAAGGATCAGCCACAGTGAAATCACCATGCTTATCTATGGAAGCAAGCTTAAATACATGTGCCTTAACACCTGCCATTTTGCCATAGCCTTCATACTCATAATAAACGCTAAAGGTACCCTTTTTATCCGGATCAAGATATCCGCCGGAGCCGGCAGAGGAAGTCTCTGAGCTCACATCGCTTTGAGCATTAACGCCTGTAGGCAAAAGCAACATTGCAACAGTACTGACAGCTGCTATGCTGCATAATATTTTCCTAAGCTTTTTTGTCGTTTTCATAACATAATACCTCAATTACTTCCCTTACTCTTCTCTCCCTTAGCCTTTTTCTTTTTCGGCTTGGAAGTGCTGGCCATGAACCAAATAAACAGGATTAGTATCATCGGCGCTGCTATAAAAGGAGCAACTACAAGATAATTATACCTTGTTGCATCCGCAGGCACGATAAGTTTTGTTTCTTCGTTATAATCAACACGTCTGGCGCGAACCAGAAGTCTGTGTGTATTAACACCATACGGAGTACAGGTAACCAGCGTCACATAATCTTCTCCGGAAGATATTCCCAGTCCGCCTGTCTCTTCAGGCAGGACGATATTGATCTGGTCAACTTCGTATGCAAATGTCTGATCCATTATATGTAGTAAAAATGTATCCCCGACTATCATCTGATCGAGGTCGGAAAACAACTTAGAAGACGGAAGTCCTCTGTGTCCCGATAAAACGGAATGTGAATTTGTGGTTCCTACAGGAAGTGATGTTCCCGGCAGATGTCCGATGCCAACCTGTAAAACTGTCTCATCGACGCCATGGTATATAGGCAAATCCACTCCGATGTTTTCTATCTCAATATGTCCCATGATGCCTGTTCCCGTAGGATCAAGCACTTCATAGTATTCCTTCATTTCTTCATCAGATAAGGCAAAATTGGATCCCTTCTGATAAAGGCTCTCATTGTACTGATAAGCTGCCTGCCAGTATTTCTCATAATCTTCCTTCGACATATTGGCGAGGGCTTCATCATAGCTCGAAATTGCTCTCGACTGGTTCTTCGAATTAATGTAATTACTTACTGACGGGTAGAAAAAAATAGCAAGCCCTGCAATGAAAATTCCCAGGAATATGAGGTTTGTTGCGTTTTTATACCACCTCTTTTGTTTCTTCATTCCGTTCCGTCCATATATCTTTCTAAATCTAAATCTTACTTCTTAACAATTTGATCACTTTTACAAAATACCCGGGCAGGCAGATGAGCCTGCCCGAGAATAATTTTTGTTTCTATATATAGTCCGCAGAAACAAGATTCAATTCAAGTAATTATATTTTGTAATTTGTTTGTATCGTTTTCTTCAAACTTTTTAGATTATTCTGCATCGCCTTTTCTGCGTACTACGAAGAATACAGCAGCTGCTACGATGAGAAGTCCACCAACGATGTAGAAGATTGTTGTACCAATTCCACCTGTTGAAGGAAGTACTACACCGGATTCATTGAGCACGTTAATTGCATCAACTGTATCATCGCCCTTCTTTACTACAGCAGCTGAGATTACCTGTCCCAGAGACTCTCCGGCCTTTGAATCAACCTGAGTCTTAGTAGCTGATTCTACAGTAAATTCAATATCATCAGCAATTTTGTTAAATCCAGCAGGCGCCTCTGTCTCTTCAAGAGTATATACGTCCGCATCTACACCCTTAACTGTTATATTACCTGATTCAGGGGTAACAAGTTCTGTTACATCACCAGTTGCGTACTCATAAACCTGCACACCATCCTCATTAACACCAAGGTCCTTAAATGTAAGAGGTGTTGTCTTCTCTGTATCTTTAGCCTTATAAACCTTGAACTTTGCTCCTGCAAGAGGTGTATTTTCACCAGTATACTTGAAGATATCAAAGCTCCATGTATATGTTCTTGTCCAATCCCATTCTGTATACTGGTTATCACCATATGTTATTCTTGACTGGTTATCGTTACCTGCTCCAAATGCATCAGAGCCTTCGCCGCTGGGAACACCTACTATTGCATTCTCAGTAAGAGTTGCTGAATATTTGATAGTTACAGTAGTATCCTGCGAAACTTTATTGAGGTACTCCTGAGTAAATGCAACGGTAAATGTATCTCCATTTTGTCCGGTTGTAAGCACATAATCAGTATCTTTTGCAAGGTTCCCAACAACGATGCTGTCCTCATCAAGATCAAGAGTATCCTTCATCTGATCGTGGAAAACAACATTTCTCTGACCGGGCTTGATAGAAACTGTACTTCTAAAGTTTACAGTCTGATTAATATCTGCATCGTTTCTGTCACCCCACTCAGCAACCCCATTAGCTCTGCTAGTATCTGCTTTAATGCTATCCTCTTCAACCTGCTTCTCACTAGTTGAAGGAACGTTCTTATCCTTAACTGTTGCTGTAGGATTTGAACTGTCGATAGATACAACAGTACCAACTGTACTTGTGAAGTACCAATAACCGTATGCAAGATCAGAGAATACTAAGTCAACTTTCTCAACGCCTTCACCACCAGTTGCTGTCTGCTCAGCTGTTTTAGCAAATCCATAGGGATTCTTTGGTGCTTCGCCATCTACTGCATCGCCATTTACCCAGCCTTTTAACAAAGCAATTGCTCCTGAGGTGAGCTCTCTTTTACCATCTTCATTCGGAGTGTATGCTTTATCTGTAGCATCGATATAACCAGCTGCATTTACCGTGAAAAAATCATTGTCAGGCATATTTTCTGTTCCTGCCCATTTGTATGTTATACCTGATGCATCAGTTGTAGCAGTGTAATCTGATGAAATAGTAGCACTGAAGATTTCATAACCCTGATACTTTTCACCAACTACAGCATCCTTAATTGTTACTGTTCCGGTCGTTGTGTCTGCCTTTGCTGTCATAGCTGTTCCAGCTGTAAGTGTCATGGACAGAGCCATAGCACCGGCAAGAATACCTGTTAATAGTTTCTTAAATCCTTTCATTTATCCCTCTCTCCTTTTCGATTGAATCTTGTCTGTTCTAGACGTTTAGAGTTGCTATATTGAAGTGCAAATGAGCACTTTGTTTTATATGCCTTTCGACATCAAAAACCTTTTGGTTTTGTGGGGATAATTTCTATCCCCACAGTTTTTAAAATTGTTAATCTTCTTCGCGTTTTTTGCGATTTACAAGTCCTGTTCCAACAACTGCTGTAGCAAGCATTACAAGTCCGCCTACTGTGAATGGCATCGTTCCCGTTGAACCGGTATCAGGAAGGACTGTTCTTGATATAAGCTCATTCTGAACAGTAACTACAATTTTCCAAGTCTGATAATCATAACTTATTCTATGTAATTTGTAGTCGTTAACCTGACTGTTCTCTGATATGTTTTCTCCGGGTTTTCCTTCCTTAACGTGATAATCAATATAATACAAGTTCCCGTTGTCTTCGTAATATCTTGGCAGATTACTCCATGTATGTTCCCAATTGCATGAAGGGGTAAGCGCTATTGTTTCTACTACCTGCTCATTCGTATTAATAATACTAGATTCCCCATCTATTTTGATTGGTCCGTTAAGGCTTACACCATCATAGTAGTTTCCGTAACCGGAAATATTCAGATCATCATTTACTGTAACGTAATAAATAAGCGTTGCTGTATAGGTACTTGGGTCATAAGAAATGTCTTCTTTCGCAGGTTCTATAAGCTGTCCTTCTGATTCAAGTTTTATACCGTATTTACTAACAATATTTCCTTTTCGTTCAGCATAAAGCTTATCAATAACCTGGTTAGATGAAAATGACTGGTTACTATCCCAAAGATTAAATCCGGTAATATCAGCAACCCGATTCTTATTAAGTGTATAAATAAACTTGAGCTTTCCACCTTTCGCAATCGAAATATAACTTGCTGCACCTCTTTGGCTAATACTATCTGATTGATAGTAATGATCTGTAAAGGTTACATTACATATTTTCTCATCTGTAGGAACACTACTATATTGCTTATAAAGAGTTACATATATTTGGGACCTGTTAGGATTATCCTCCTTTATGAACTGATTATTATCTACATATCCCCATTCCTTTTCTACACTGATATCAATGTTCTTAGGAAGATCCTTGATATATATTGTCGCTCCTTTAAATAATTCCTCTCCATGGAAATTCTCAGGTACCTTTGCTGTTGTAGAGGACAGATCATTTAGATCAATTAGCACAAAGTAATATGGATCAGCCAGATAATAATCGTCTATTGTCTCTGTTTCAGGGTTATCAGGTGCCTTTGTTTCCTTAAGTCTGTACGCATATCCTGCTTCCAAACCATCCAGTGGATAATATCCATCACTATCTGTAACAAAGTTGTACATAAGCTCATACGTTGTACCATTCCACTTAGATAGCTCAAACTCAGCATTTTCAAGGAAAATATCTTCATTTAGCTTATCGACCTTATACAGATTCACCCCGTCGATATCAGCACTCATCCTTGATCTCTGAATTTCAAAGTTACGTTTGTCACTGGATGATTTATCAGCATAGCCTTCCAAACTTGCAGTATTTTCTGCATCGATGTATAAACCTTCTGTACCATTGAAATTATACTGATATTCAATTATTAAATGCTGTTTGTCCTTGACAGCCATCGTAATAGTCTTGATTCTCTCGTAATTACGATAATAGCCGTCGCTACCAGTCGTCTTATCCTCAAGCCTTGAATCTGTAGTGTATTTATACTCAGTTCCATGCTCCAGCTCAGTAGTCGTACCATCATCATTTACTCTTGTAACCTTGAATGATCCCGGCACTAACGTTGCATCAGCGTATATCTCCTTTTGCTCGTAGGTTGAGTACTTTAATACAAGTGTATCTGTAAAGGCAAGTTCATCACTCTCAGGTAGTAAATCTTCCGCAAACTTATTAATTTCAACTTTATAGGAAACAATATTATCGTTTTCAGGTTTGCTTGATGTCTTCTTAACTATCTGATTCTGGTAAGTAACTTCCTCATAATATGAGTCTTCACTTATGATTTCATTATTTTTATCCTTTAATGAAATCTTATTATCAAATTTCTCAACTATAGGATTGCCTGATTCATCAACTCCCTTCCACTCATATTCGTTATCAATCTGTCCCTTGATGTAGAAATAGAGCTGTTTACCCATAAGTTCCCTAGTCACAGGAATCTTAATCGTAACTACATCATTTTTATCTGTCCCGTCTGTTACTTCAGCAGTAATTACAACATTATTGTAATTAATCTGTGCGCTCTTCTTCGACTCAGTAAGTCCAAATACCTGTGGATTAGATACTCTGATATCACCGGATACTGCAAGTCCATAGTCATCAAGTTTTACTGATCCAGGTAATGTATCTACTATTGTATATTCACCTTCTTCTGAGTTCTTAGGAATATTAACCATGAATCCCCATGATAAAGCACCGTTAATGTCTGTAAAGTTCTTTACATTATGCTCATTACTTGCTTTATCAATATCACCGGTCTGAACTGCAATATCATAGTCATATTTCTTTACATATGGAACTGAGTGTTCATAAGTAGCATCCTTTTTCTTATTATTTATGGTACCGGTATTTTTTATCCTTGCTTCAAACTCGCCATCTGACACTTCATAATATGACTTATATGAAAATGTCAAAGTCTGTCCTGCTGATAAATCTTTATAAAATTTGATAGTATAACCTGTAATTGCGTTTCCGGTATATGTTGGCGTTACCACTGCACTAGGATCAAAATTAGCTCGTAAATATACTTGAAGTTCACTTAGACTTTCCTGTGTAAAATATCCTTTATCCAGCTTATCCTCATATAACCAGTATTTTCTAGAGCCTTCAGTTTTATCTCTGTTTATTGCACCCTGCGCATCCACTATCCAGGTTATTTCAAGAATACTATTTTGCTGATTACCGCCCCCAACTCTTTTGTTAAAGGTTCCCTGCTCCGGGAAAATAACTTCAGTCTTCTTCTCATGTACTTCTTCATTCCCAAGCCATAGCTCTGCTCTATTATTTGCCTTATTCCTATTTCTTGAAAGCCACTCACTTGCAGGTAAATCATATGTAAATATATAGTCACCTGCCGTATATGTGCCATTCGGAAATGTGTATGGTAATCGAAGTCCTGTAGCCTGTGTTCCATTAGGGTATGTTAATGTTACATACCTAACCGTAAGTGCTGTATAACTACTTCCACCTGTTGCCGGATTTACCCAACTATCTCTAACCTGATATCCACTAAGATTCTTTCCATCACTATGTACAACTATCGTCCACTTTACAGTTCCCTCTGTACCATTATATTCGCCGTACTTATCAATTCTGGGATAAGGATTGAACTCAACCCTTCTTTCATGTGTTTTATCATCCGACCCAGATTTGGCATTAGCAGTATTTTTAACTACTATATGCTCATTCTCAGTTATATCTCTGTATTTTAATGTATACTTAAGCTCATACTTATCACCTGCAGAAAGCTTCGGCAAAGTTATAGTGAAATCTTGATAATTGTTAATTCTATATTGATTTTTTACTGATTCTCCATTATAAATAATGTCATTTAATGTACCACCATTTATATAATCCGAATATTTTACTACCGATTGATTACCCTTATAGTTCTGCTTACGTACTTCAATCTTATCATTTAGAGTGACTACATCTGTAGTACCTTTTTTACTACTTACTACAATTGTGTATCTTATCTCATTGTTCGCTTCATTTTTTTCTGCAGTCTTTTTAATAGATAAATCATGCTCTTCTTCAGATTTTTCGACAGGCACGGTTATGACTACATTGTCACTAAACTTAAATACAGCATCATCGCCTTCTTTTTCAATGGTGAATTTTCCATCAAAATAGAAATTGCTTTTAATGTTATGCGTCTCATTTTGCTTTGCAAATGATTCTGTAAAGATAACTGTGAGCTTGCCATCTAAACCAAGAGTGTATGTTCCTACTTCAGCACCGGCAGAATTTTTAACCACTCCGGTCTCTTCCGCAAGAGGCATTACACTTTTAGGTACATATCCCTCAATTGTACGTCCTTCCTTGGTCGTTGAATCGAGAGTTCCTCTTGGAACGGTATAATCCATAAAGAAGCGAAGAATATCACCATTCTTTATGCTGACGTCATCAACATTAGTTTGTTCTTCTCCTGAATCATCAGAACCAATCTCAATCCAGTTTCCATTCTCTTGTTTCTCTATCGTGACCTTATCAATAACAATCTTAACAGATTCATTAGATGCTCCTCTTGTAGCATATAGAATCACTCTCTGTTCACCATCATTTTCTGCAGCATGTACCTTTAATAAAAATACATTTGAAAAAGCTGCATAGGTGTCACGAAAAAACGGCTGCAATCCATTTATAAAAGCAGAATCACCGCTATTTGATGTTTCTTCTTCAGAATTGTTTTCCTCAATCTCCTTGATAATTTCCTCTTTTACATCATCGTTATATGTAATCTTTACCTTATTGTCTTCAGTTACTTCATATTCACCTGTATTATCATCAAGAGTATTTTTTTCAACATCAACAATTCCGTATTCCTCAGGAATGTCAAAATAAATATCCTCAGAAACCTTAGCTTCTTTGGGAAGCTTATAAACAAGTGTAATTCTTACAAGATCACCCTCATTTATTTCATTTTCTTCAACTACTTCCCACTCATCTTCTGTTCCAGTTATATGTCTCTCGAAAATAGTCTCTGTCACATACTCTGCAAGGTCCACAGACTCAGGAATTTCATCGGTGATATCGGAAGCATCTTCTGATTCTTTTACCTTACTATCTGAAGTGTCTGCGGAATCAGATGCAGCGCTCTGTGTCTCGTCAGATGTAGCAACTGCGGCATCCTCAGATGCTGTCTCTGATGTGTCACCTGCAGCTGCAGCATCTTCGCTTGTTGTAGTTGCATCGGCGCTTTCACTGCCCTCTGCAGCTGCTGCATCTTCGCTTGTTGTAGTTGCATCGGCGCTTTCACTGCCCTCTGCAGCTGCTGCATCTGAAGCTGCCTCTGAGCTATCAGCTGCTGTGGCATCTTCATTATCTGATGCTTCGCCGGCATTTTCAGTATTCTCAGCATCTGCATTCTCGCTGCTATCAGCTTCAGTATTTGATGCCGGTAACTCATCCTCAGGAATAGGCTCCCAGAAGCTTGAGCCGTTATCAGCGTTTACATCTGCGCTACCTGCGTTAGCTGTATCCATGACTACACCGATACTCTCAGCGCCGTCCTCCGTCATAGCAGTTGCCGGCTTATTGAGGATATACATAGATACCGTTCCCGTAAGAAGCGCCACACATAACATTATGGACAACCACTTCTTTTTGGTATCATGCCTTCTCAAGTATTTGTCAGCTTTAGTATTTCTTTGTCCCAACATCACTTCATACCACCCATAAATCTTTTAAACATAACAGTTACACACTACTCTTCTAAATTATTCTTCTTAATCTTTTTCTTACTCTGTCTTATCTGAAATCACAATTTTCCGAATACACCAAACGGATAAATTCTGAATACTACCTGTCCGATAAGCTGTTCAGCAGTTACACATCCTACTGTACTTGAACGGGAATCAATTGATTCTGTTCTGTGATCTCCAAGTACAAAATACCTGTTCTCCGGCACCTGATAAGGAAATTCTATCTTGTCTCCCTCACCAACTCCCGTAGCATACTTACTGGGATCTGAAACATAGGGTTCATCAAGCTCCTCACCGTTAACAAAAACGCGGCCGGAATCATCGATATTCACCCAGTCTCCGGGGCTTCCTACAACTCTCTTAACCAGAACCTTATTGTTGTAGTAGAAAGCAATCAGTTCTCCCGGTTCGAAGGTGCTGTAGTTATAAGCTATAACCAGCTGTCCGGTCTCCAGTGTAGGAGTCATGCTGTCTCCCGTAACTTTAAGCACTGTGATGAAAAAGCTTGAGATAAGAACGGAAAGTGCTGCAACCACTACTATGACTATCAGTGAATTCCTTAATGTCCTTGTGTAATCGTGCTTTCTGTACTCTCTGTTCAGCTCTGCCCTGAGTTCATCAAGTGTGGGCTTACTGTCCCGCCTTGCTTCTGCCTCGACCTCTACTGTCACACTATCTGAATTATTTAGTTCTTCTTTTTCGATCTCTATCTGATCAATCTTTTCTTCTGTACTCATACGCTCCACTATTTCTATGTGTTAACATGTACGCACGCACAGACGCGAGCTCTCTAATTATACTAAAATGACCAAGCATCAAAAGTACTGAAAATGAAAACTTTCATTCATAATTCGTACTTGACATAGCCAATCACTTATGCTTGCCGCCTTTTTTCTCAGTGATATTTGTAAACTCTTCCGCTGCTTTTTTTGCCCCGTCAAACACCCCATTTATTGACAAAAGCGCTTCAGCTAAAGATCCGGAGTTCTCAATTTTGGCAAGCTTGTCATCGACTTCAGCCCTTATGGCTGCCTTCTCTCTCTCAAGGCGAGCCCTGAAGCCCTCAAACTCTTTCTCATGCTGCTCATTGATCTCTTTTATCTCACGTTCAAAACGACCCTTAATGCCGTTTATCTCTCTCTCCTGTCTTGCCTTGAGGCCTGCAATATCGCCATTGCATTTAGCTTCATACTCTTCACGCTGCTGGTTAAACTTCGCACGCATCTCTGCCTTTTCTTCATCAAATTTGGCAAGAAGTTCTGCTCTCTCATCAGCCATCTGAGCTATAAGCTGTTCTCTCTCCCTGTCGAAGAGTTCCTGCATTTCTTTTACATGCGCTCTTGCAGCCTCTGTCTCCTCTGAGTACTCAACCATCATCTGGAGAAGCTCTTTTCTGTTAAGTTTTCTAAGTTCTTTCTGTGCCATAAATACTCTCTTTAATACAAATCAGGGTACAAAAAATAGCCCGTTTGCGGCCAAACAGGGCTACGCATCACCAAAGAATGTTATGATACGCCCCTCATATTTCCCAATTCTAAGCGCACCAGCAACTGGCTATCTATTCCCAAAACGGAAACAGACCCTTTAGCTTTGCGTCACTACCTTACGGTAGCTTTGCCCTGCATTCTTCACTTATTATCAAAAAATTCTATTACTATGATTAATGCTTTGTATAATCATAGTAGAACTTTTGAAAATAAAAATCAATACAACGCCGCAACTTAAAACATATTTTTTTACGAAAATTTTACGAAAATTTTATTTATTGTATTTCCGCCTTTTCTTTCTTACAATCTCTTCTCCAACAAGTGCCAGTGTAACCAGTGCTATTCCGCCGATTGTGAAAGGAAGTCTTCCCGATCCGCCTGTTGAAGGAAGTGAGTATGGCTGAATATCATTACGGGTATTGGTTATTGTTAACTCTCCGCTGTTTATTCCGGGGGTATTGTTCTCAGAATATTCTGCGGTGTAGTAAACGGAATTGACTTCAGTGATGTAATAGAGGTACTCGCACTTCTTTGTTACTTTTTCTCCATTCTCCTTCTTTATTTCCACATCACGATATCTGTCCAGTAAATTTCCGGAATCCCACGACCAGGTTCCATCTGCCTTAGGAGTTATTGTAATGGTCTCATGGAAATCCGTATCATCCACCACAGATGCGCTGCTGTCTGCACTTCTGAGGCTATCTGAAGAGATACTGGGATGAAGTTCATCCCATCCATCCATCTGAGTGTTGTCTCTAACCGTAACATTCAGGTCTTTATCAACAGGAATGCTGATTTCCACAAACTGCTCACCACTGGTATCAAACAATGATGAAACATCCATTACATTTCCATTTACTGTGACTGTCGGTAAATGTCCATGTGTACTGAGATTTATTCCATATATAGTGAATTTCAGAGTTGATCCCGCTTTTACAGAGGGGAATCCGGTATAATCCGTTATATTGCCATTATCCCCGCTTCTGTGATCAACATGCACCGTGTAATAGGTTCCTGTTGGCGCATCTGCGTTAACTACATACCTTCTTGCAAGCTTTACCGAAATACTGTTTGGCTTTGTAGCAGCATCAGCATCTACCCAGTTCTTGTTTATTGTGATACTGGTCTTTTTGCTTTCATTTACAAAAGGAATTTCCTGTCCCTGAGTACAAATCATTCCGCCAAGCGCCTGAAAATCTTTCGGTATGTTCAATGGGAATTCCTTCTCATCGCTTGCACTTATGTAGAACAGCAGCTCCTTATCACTCTTTAGGTATCCTGCCGGAGGCGTGATTTCAGCAAGCTTGTAGGCATTGTTAAATACAATATCCGATATAGCCATTAGGCCATCAGCTGCTGAAGTATATTCTTTTACTTCCTCCCAGGTAGTGCCATTCCACTTATAGAGTTTAAATACAGCATTTGCAAGGGCAGCTCCTGTATCCTTATCTTTTTTAAATACATTTATTCCTTTGACATCTGCATTTACGCCTGCTTTATCGATGACGAATTTTGTATCTTCCTGATCATTGTTTCCGGACACTGAAACCCCCTCCAGAGTTGCAGTATTGCTAATTTCAATTTCAGGCCAGATTTCGTCATTGGAAGCTCCTGTAAAAGTAAAGGTATATCTATACTTAACCTTCAGATGCATCTTGTCAGGTATCTTAAATACTATAGTGCCGGTATTTGAATAATGCCTCCAGTAATCCGTATATGCTGAATTTGTCGTTGTCTCATAACTGTATTTTGTTGAATCAAGCTCTTCTTCCCTTTGATTTCCCTGCTCATCAGTTATAACCTGATATACCTTTATGGAGTCATTCAAAAGAGTAACAGCTGATTCCGCAGCACACTGTGCTACAAGATTGTCTGTCAGTGTAAGTGTGTCTCCGTTTGGCAAAAGATCCGATGCATTGGGGTTAATATCAAGACTATACTCAACAGTGTTTCTGGTGCCTTCGATACCTGTAATAGCACTCTTCGTTATGAAGGATTCTGTTTTGGTAATTGTCTGAGTCTGTAAATCCGATACTATTTCGTCATTATCCTCGGTGCCTGCTTTAACCGTGTTAGTAAACACACCTTTTTTGAGTGTTGCGAAATCAAAGTCACCATTTATCTTTGCTCTGACTCTGAGATACATATCTACTGACGAACCGGTCATCTCACCCTTAAGTTTCTGAGGGTTGAAAGACACTCTAATATTTCTGCCATCCTTTTCAAGTTTTCCCTCATAGTTAGCAAGAGTGTTTTCTTCAAGCGGTCTTACATAATTGGTATTCTGGAAGCTTTCATCCTGTCCCAGTTCCAAACCATTAATGGTAATACCACTTTTTGTCACATAGCCATTCTCAATCAGTGTGACATTTTCAGGAAGAGTATCTGTAACAACCAGCTTGTCATATCTGGTATTGAGCGGGATTGTAAATTTGATTATCCAGGTAAGAATTCCCTCGTTAAAAAGTGCATCATCGTAATACTCGTATTGTGACGCTCCGGTTACGCGATTGCCGTCCTTTTTTTCTATCTTAAGCTTATCAAACCCTATGCTATCGCCAATCTCTTTGCCATATACAATTGCATTATTGTAAAATCTGATATCCTCGCTTCCATCGCCTCTGTAACCGTATGAGTAGTATGAAAACTTCACATTGGTGTTCAGATCTCCGTAGAAGTACACTTTAAACCCTTTATAGCCGCTTTTGTTTACTCCATTGCTGCCATTTACTGTGATCTGTTCACCCTTCTCAACTCTGATAGTACCTGCGTAATTTACAGCTGTCAGCGCACTCCTTAAGTTGTTCTCGATAACAGTTAACTGATCCTCTGTTATAACCTGCGCTGAATCACGTATTATATCTTCATAGGTCCAGTATTCAGATTTATTAGCTCCATCATTGTTGTATATCGGGGCAAGGAGTGATACGTTCCACTTAAGTTTTACCCAGTTATCGTTATCCCATTCGTAGCCATCATTCTTTTTGTCAGCATAACTGTTATCAGATATTCCTACCCAGCCCTGATACTCATTTCCCTGCTTATCTACATTTAATATCAATGCCTTATTATAGATACCTGAGTCCCAGGAAACATCATCATTTGTGTAGACATAGCTATATGTGAAAGTATAGGTACTATAATCATCAACCTCAAACTTATAGCCGTCCTTGAGGCTTATAGTGCTACCTTGAGTAAGTGAAGGAGTTACGCCATTACCACCAACTACTGATGTAACCGTTACATTTCCTTCATAGGGCACATACTGTATAGATGAATTCATCTTCTTATCCGATAAAGTAAATCCCTTTAGATTTCTGCCCCTGGTATTAAGCTTTATAGTCCAGGTAACAGTTCTACTGCTCTTATCTGCAGAACCTTTTTTGTATATATCAGGAAACGTTCCTACATATGTAGTATCACACTCCATGGATACTTCCTGATCTTTTCCATACTTTGCATTTGCCTTGTTATGAATTTTAAGAGCACTACCGTTATTAACGATATCGTCCGGAACTACTAGCTTATAAGTAATGGTATAGCTCTCTCCCTTTTTCAGCCCTTTAAGTGACATACTAAACTTATTACCGGAAAAGGTAGGCTGAACAGATACTGAAGAATTTTCTCCCTTCATTACAATAATTTCTTTAATAGCCTCAGCAACGTTTATTTTATTGGTAAGCTCATCGTTCTGTCCGTTATTGCCGGAGTAATCATTAAATACTGTAAGAACATCCTCCAGATTGATTTCATCACCTGACCCTTGGTTAGTTGTAAGTTTGATAGAATAATTTATAGTCTTTGTATTTGCATCAAGTGTGGCATTGCCTTTCTTTTCAATACCCAGATCATAGTTGTAAACTCTGACTATTCTTATATCAAAAGTTGCAGGGCCGCCAAAGTCGTAATGAATAGGTTTTTCATTTTCATTCTCATTAAGATTTGCCTTAGCTGCAAAGAAAAATTTACCCTCAATAGGCTGAGTATCATTCAGTTTTGCAAATTCTTCTTCAAAATCAAATGTGACAATGTCTGTTTTACTATCAATAAAGAACGTACCTACAAAAACATTATTCTTGTTGTAGATGTATCCCTTTATATCATTTTCCACATCAATTTCATGGTCTGCCAGATTATATTTAGGCACCTCACCTGAACTAAGTGTCCCTGCTCCAAGCTTATAAGACATAGTAAAAAGGAGTGTGTCACCATTTCCAACGTCAGCACCGGATGAAATAGGTGTACCTCCACTGTATGTAAATGCATTATCCAGCCAACCGGGTTGAGGATTTTTTGTAACTGAAAGTCCTGTGATCTGCATGCCGGGAACACTTGTATAAGTCGTAAACTCACCGCTGGAGGTATTTCCGGTATTACCTTCCTCGGCATGAGCCACGATTACGAACTGGTTAAAAAAACTTGAAACAAGTCCTCCCTTTGCAAAAGGATTTATAAAGATAGCACGAAAAAAGCGATTAGCAATGCCGGCGGAGTCATTGCTTTTCTTTCCATTACCGGCATTATCATCACTGTTTTCTTCTGTTGAGTCATCACTCTGGATTTTCTCTTTTATTCCCTGCTTGTGTTCATCAGAATACTGAACTTTAACCTTATTATCTTCCGATACTTCTACTGTGCCGTCTGCACCATCGATAGACTTTTCAGTACTCTCAACTGTGCCAAATTTAGAAGGAAGCTCATAGTGGATATCATCACTTGCTGAAGCTTCTTCAGGAAGCTCATACTTAATTGTTATACGGAGGCTGTCACCGGGCATAATCTGATCTTCTGTGATTTCTTCCCATTCACCATCCGGTGTCTGGCGCTCAATAACTGTCTTCGTTACGTATTTTGCAAGATCTACAGACTCGGGGATTTCTACAGTTTTATCAGTCTGTTCCTCTTCCTCAGAAACCTCTTCCTCTACCTTCTCATAAACGAATGTAAGGTTAGTGTCGAGTTTGATTTCCATAACATCTTCAGATTCATCCTCTTCAGTCTCAGGATCATCCTTGGGAACTACTTCGTAGTATTTATATCCATTATCATCAGAAGCAGTGTAAATCATAACCGTTATCTTCTCGATAGCGATCTTCTCTGTTTCTTCTTTATCTTCGTTGTAGTACTCGTAGATTACTTCCTTGAAATTGTAACCATCGATTGTTCTGGCATCATCTTCGAAGATCATGCTGTCCATAAGACTGATCTTCTTCTCATCAGCTATAGCTTCACCGTCTTCATCTTTGAGGAGTTCATCTTCTTCATCAACATAAGAAACTGTAAGCTCTACATCCTGCATAAGCTCATCTTCAATTGCTCCTGCAAGAGTCTCGTCTGTTACTTCTTCATCGAGCATCTCCTCTGTATCTTCTGATGTATCTTCTGATGTATCTTCTGTAGCTTCTTCTGCGTCTTCTTCGCTTGATTCTTCTGTTGCATCTTCTGTAGAATCATCTGTATACTCTTCTGTTGCGTCTTCAGAGGTCTCTTCTTCGTATGTATCTTCCTCGTTTGAATCTTCTGCGGATTCATCAGAGCTGTCCTCGGAATATTCTTCTGAAGCTTCTTCCTCATAAGTATCTTCTGAGCCTTCATCAGAAGTCTCTTCTGTATACTCATCCTCGCTGCCGCCTGCTTCTTCGCTTTCTGATACAGCCTCTTCATCATCGCCTGCGCTGTACATTTCAGCCAGATCAAGATCCTCTGTTTCAAGAACCATACCTATTTCATCAGCGCCTTCTTCTGTAACCGCAGATGCTGCTCTATTCATAGCATAAAGCGTTACTGTGGTAACCAGCATCGCCATTACGAGCATCACAGAGCCCCACCTTTTTGCGAAAGCATGTCTCTTAATATACTCTTCTGCTTTTCTCTGTCCTGAATTCTTTCTTGCCATATCAGGTTCCTCTCTTACTACCAGGGCGTCTTAGGCATTAAAAAGTGCCCTGTCTGAAACCGCGTCAAACAAGGCACACATGATCTATACGTTAACTGCACCACAACGTGCAGGCAGCTGGCTGTCTGCCAGGCTAGCAGACCCTATAGCTTTGCGTCACTATCTTGCGATAGTTTTGCCTTGAATAACTAACATATTCAGTTTCCAAACGCGACGTTTCATTCATAAATCGTATATGAAAATATTTTTCGCGTTTCTACCTAAAATTATGATAAAACATTTGAAAAGAAAAATCAAGTTTTATTTTTAATTTTCAAATATTTTTTCATTTGTGATTACGAGGGTAAATTATATCTACCTACCCTTACAATACTACAGTATAACGAAAGTCCTCTATTTACAATAGATTACAGACTTTTTTCCTAAAGAATTTATGCTTGTTTATACTTTTTATAATTACATTATAAGAATTTCAATTTCCGGGATTTTTGAAAGTCAAAACAGATTTTAAAGAAAAATTTCAAAACAGATCATTCATTGCAGGTAATATACATAGGAATTTCCCATAAAATATAAAAACGCATCATCCCAATACGGGATAATGCGTCTAATTCACATAATAAGTGAAAGTTATGCAATCTTCTGCTTAGCGATCTCTGTAAGAGTCTTGAAGCCTTCTGCATCGTTAACTGCCATCTCAGCGAGCATCTTGCGGTTGATATCAACACCTGCAAGCTTAAGACCATGCATAAGGTTTGAGTAAGACATACCGTTAAGACGAGCTGCTGCATTGATACGTGTGATCCAAAGAGATCTCATATCTCTCTTCTTCTGCTTACGTCCAGCGAATGCAGATGTAAGTGCTCTCATAACTGACTGCTTAGCTACTCTGTACTGCTTTGATCTAGCGCCTCTATAGCCCTTTGCGAGCTTTAAAACTCTCTTATGCTTTTTCTTGGCGTTCATGCCACCTTTAATTCTTGCCATTTTTGTTTCCTCCTAAATTATTCTGGTACTGCTCTTAAACGATAATACTTGGATTAAACGTAAGGCAGAATCTTCTTCATGTTCTTAACATTAGTAGCGTCAACAACTGCTGCCTGTCTAAGAGTTCTCTTCTTCTTTGTTGTCTTCTTTGTAAGAATGTGACGCTTGTACGCCTTGTTACGGATCAGCTTACCTGTGCCTGTTACTTTGAAACGCTTGGCAGCAGATCTGTTTGTTTTCATCTTGTGCTGCATAACTAAATCCTCCTATGCTTGTAAATTATTGCTATAGCCTGTCTAAGACAGCGTAATCATCCATGAATGTTTTTGAACAATTACTTTATATGTAACCTGCTAATGGCAGGAGACATTACTTCTTCTCAGTAAGGAACATGGTCATACTACGTCCCTCAACCTTGGGCTGCTTGTCGATAACAGCAACATCCTCAAGAGCCTTGGCAAAATCTGTAAGAATATGCACACTAGCTCCCATGTGAGCCATCTCACGTCCTCTGAAACGAAGAGTAATCTTAACTCTGTTGCCCTTCTCAAGGAACTTCTTGGCTGCATTAACCTTAGTATTAAGGTCATTTGTATCAATATTGGGTGAAAGTCTGATCTCTTTGATCTCGACATTCTTCTGCTTCTTACGGGCTTCCTTCTCTTTACGAAGCTGTTCATATTTGAACTTACCGTAATCAACTATACGACAAACCGGTGGCTTAGCGTTAGGAGCGATCTTTACAAGATCAACACCGGCTTCATCAGCAAGCTTCCTGGCATCAGCGATAGGCATAACACCAAGCTGCTCATTGTTAACCCCAATTACACGAACTTCTTTGTCTCTGATCTGTTCATTGATGAATAAATCGTTGTTGCTAATTGCTTTGTACCTCCAATAGTAAATAAAAAAGTGGACTCGCTCGGAATCCACTTAATAATCTTCAAAATCATACACAACCATGATCTAAGCTACCCGCAAGTCTGTATACATCGGATATAAAACTCATGTTATGTCTTGAAAATATTAACACCTGCCAGCTTAGCCGCAGGGTGAGAGTGGAAACCTCTGCTTTGTTTTCATACCTGTATAAGATACAATGTAAACTCATGTCTGTCAAGCACTTTTTTACAATGTAATGCTTTTTAGTTCATTCTCAGCGTACGCCAAGTGCCTGCAACTCATCTTCAACCTGTTCGTAGGTCTTAAAAACAATACCGTTCATGCCAAATTCTCTGGCTGCAATGATATTCTTCTCAGTATCATCTATAAATACGCATTCACCAGGAATAAGATCGTACCTCTTGGTAATAAGTTCATAGATTGCTCTGTCAGGCTTAATGATCTTATCTCTGTAACTGAGGATTCCGCCATCAGTCTCATCCAAAAACTCCTGCATGAACATATTGGGTTCAAGGGCCTGTTTGGAAAAATTGGAAAGAACAAGTACCTTGTAGCCCTTTGACTTAAGCTCTTTTATCCATGGAATGGTACGTTCTCTTTTTCTAAGAAGTCCTGTGAGGTCGCTGAATGCACTTCTAAGCTCCTCTTCAATCTCGGGATCGTTCTTTACAAAGCCGTCAATTATTTCCTTTGAATTAAGGACGCCTCTGTCGAACTCGTTCCAGGCCTCGGATCTGACACTGGCATTTCCCATACGCTGAACCATTTCTTCGCTGTAGCCCTTGCTTCTAAGGAAGTCATCCCAGCAAAAATCCACCAGAACTCCGCCTATATCAAAAATTATTGTTGTAATTGCCATAATTTTCCTTCGTCCGTCCAATCACACAGGCGCCATCAGCGCCTATCAAAAACTTACTTCTCGCTGTCTGTATCTTCTGTTGCCGTATCAAATTTCCCGTAAGGGTCAGGTGATGCAACAGTTCTCTTACCTGAAAGAGCAGTATAAACCCAAAGTATGAGCCACACAAGTATCGGTATTGCGACCGTTGCTGCGGCGCAAGCAAGAAATGCACTTCCGGGACCCGTCTTACCGAATAATGCCACCAAAAAGAATACCACATACACCAAAAGAAGCAAAACAATTCCAACCCATGCAATTACGCGCTTTGCAAGCGGTGTCTTCTTATTTTCATTCTCCATAATAATTCTTCTCCATAAAAAGGAATCAACATAATCTACCATAATTATAGAAAAGCCCCGCCGTAATATCAGCGGCGAGGCTATCAGTTACTCTTATTATTTGCTAAGAGGGCTCTCACGATAAATGATATCTTCACGTGAAGGACCATTGGATACCATGGTAATAGGATATCCGATCTCCTTCTCGATGAACTCGATATACTTGCGGCAGTTCTCAGGAAGTTCTTCATAATTCTTGATACCGCGAATATCGCACTTCCATCCGGGAAGAGTCTCATAAACAGGCTTAGCCTTCTCAAGAAGGTGTGTTACAGGGAATTCCTTAGTAACTTCGCCGTCAATATCATAGCCAACGCAAACCGGAATCTCATCAAGATATCCAAGTACATCCAGAACTGTGAAAGCTACATCTGTAGCGCCCTGAAGTCTGCAGCCATATTTGCTGGCTACGCAGTCGTACCATCCCATACGTCTCGGACGACCTGTTGTAGCGCCGTACTCGCCGCCGTCACCGCCGCGTCTTCTAAGCTCATCTGCCTCTTCACCAAAGATCTCTGATGTGAAAGCACCTGCTCCAACTGCTGATGAATATGCTTTGTTAACAACAACGATCTGCTTAATATCGTAAGGAGCGATACCTGCTCCGATTGCACCGTAAGCTGCAAGTGTTGAAGATGATGTAACCATAGGATAAATGCCGTGGTCGGGATCCTTCATGGTTCCAAGCTGTCCCTCAAGAAGAACAGTCTTGTTCTCTTTAATAGCCTTGTCAAGGAAAAGAGAAGTATCTGCAACATAAGGCTTAACCATATCTCTCCACTCATGAAGAGTCTCAAGAAGCTCTGCAGGATCAATCTCAGGCTTGTGATAAAGCTCTTTAAGAAGAATGTTCTTGGTTACAAGAACTCTCTCAACCTTCTCTTTAAGAAGCTCTTCATCAAATAATTCATTTACCTGGAAACCAATCTTTGCATACTTATCTGAATAAAAAGGCGCAATACCTGACTTGGTAGAACCAAATGACTTACCGCCAAGTCTCTCCTCTTCATACTGATCAAACAGGATGTGATAAGGCATCACAAACTGACAACGATCTGAAATTAAAAGATTGGGTGTAGGAACGCCCTTGTCAATAACTGACTGAAGTTCACCGATAAGAACCGGAATATTAAGAGCAACTCCGTTACCAATAATATTTGTTATATGCTGATGGAAAACTCCGGATGGAAGTGTGTGAAGCGCAAATTTGCCATACTGATTTACGATAGTATGACCTGCATTGGCTCCTCCCTGAAAACGTACAACCACATCGGCATTGTCTGCCATCATGTCTGTGATCTTACCTTTTCCTTCATCACCCCAGTTTGCACCAACTACTGCTTTAACCATATTTCCTCCATTCTGTGTTACGCATGGGTTTTTCGCAACGTTACAAACATATCACGAAAATACTTTTTTGACAATGTATTTCCAAAGAGCCTTGGTTGGCTTTGGAAGATAATGAACACCATCTCTTGTTTCTATGGTGACATGCTTCTTTGTATATTTGTACAAATCGATAGTTCTGATTCTGCTGTTTCCCTTGGCATAGTTTCTAAGAGCTTTGTTAAAATGTCCGATTACATTAACGCCAAAATAGTAATCATCTCCCTCTGGGAAATATGCGGGACTTACGGCTCCGATTGTGCAAAGTACAAGATTCTTACCTCTTTTTAATAACTTATTATAGGTCTTCTTGTACACCTTGAAATTACCATAATTATTTGCACCAAGCCAGGAAACAACAGTATCGTAATCATTAAGATCTGTATATTTATAAATCTTTTCAAGATAGCTGTTGGTAGCTCCATCAGCGGTGTAAACCACCATTCCATTTCTGACATAGCCCTCATAGGTTCCGGGAGTTCCTGTGAAAAGATCAACTCCTCGTGAATCACCAAGGAATAATGTTCTTGTAGTCTCGTCGGCAACAGAAAGAATTATCTTCAGCTTTTTGCCGGTCTTTTTCTCTTTAACATTGATTACTGCACGACCCTTCTTAACTGAATGAATCACACCGTTCTTATCAATAGTAGCAACCTTTTTATTTTCAGAAGAAAATTTACATTTGCTGGCATCAATCTGTTTTTTCCCCGAATATATGATGAGCTGCAAATCCTTTCCTAAATCCAGTTTTTTGTAGTATGGCTGATTGCTTTTCTGAACCTTGTACTCCTTGGTCAGGAGCTCTGCACCGTTCAAAGATGAAGCCTCTACATTACCAAGCTGTCTAAAGCCGATAACGTCAGGCTTAATTAGAATTACTGGCACAAGCATAAGTGCCAAAATCAAGAATTTTTTTAAAACCTTTTTCATAATACTAAATATCACTTCCTTTACGTTAAAACATTATACTCTTTTTTCCTGTAAATGGAAGAATAAATACTATTCATCAAATAACGGTGTTGAGAAATATCTCTCTGCTGTATCTGGAAGAACCGTCACAACCGTTTTCCCCTTGCCAAGCTTCTTCGCAAGCTTGATTGCAGCAGCAACATTGGTTCCGCTGGAAATACCGCACATAAGTCCCTCAAGGTGGGCAAGCTTCTGGGCGGTAGTTATTGCATCATCATCCGATACAACACAAATTTCATCATAAATATTCTGATTAAGAATGTCCGGAATTATTCCATCTCCGATACCCATCTGAAGATGTGTACCCACATTTCCTCCTGCAAGGATAGCTGCGTTTTCAGGCTCTGCTGCCCATATCTCGATTGATGGATACTTTTCCTTAAGTACTTCACCTATTCCGGTAAGAGTTCCGCCTGTTCCTATTCCGGAGCAGAAACCATCTACAGGTCCCTCAACCTGCTGAATTATTTCAAGGGCTGTGCCATTCTTATGGGCCATGGTGTTGGCGGGATTCTCAAACTGCTGTGGAACAAATACATTAGGATCCTCTTCCTTCATCTTGAGAGCAGTTTTAAGGCACTCATCGATACATTTTCCGATATCTCCATCATCGTGAATCAGAACAACCTCTGCGCCATAGTGCTTTATGAGTTTCCTGCGCTCCTCACTGACTGAATCAGGCATGATAATAATTGTCTTATAGCCCCTGACTGCACCTACAAGCGCAAGTCCTATACCCTGATTACCGCTGGTTGGTTCAACAATGATAGTGTCTTTATTTATCTTCCCCTGCTTTTCAGCTTCATTTATCATGTTGAGGGCAGTTCTTGTCTTTATTGAGCCGCCTATGTTAGTTCCTTCAAACTTAACCAGAATCTGCGCACTGTCAGAATCCGTCATGTGGTTAAGCCTTACCATAGGAGTATGTCCTACCGCCTCAAGAATATTCTCATATATCATGGAAAAATCGCTCTCCTCCGCATATTTATTCTAAACACACTCACATATTTTATACTATTGATAATCTATCAACAAGAATTTGTTTTATGAGAAGCGGATTCTCTTTTGATTCTAGTGTGGCACAAAAAATCCCTCATCAGATGGTTCTGCACCGATGAGGGATTCATTAGTTTAAATCATCTTGCTACTATTAAATTATCTCATAATTATAAGTAGAGAAATCTGCCTTAAGTGTAATACTTGATCCGTTGTTCTCCCATGTAAAGTTCATAACAGAACCATCCTGTGTGATGCTAAGCTTTGCATCAAATCCGAAAGCAGGATTGGTGTTACGAAGTCTGAGGAGTTCAAGCTGCTTCAGAACTACAGGCTTCTTCATCATCTCTTTGATTGCTTCATTAGAAAGATTTGTACGGTTAATCTCCTTATGTCCGCCTGCGCCTGCTCTCTTAACTGCTTCAAGGTCGTTCTCGCCTGCAAAGAGGTCAAGATACCAAACCTGAGGCTTGCCGGGCATGAACATCTGCACTGCTCTTGCAAAGAGCATCTTCTGCTCATCAGCGCCAAGAGCACTGTAATATGTAGCATTAACCTGATAGTACATATTCTTCTGACCGTGAAGGTTCTTTACAAGTCCGCCTCTTCCAACGATTGTCTGGATGAGACTCTCTATTTCTTCATCAGGAATAAATCCCTTAAGATCAAGAACAGGAATACCATCGTGGCAGCCAAGCATGTTGACTACGCGGATATTTTTATCCATAAGCTCGTTTGCCCATTTAGCTAGAACTTCTCCGCTATGTTTTTCCATAGCATAGATAAGAAGTCCGGGAAGGAAGAAGTCGTAGGTCATATAACCCTTGCCTGCTACCTTCTCATAGATGCCTGCGCTGTAGCTGTCATGAATCTCAGGAAGGAGTCTTACGCCGTTCTTATCAGCGATACCCTTTACTCTCTCAAGGACATCCCATGTATCGGGCTCGTTAAGGAAGTTCTTCTTGCCGGGATCCTTGGGTGCGTATGCAAAAGCATCAAGTCTTACGATTGCTGCGCCGTAGCCTGCAAGAGTCTTTAGTGTATTCTCATAGTGCTCCCAAACAAGATCAGACTTGATATTAAGGTCCATCTGTCCAAGATATTTTCTGCCGTTTGCAAGGAATTCAAGAACCGCTGCGCGATACTCTTCATACTTGCCAAATTCAATTTCCTCGGGCTTTTTGCCTTCATCAAGACCTTCGCATACGAGCTTTGCAATTCTCTCAGCGCTCATATACTGAAGTCTTCCGCCGCCCTGCTCATCTGTAGAAGCTGCAACGCCATGAGCTTCCTTATAATCCTCAACTGCTGCAATAATGTCCTGAGCATCAGGCTTTCTGTACTGAACCTCCTGATAGAAGGTGTTCCAGTAAGGAATTTCTTTTCCGTCAGGCATGCGAACCATGAGGATAGGAAGACCGGGCTTTCTGAAAAACATATCCTTAATAAGGTCTTCTCTGGGCTGAATGTAACCCTCTTCTGTCATCTCGCCGCAGCCATCCCAGAATTTATTCCAGTTGATGAAAAAGTCAGCGTACTTGGACTTTTCACCGTTTTTCAAAAGATCCTGAAACTGAGGTGAAAGAACTGATGCGTGATTCAGAATGAAATCAAGCTTAAGATCGATTCCAAGAGCTCTTAATCTGTCCAGATCTTCCTTAGAGCCAAGTTCCTTATTGATACCATAATCGATAACTGAGAATCCGCGATCAAGGTCGGTATTGTAAATGCTGGGAAGAATATAGAAAGAACTGAAGGTATCCTTAAACTCCTCTTTTTCAAGCACTGTTACAATATCATCAAGAGTACCGCCCATACTGTCGGGATAAGCATTAAGCATAGGTCCGTTATCTACAAATTTATTCATAATTTCTCCTTTAAATCCAAAAATGAAGCCGTTAACTCACTTCACTAAAAAGAACACTTCAAAACGTATTCTTACAGTCCCATAAGGGTCTTGTACTCATCATAGCTGATGATCTCACCCTGCTTACTTACGATGATCTTAGCCTTGTGAGCCTGTGCCATAAGCTTGTTCTGCTCAAGCTCAAGAACCATCATTGTGAAAGGGCTGTCTACCTTACCATCACGAGCTCTGCTTCTTCTGTGCTCAAGAGTCTCCTGAGGTGTGCTGTTAAGAAGGATCGGAATATCAACCTCCTTCATGCAATCTGTGTTACCGTGGGTCCACTCAATGATAAGAACCTGCTTAGCTGACATATCAACTTCGTCATACCAGAGTGTGCTCTCATCTCTGCCCATTCTCTTAAGCCAGAGCTTATCTGCGCCGTTCTTGAAAGCAGCAAGGATAGAATCAACTTCTGCAAAATCTGTCTCATTGGGAGTTCCAAGATATGCATCAAGTCCTTTTTTGCCTGCCTCAAGATAAGTCTCAAACCAGGGATATTCTTTTACATGCTCTGCATTGGCATCATCATTCTGCTCCTGAAAGCCTTTAACTACATCGTAATTCTCAGGGTTCATAGCACCGCCGTCAACCATTCCTCTGATTCCGCACTGTCTGAAAGTATGAAGTCTCTCAGCATCGTTATACATAGGAATTCTGTGAGGATAGTTATCACCTGACATTGTGTAGCTTCCGATTCCGCTCTGCTCAAGCATATATGAAAGAAGTGAAGCAATCTCGGATTTACCTACACCTGATCCTCCGCATACAGTAACAACAGCTCTTCCAAAAGGATTTGCAGCAGTTACCTTTGAGAGCTCTTTAAGGAGCTTAGGGAAAATAGTCTTTGCCTTTGCAATATGGCTCTCGCCAATCTCTATCTTGTCTCCGGGCATATCTCCGTGAGGTATATCAGAAGGAATTGTAAACTCCTTCACACTAAGTGTCTCAACCATTTCATCAGTCACAGGTGTCATTGGACCAATCTTACCAAAAACAGTATTCATCTTTTATTCCTTTCAAAAAAATCCTTGGTTTTAACTTTAACGCAAAAGTTTCTTATATTATGTGCATTTTCGAGTTTTTGACAGCACTTTATTCTCGTGCTATGTTAACAATATAATCAATTTGGAACTTTTGTAAAGTAAAATTTTATGACCGGGTTTTTTCATGATTACAATTAAAGAAATTGCGACACAACTAAATATGAGTACCACTACGGTTTCCAACGTTATTCACGGCAAGACCGGAGAAGTTTCTCCTGCCACGATTAAAATTGTGGAGGATTACTTAAAGAAGGTCGATTATGTTCCAAATATCAATGCAAGAAATCTTGCACAGAACCAATCGAAAATAATCGGCGTTGCCCTGAAGGCCCGTGCTGACAAGTACGAGAATCTTCTTATGGATCCTTTCGTTTCCGAACTCATCGGTGGCATCGAGGAATCCATAAGGAACGCAGGCTACTTTATGATGCTCTATATTTCAAGAGATACCAACGAAATAATGCGTCACGTATCGACCTGGAATGTGGATGGTCTCCTTCTATTCGGTATGATCGACAACGACGGAATCCGTGTCAGTGAGAGGTACAAAAAGCCCATAGTATGCATAGATACATACTCTATAGAAGGTCTTAAGCACTTCATAAATGTAGGTCTGAACGACAGACAGGGCTGCTTTGATATGGTCAACTATATGATAAAACAGGGCCATAAAAAGATAGCATTCCTTTCAGATAACATGCGAGGCGTCGACTATGAACGTTTCTCCGGCTACAAATATGCTCTTGAAGGAAACGGCATACATTATGATGAAAGCTGGTTTTTGCAGATAAAACCCAAAAACGAGGATATAGAAAAATCACTTGATGATATCTGCAAGCGCATTCCGGAATTCGACGGCGTAATGTGCGTATCCGATCTGTATGCGGTACAGCTCATGTGTGCTCTCAAGGACAGAGGCGTAAATGTTCCCGAGGATATTTCCATAGCAGGTTTTGATGATACTCTGCTGGGTCAGCTCCACAGACCTGCTCTTACTACTGTTCACCAGGATGTAAAGCAAAAGGGAATCATGGCCACGGATATCCTGCTTAAAAGAATTAAGGGAGAAAAAACTCCCAAGCAGGTTCAGCTTCCCACAGAGCTAATCATCCGAGACACAGTAAAATGCAGGCTTTAACTATACAATCTATACAATAAAAACTTTAAGAATACCGAAAACGTTTGAGCAATATGTATACAAAACATATTGCTCTTCTTTTTTCACTTTTCAAAAATTTAATAATTTTGCAAAGTCAGTGATGACGGGCTTTTGCGCGTAAGGTGTCTTAAAATCTGATAAGTTTATAAATTTTTTTCTTGATATTATTCCATTAACGTGATATTTTACTTGTAGCATAAAACTTATGCGCAAAAGTAACCACTAACCACTATGCGGGTGGCTAGCAAAGTGCACAACAAGGAGGGTAACATGAAAAAGAAAGTATTATCTATTCTTCTCGCCGGAACAATGGCGCTCAGCATGACAGCATGCGGCGGATCAACCGGCACAACTGACACAGCTGCTGATACAGCAGAGTCAACAGAGACAGCTACAGAGTCCACAGAGGCTGCTGAGTCTACAGAGGCTACTGAGTCTACAGAGGCTGCTGAGTCTACTGCTTCAGCTGGAGCAATCAGACTTCTTAATGGTAAGCCTGAGATCAACGATCAGCTTAAAGAACTCGCTGAGCTTTACAAGTCTGAGACCGGTAATGAAGTTGTTATCGAGACAATCGGTGGCGACACAAGCGCCGGTGATGAGCTCAAGAAAATGTACCAGGCTGACAACATGCCTGACATCTTCGTTATCGAAGCAAACCAGGCTGCTACATGGGACGGAATGCTTGCTGATCTCGCCGGTGAAGAATGGACAGACAAGACAGGCTTCGAGCTTGTTAATGATTCCATGGGAACAATCGGCTTCCCTTATACAGTAGAGGCTACAGCTCTTGGTTACAACGCTGACATCCTTTCACAGGCAGGCGTTGATCCTTCTACTCTTACAAGCCCTGATGCTTGGAAGGCTGCTTGCGAAGCAATCGATGCAAAGAAGGATGAGCTTGGACTTACAGCTGTATTCGCATGGTGCGCAGAGCCCACAAACCTTGGCTGGTCTTCAGGTACACACGTATTTGGTCAGTACCTTGATGCAGGTCTTAAGGCAGACGACACAACATACATCGATCTTCTTAACGACGGCGGTCAGATCGATGAGGCAAGAATGAAGAACTTCGCTGAGTTCGTTGGTATGATGAACCAGTACTCTGACAAGGATCATCTTCTTGTTGACGGAACATATGATGAGCAGGTTGCCGGATTCAAGGAAGGCAAGTTTGCTTTCATCACACAGGGTAACTGGTGTGTAACATCTCCTGATGATGTATCATTCGAAGTTGGTTTTGCTCCTTATGCATTTGAGGATGGCATTAACACAATCATCGCAGGTCCTCCGTCATACTGGGTAGCTTACAAGGACGGCAACGTAGATGCTTCTAAGGCATTCTTCAACTGGTGCGCAGGCGATTCAGCTCAGAACATCCTTGTAAACAAGGCTGGTCTTGTATCTCCTTTCGATGATTGCCAGTATGAAGCAACAAATCCTTTCTATAAGAGCATGAAGAGCTACATCGATGCAGGCAACTACAGCGGATGGCACACAATGCTTAAGAAGGACGGTCTTCAGAACGAGACATGTCAGGTATTTGCAGATTATGCAAAGGGATCAATCGCTGACGCTGATGAGTTCGTTGAGAAGATTTCATCTGTAATCAAGGGTTACTACGCTGAATAATTTATAGTCACTTTTATAAATACCGGGCAGAGCAAATGCTCTGCCCGATTTATCTCGTAATACTAACTGATTTTCAACATATTTTACTTATCAAATTATTTACTTAGCAGAGAACTTTAAATCTATTGACAGGCTTTAGGCCATAAAGGAGATTCTTGCATGAAAACACCATCTTCGACTAAAGGAGCTCTTTCCATACTTTGCCTGATCGCAGGGCTAGGACTACTTATATGGTCTCTCGCTCTGGATTTCACTAAATCGGAAGCTTCTTTCCGTGGCACTACACTTATCCTGGGTATAGTAGGCATAGTTTTAGGATTATACTTCTTCCCCACACTTAAGCATCACCGTACAATTATTAACATTCTTTTCTTATTCCCGCTGCTGTTTGCCTTTTTGGTAACAGTTATCATTCCCCTCTTCCTTGGTATTGGTTATTCCTTTACTGATTGGGACGGAATCAGAGTAAGAAATACTGTTGGACTTACCAATTACACAAGTATGTTTACACAGCCAAGCTTCCTTTGGTCTATATTCCTGACATTCTTGTTCGTTGTATGTAACATGATAATGGTTAACCTGGTAGCATTCCTTCTGGCTCTTCTTTGCACATCAAAGATCAAGGGTCTTGGATTCTTCAGAGCAGCTTACTTCCTGCCTAACCTTATCGGTGGTATCGTACTTGGTTACATATGGCAGTTCATTTTCAGTAACGTTGTTACTAAGGTATTTAACACTCAGTATTCGATGATCGCTGACACAGGAACAGCTTTCCTTGCAGTTATCATAGTTTATATCTGGCAGTACGCCGGATACATAATGCTCATCTACATCACAGGTCTTAATACTATTCCCGGCGATGTACTTGAAGCTTCAGCTATTGACGGAGCAGGTCCCATGCAGACTCTTTTCGAGATAAAGATTCCTATGATCGCTCCTACAATTACAATTTGTACATTCCTTACACTTACAAGTGCATTCAAGCAGTTCGATGTAAACCTTGCACTTACAAATGGTAAGGGATCCGTTGATATTTTTGGAAATTACCTCACAAATGGTACCGAGATGCTTGCTCTTAATATCTATAACACAGCAGTTATTAAGAACAATTACGCACTTGGTCAGGCAAAGGCCGTATTGTTCTTCATCATTTTGGCCTGCGTATCCATTTTACAGGTTCGCATATCTAACAAGAAGGAGGTTGAATTATAATGCATACCAAGGAAAAAACATCCAGCGTAATAATCCGCTTCATCATTGCTATTATAATTGCAGCTTATGTGCTGTTCCCTTTCTTCCTTGTTGTAATCAACTCCTTCAAGGATGCTAATGAGATCACTTCAAATCCTATCGGATTTAACGGCGCATCCTTCAGCAAGCTTATTAGAAACCTTGATGAAGTTATTAACAACTCAAGCTTTACATTCTGGCAGACCTTTGGTTATTCAGCACTTATTACTGTTCTGTCTCTTGGACTTCTTGCTTTGTTCGGAGCCATGGCAGCATGGGTTATCTGCCGTAACAAGACTGTATGGTCAAATGTGATCTACTTCACATTCATCGCATCCATGATCATTCCTTTCCAGGTAGTTATGCTTCCTCTTATCTCTACCTTCAGAGATGTAGGAAAGTTCATCGGTATTCCGATGCTTAAGTCCGTTCCCGGTATCGTATTTGCTTACCTGGGATTCGGTGGTGCCATGACAGTATTCATTCTCGTAGGATTTATTAAGGGAATTCCTTTTGATCTTGAGGAAGCAGCATCAATTGACGGATGCTCACCTGAACAGGTATTTTTCAAGGTTATCTTCCCTCTTCTTACACCTGTTATTACAACAGTAACAATCCTTAACGGAATGTGGATCTGGAACGATTATCTTCTGCCTTCAATGATGCTTGGTCAGAACGGTCCGGTTAAAACACTTCCCGTTGCAGTTCAGGCTTTCGTAGGTTCCTACGTTAAGCAGTGGAACCTGATTCTGGCAGCTGCACTTCTTGCAATCCTGCCTATGATCGTCCTCTTCCTTATCGCTCAGAAGCAGATCATGGAAGGTATGATCGAGGGAGCTGTTAAAGGTTAACTTTCCATTTTAATAAGCCGTCCGGTTTACTACCACCGGGCGGCTTTTATATTACATCTTTTCATTACAGCACATCGCTGTCGATATTCCTAAATTCACAACCTTCCATTTGTTTGCGATAGCGGCAATTGGCTGATACTATCAGCGGGCCACCGCGAAGCCCAAAGGGCATATTCGTCGCATTCCTAAAATGAAGCTTTTTAAGGATGTATCCATCTTCTGTCTCATCATTGACAAAGGGCACTTCCATAAGTCCGCCAAGATCTATGAATTTTGAGAAAAGAAGTCTGCAGATTCTGAGTTTTTCATCATTATCACGGGCTTCTGTATGATAATCATCTATTATCACCATGTATCCCTTTGCTTTTTTCCTAAGGTGGCAAAGCGCATAGCCCATAAGACTACCGGTCCTGGTTCTAAGTACCGACCAGAAAAATCTGGTATCGGGATTATATGAGAACTTCCACCTGTATATGTCAGAAGTATGCATGAAATGGCACATGGACTCTGCCCATAACCTTGAAATCTCAGCATCGGATATGGGCACCATGAACTTTTTGAGCTCCTTTTTGATGTTATCCTTATCCAGCTCACTGTAGCTTATTACAGGGAAAAGCTCCAGTTCTTCATTATCTCCCGGCTTAAGATTTTTTAATGAGCAAAAGCCCCTAAAACCTTTATCCAGTATCTTAGTGATCTTACCCTCACCAAATACGAATCCCCAGGGTGCTGTGGGATAAACGTAGTGACATAGCCAGACTACTTTATTGTATCCGTAATGCAAGAGCCTTGGATATGAATTCTTATTGGGAAGTCCGATGATAAAATCGCACTCCTTATTACCTTCTTCAAATGCTTTGAAAGCCTTGGAATAATGGCCCTTCCCCCTTGCATGCGGCGCAACGGCTCCGTCAACTGCCTGTGCTACATTCATAACTCTTTTATCATATATGAGCTTCATACCGATAAAAGCAGATAGTCCCGCAGGCTTATCATCCTCCCATGTAATTGAGAAAGGCTCTGATACCCTGAATGGATTACCATAATGCTCATTAGCATAAATCTCAGGATCTATTTCTATTTCATCTCCATAGACCTGATTCATTATCCCCATGGCTTCTTCTAATGACTTTCGCTGATTTTCTGTCAGTGAGTCCAAAATGCTCATGTCAATGTCTCCTCAACACTCTTTTCACATATTTAAGAGGATTCCATTCCATGTACTTAAGGTCAATTACTTCATAAGCATCATTGTGGCAATAGGAATGAACTCCATCCCCCTTAGGAGCTCCCTTTACTACTATATCATCTGCAGGAATGCGCCACTTGGCTTTATCTGCAAGAAGGATGCGCTCTTCACTGTAGGGATAAAAATCCATGGCTATTCCATAGGAAGTCTGTTTACTCTCCTGAGCAGCTACATATCTTTTGCCCTCGTAGGTAAGGATATTTCCGCCATTTCTGGATTTAAGATCATACTCCTGAGCGCTGTTGAACTTTACATCCTCTTCGATACTAAAGCCCTTCTCCTCATCGAATCTAATCTCAAATTTCTGGAATCTGCATTCATACTCTTTATAAGGGCTGACCTCACAGGTAAGTATCCTGATACTGTCAGCGGTTTTACTTATAATGGCTGTATCAACGAATTTTCTTCCAAGCTTGAATACTTTTACGGTCTCCCATTTATCAGGGAATACAACCGCCTTGTATAAGCGTATGGAATCATCTGCGCTGGTCTCAGGTATCATATAGGTCTCTCCCCTAAAGTCAAAGACCATAGGGAAGGACATGTGGAAGGGTTCACGAATGATAACTTTGGGTTTGGTCGCACCTGCCACCGTAAGCTCACACACCGCAATCCTTCCAATTACTTTTTTCTTATCAAAGGCTTCCATAAAAAGATAGGAACTGCTATCTCTAGTGTAGATTACAGGATCAGCATACCAGTATCTTTTGCTTGTGGGCACCGCATCAAATTCACCATGCCCTGTGATTCCAAGAAAGGTATCATCGCTGTATTTTCTATAACCTGTCACATACACATCATCAAAGGAAAGAAGCTTCTTTACAATGGTCTTCTTATCCATTTTTGCTATCTTTTTAAGCTTGTTTGTAATACCACTCATTAACGGCTCCAATTATTCTTCATCTTTTTTCATTAAGGCTTCAAGGCCACCCTTGAACATATCCTCAAGGTCTTTTGTAAGCTTAAGCTTAATGGATTTAAACTCAAGTCCTGCCTGTCCAAAGTAGAACTTCAGATAATAGTTAACCATAAATGACGGAGGAAGCTCAACCTCTACTGTCTGCCATTCAGTGTCCATACCTGTAAGTGTGACGGTACGGATGAGATTTCTGTCCATAAATATTGAAAGCGGAAGCTGTGCCATTGCAGGCTGATCCTTTGCTCTCATCACAAGCTCTACAGTGATGGCACCTCTTCTGGCAGTAGTGATGGCAAATGCCTTTGTTTCGCCCTTTTCTGCCTTTAAGTGCTTAGGATCAAGAACCATCTCTTCCTTATCCATAAGAACAGGAACCATACTCTTGAGCATAGCATCATCACCTGCTTCTACAGCCTTTGCAAGCTCCTTATCAAGAGCGGACTCAATACCGAGGCTATGCTTCCAAACGGGAGCCTTAAGAAGGAAATTGCAGATGTTTGCAGCACATCTTACAAGCTCATATCTTGTTACTGTTCCAAGCTTGAGGGCACCGTTAAGGTTATCCTCATTACTGTTGGCACCGGCATCGCTGTTAACCATGTTAAGGTCATTCTGAGCTCTTACCTGTGCAGCAAGATTCTTATAACTGCCCTTCTGGCCTGCTTCGTCGTTACCCATTGCCCACCAGTCAGTCATTACAATACCGTCAAATCCCCACTCACCGCGAAGGATTGTGGTAAGAAGGTCATAGCTGCTGGAGGTATAGATACCATTTACAGGGCCATAAGTGCTCATTACAGCGCGGGCATCACCCTCTCTTACTGCCATCTCAAAGCCCTTAAGATAAATCTCACGAAGGGCACGCTCAGAGATTACAGAGTCTACAAAATGACGCTTAAGCTCCTGAGTGTTGCCGCAGAAGTGCTTGATAACGCCGGTAACATCATATTTGTGCATACCTTTAAGCTGAGCAACAACCATTTTTCCTGTAAGAACAGGATCCTCTGAGAAGTACTCGAAGTTTCTTCCGCCAAGAGGACTTCTGTGGATGTTCATTCCGGGTCCAAGAAGAGCATCGATTCTGTTTCTTCTAAGATCAAGGCCTTCCCATCTGAAAAGCTCTTCGTTTATATCTTCATTAAAAGTACAAGCCAGGCAGGTTCCGTTAGGAAGTGAGAAAGCATGTGTTCCGCAGTCCATTCTGATACCGCTGGGGCCATCGGAGCAGCCGCCTACAGGAATGCCAAAGCCCTTAAGGTTCTCTGTTACGCCGCCGTATGCTCCTGCAATACCGGGGGTAACCTTTGGAGAGCACATACCCTCACCGCGCATCATAGCGCAAAGGTCATCATCTGAAAGCTGTGCAAGGAAATCCTCCATGGAAACCTTACCGTCAGCCACATCCTTAAGCTTATAGCCCTTGTCACCTGTGTATGCTTTAGCCTCTTTAAGGGCATCTTTTCTCTTCTTATTGGGATCTGAGGTTCTTGTGGGAACATCCTCATAGCCCTTTGCAAAAAGTCCGCAGGCTTCTTCGGGAACAAGGCGCTTAAAGTTCTGAACAGGAGCGTATGCTTCCTCACACTTAGCTGTAACCTTGAGCTTCTTAATCTCAAACTCTCCTACAGCCTCGGCGCTTCTTACATCAAAGCCTCCGTAAATGGTATAAGTACCCTCTTCCATTACATAGCAGGACTTATGCTTTGTTTTGCCTGAATCATCATAGGATGACATCCAGTAGTCAGGAACGTTGATCTCCACAGTCTGTGATGCGCCTGCGGGAAGAAGATCAGTCTTGGTAAAGCCCACTAGTACTCTTGCAGCCTTGCCAAGCTTGCCCTGAGGAGCCTGCATGTAAACCTGAACCGCCTGCTTACCTGCTACCTTACCTGTGTTAGTAACTGTAAGAGCCACCTTCACAGCATCCTTATCATATTTAAAGGACTTCTTCTCTATAGAAAACTCTGTATATGAAAGGCCAAATCCGAAGGGATAAAGAACCTTATCCTTAGCAAAGGTCTCAAAATAGCGATATCCTACGTAGATGTCCTCGCTCTGAAAATTCTCCTTCTCGGAGCCGAAGTTCTCGGTTGAAGGATAGTCCTCGATGCGCTCAGCGATGGTGTCTGCAAGATGACCTGAAGGATTAACATCGCCTGTAAGAACGTCAAGAACAGCGTTACCGCCTTCCTGACCGCCCTGCCATACATAGAGTACAGCTGCAGGGTCAAGCTCCTTAACCCATCTCATATCAATGATATTACCAACATTAAGCAGCACTACTGTGCGTTGGAACTTCTTAGAGATCTTAGCAATAGCATCTCTCTCGGTATCTGTAAGGAGGATACTTCCGGGCTCATTTTTGCTGTCCTGATCCTCACCTGCTGTTCTGCCTATGATGAAAATAGCAACCTCGGACTCCTTTGCAGCTTCTGCTACCAGCTTGTCTGTGAGAGGCATCTCCTCCTGGAACCAAGGCTCTGCTGCCCAGCCCACACCTGTATCAAAGGGATGTTCCTTAACGAATTCCTCGTAGGCCTTTCTCACTTTCTTGTTGAGCTTGAATTTCTTAGATTCTTCAAGGGCTTCATAGATTCCAACAACATAGTCTACATTGACCATACCGCCTGAACCTGTTCCGCTCTTGTAATAGTTCATCTGGCTTCTTCCAAAAACTGCTACCTTAGCATTTTTCTCAATCGGAAGTGCACCTCTGTCGTTTTTCAGAAGAACAATACCTTCTGCTGCTGCAGCTCGTGCAGTTTCCGCAAATTTCTTAATATCCCATGTCTTTCCCATATAAAAACTACCTCATTTTCTGTACTTGGTTGTTAGTGCATATTAAATATTATGCAACATAACATACAGAAAATGAAGTAGCGATATTTTACTTTTGATGCTCTTTTTTTGTTATTGCGATGTCCTATTTTTTACCTGTAAAAAATGGGTTCAGATATTAAACGTTAATCTCAGCTGTGAGCCCAAGATCTGCCTTGTTGGCATCGAGAATGGGATTAACAACCTCTGCAAGGAAACGCTCTACCTGGTGTGCACTGCAGCCTGTGTACTTCTTTGGATCCATGCACTCCTTAATCTTATCCTCTGTCATGTGGAAAGCAGGATCCTTTACGATCATATCAAGAAGGTCGTTGTCGAGGCCATCCTTTTTAACGTGGTCGCCGGCTATCATGGAGAGCTCTCTGATCTTCTCGTGAAGCTCCTGGCGGTTGCCGCCAAGTTTAACAGCATCCATCATGATGTTCTCAGTAGCCATGAAGGGAAGCTCTGACATAAGACGCTTCTCGATAACCTTGGGATATACCACAAGACCGTCTGTAACGTTCATGCAAAGATCAAGGATACCATCGATTGCAAGGAAGCCCTCAGCTATTGAAAGTCTCTTATTAGCTGAGTCATCAAGTGTTCTCTCAAACCACTGTGAAATCTCTGTGATCGCAGGGTTAAGTGTGTCTACGATAACATATCTGGAAAGTGAGCAGATTCTCTCACTTCTCATGGGATTTCTCTTGTATGCCATTGCGGATGAACCGATCTGCTTTGCTTCATGAGGCTCCTCAACCTCTTTAAGATGCTGAAGAAGTCTGATATCCTGAGCCATCTTTGTAGCAGATGATGCGATTCCTGCAAGTACGTTAACAACCTTCATATCGATCTTACGGCTGTAGGTCTGGCCTGAAACTGCCATGCAGCCCTTGAAGCCCATCTTCTCAGCAAGCATGGGATCAAGCTTATCAACCTTGGTAAGATCTCCGTCAAAAAGTTCAAGGAAGGAAGCCTGTGTTCCTGTTGTTCCCTTTGATCCAAGAAGCTTCATGTTATCAAGAACATAATCAAGGTCCTCAAGATCGATTGTGAAATCCTGAAGCCACAGGGATGCTCTTTTACCTACTGTGGTAGGCTGAGCAGGCTGAAAGTGTGTAAATCCAAGAGTAGGAAGATCCTTATACTCATCGGCAAACTTTGCAAGACAGCTGATAACGTTAAGAAGCTTTCTTCTAACGAGTTTAAGAGCCTCAGTCATGATGATGATATCTGTGTTATCACCAACATAGCAGCTTGTAGCACCAAGGTGAATGATACCTGCTGCCTTGGGGCACTGCTGTCCGTAAGCATACACATGGCTCATAACATCATGGCGAACTTCCTTTTCTCTGGCTCTTGCGACATCATAGTTGATGTCATCCTGGTGAGATTTAAGTTCATCGATCTGCTCCTGTGTAATATTAAGGCCAAGCTCCTTCTCAATCTCTGCCAGGGCAATCCAAAGCTTTCTCCAGGTTTTGAACTTCATATCCTGTGAAAAGATGTACTGCATCTCCTTACTTGAATAGCGCTCTGAAAGCGGGCTGGTATAACGATCTGTACTCATATGGTCCTCCTTTTAATTAACATATACTACGCTATAACGCGTGACTTCGCTTAGCTCCCGTCACGCTACGTACATTCGGAATCCGCACTAATCGTGCTACTTCCTCATGTACGTTATGTCTTCGAATTCACTCAAAAAAAATTGCCAGCAATTTTTTTGAGTAAACTCTCATCCATCTATCGCTCAAATTCGCCCCTGATATCTTCTTCCGGAGGTGCTACAGGATATTCTCCCGTAAAGCATCCCTTACAGATATCAAACTTATGTCCAACGAGTTCCTCAAGTCTCTCTTCTCTAAGATATCCCAGTGAATCAGCACCGATTATCTCGCATATCTCATCGATGCTTCTATTATATGCTATAAGCTGCTCTCTTGCAGGGACATCTGTTCCAAAATAGCAGGGCCATAAGAATGGCGGTGAGCTGACTCTCATGTGAACCTCTGTAGCTCCTGCATCTCTAAGCATTCTAACGATTCTGTCTGATGTGGTTCCGCGGACGATTGAATCATCGATCATGATAACTCTCTTGCCATCAACCACATGCTTTAGAGCATTTAGTTTAACCTGTACGCTGCTCTCACGGCTCTTTTGTCCGGGCTTAATGAAGGTTCTTCCGATGTACTGGTTTTTAACAAAGGCCTGTCCATAAGGAATTCCCGATTCCATGGAATAGCCAAGGGCTGCGCAGTTACCGGATTCAGGAACACCCACAACAACATCCGCTTCCACCGGTGAATCCTGAGCAAGGAAACGACCTGCTTTAATTCTGGATTCATATACGCTTACGCCGTCAAGAATGCTGTCCGGTCTTGCAAAGTAAATATATTCAAAAATGCAATGACCGCATTTTACGCTGCCAACCATCTGTCTGTTGGACTCAATGCCCTTCTGGGGCGAAATGGTAACAATCTCTCCGGGCTCAACATCTCTGATATACTCTGCTCCGATGGTATCAAGAGCGCAGGTCTCTGATGCCAGGATATAGCAGTTATCTCTTTTTCCTATCACAAGGGGTCTGAAGCCGTTGGGATCTCTTGCTCCGATCAGCTTCCTGGGAGACATGATAACCAGTGAATAAGCACCTTTTATCTTATTCATGGCATTAGCCACAGCACCTTCAACACTTGCTGTATTAAGTCTCTCCCTGGCGATGTGGTAAGCAATAACCTCTGAATCGATGGTGGTCTGGAAAATAGCACCTGTGTAAGCAAGTTCTTCTCGAAGCTCCGGAGCATTAACCAGATTACCGTTATGGGCCATTGCTAAAGTCCCCTTAACGTAATTAAGGACAAGGGGCTGAGCGTTCTCTCTGGTGCTTGAACCTGCCGTCGAATATCTGACGTGTCCTACACCTATATCACCGTGCATTCCCGAAAGAATGTCGTGATTAAACGCTTCATTAACCAGTCCCATGTCCTTATGACTCGTTACTTTTCCTTTGGGTCCCATTGTCTCGCTGACGGCTATACCGCAGCTCTCCTGCCCTCTGTGCTGAAGGGACAATAACCCGTAATAAATTGATTGTGCGACATCACCGCCACCGAAATCATACATTCCGAAGACGCCGCACTCTTCCCCAATCTTGTCACTTTCACTTAAAAAGTAATTTTTCATATTCCTACCTGCTACTATAAGCAATCTTTTGAAACAAGACTTATAGTAACATTACAAGGTCTATGTAAGCAATAATCCATAATAAAAAAATTGCAGCTTATCAGACAATAAATTTTGTGCAATACGCTAAGATTATTTTTATGCTTCACAATCACCATAACCAAAAGCAGGAATTAAGCTTATCAGTACAAATCGTAGGCATCGATTACAAAAAGTGAGAAAAGAGAGTTGGACCATGCAAACCACTCTCTAGTGAATTTTGCGGGATCATCCTTATGGAAGCCCTCATGCATATAGCCTGTGCCTACATCGGTACTAATTAGTTTCTCGATAAGCTCTGCTCTCTCCTCTTTATCATCGCTGGTAAGTCCCTGCATGGACAAAGCGATATGCCAGATATAATCCTTTGGCGTGTGAGGTGAGCCGATTCCCTTTGCGGCAGTTCCTTCATAATAATAAGGATTCATGCTGCTAAGGACAGCTTTTCTTGTTGCCTTATAAATAGCATCATTTCCGGATATTGATGTAAGGAAGGGAATCGACATAAGGCTTGGTACATTGGCATCATCCATAAAATTCACATTGCCAAGACCATCTGTCTCGTAGGCATAGATTGTGTAGCCCTCAGCATCCTTCATCATGCCATACTTTGCTATACCCTCTTCTACCTTTTCTCTTATAGTCTTTGCTCTTTTTCCGATCTCTCCGTCTCCTATTCTCTCAGAGAGCTTTTCAAGGTATCCGAGAACCTCAACAGCAAAGAGATTAGCAGGAATAAGATAGCCATATTTGCAGGCATCATCACTGGGCCTGAAGCCTGACCAGATCATACCGGTAGCAGCTACGGGATTACCCTTTCCTTCAAAGGGAAGGGTGTCTGATTCAGGACAGTTATCTCTCTCAAAATAGTATGCGGATTTATCGGTATGATCCTGCTCTGTCTCCATGGTATCAAGGATTTTACCGATTCCTCGTCTTACTTCCTCATCAAGTACAGACTCATCACCTGTCGCATCCACATACATATAAAGAAGCCTGATAGGATAGCAGATAGAATCCAGCTCGTATTTTCTCTCCCAGTCCCAGGGATTGTCCTCTGTCCTGTCCTTTGCCCAGCATCTGCCGTTTGCTTCTTTATTAAAAGCATTAGCGTAAGGATCGATACAGATCTGCTCAAACTGTTTTCTTATGACACCTTTAACGAGCTCACCGATTGCGCCTGTTTTATCTGTTCCAGCAAAGGGCAGATAGTGGCATACCTGAGCACTGCTGTCGCGAAGCCACATAGCTTCAATGTCACCTGTTATAAGGAAAACTTTGCCATCCTTTGTACACTGCATTGTGGTATCAGCAGTGTTCACAAAGCACTTTTTAAAAGTACTTACAAGCTTGTCGGAGGCGCCTTTTTCCTTAAGTCTTGCTGCAAGTACCTCAGAAAGCCTGTTTATACGTTCCTTTATTTCGTTTTCTCTGGTGATATCTCTTTCAAAGCTCATAATCTCATACCTCTAGATTGTTGGTCTTAGCCCAATCAATAAGTCTGTCAACAGTTGTAAATGCAAGGCCTGTCACTGTGTCTGCACATCCGTAGTAGATAGCTATTCTGCCAGTGGGTGCATCGCAAAGCGCAGCGCAGGGAAATACTACATTGGGTACATCACCGCAAAGCTCGTAGGTCTCTCTGGGTGAAAGAATGTAGAATTTGGATCTGTACTTAACCTTCCAGGGTTCGTCAATATCAAGGATCGCACATCCCATTCTGTAAACAAAGCCGTTACAGGTGTTGATAACGCCGTGGTATATAAGAAGCCATCCCTCATCTGTTTCGATGGGGCAGGGTCCGGGACCAATCTTCGTTGACTGCCATGCAGACTCATCGCCCTTGTAGGTGCCCATTACATATCTGTGGTGTCCCCAGTACTCAAGATCAGGACTCTGGCTGTAGAAAATATCTCCGAAGGGAGTGTGACCGGTGTCGCTGGGTCTTGAAAGCATAGCGTACTTGCCGTTAATTTTTCTTGGAAAAAGTACTCCATTTCTATTGTAAGGAAGGAATGCGTTTTCAAGCTGAACGAATTTCTTAAAGTCGTAGGTATAAGCAATTCCAATCGTAGGTCCGTGGTAGCCGTTGCACCAGGTCAGATAATATCTGTCCTCAATGAAAACAACTCTGGGATCATATCTGTACTCTCTTTTGGCGATCTCTCCATCCTCACACTCAAACTTAACAGGCTCGGGATTGATATCCCAGTGAATTCCATCCTTACTAAAGCCTGCAAACAGATCCATGCTGACTGCCATGGAATCACATCTGAAAACACCTGCAAATCCCCCCTCAAAGGGAACTGCAGCGCTGTTAAACACACTGTTGGATGTGGGAATAGCGTATCTCTCAATAATGGGATTCTCGCTATATCTCCATACCGGTTTGGTCTCCCCCTCCGGGCACTCCTGCCACGGGATATTCTTAAGTTCTTTGCCAATTGCCTTGCTCATAATTCCCTCCACTTTTCTTAAAGATTTATTTGCACTCCCTCAGTGCATCAGCGCATTTGCAAAGGACATCGCTCACTCTGAAAAGCTCGCTCTCTCTGCTGTCAACGCGCCATATTTTCTTATATTGATAAAGCCAGCTCTCAAGGGCTGTTGCCATGTCATCGCATTTACCCTGAATATCCTTTGCTTCTGAAAAAAGCTTTTGTCCAAGCAGGAAAAGTGCTCTGCTCGTAAGCTTTTGTCCCTCTGCAAAAAGTATCAGTCTGGACGTCAGGTAGATGCCTTCTTCGCCAAAATTCTTAGCGATAGCCCTAAGCTCATCCAGCTTTTTATCAATAAGTCCTGCATTTATCTCAGATTTTACGATGTTCAGACTCTCATAAAAACCTTTAAGCTCATCCGGCTTTGATTTGCCATCTAAATGCTCGATGAAAACAACAAACTGCCACCAGTTGTTATCCTCAAGCATTCCAAGGTCCCTGAAAATACCAAGGAGCTGCTCAGTATCATCGCCGTAGTAAAGCCTTGAGATTTTACTGTTGATCACAGCCTCAGGTACAATACCGGACCAGGAAAAAGCTGCTCCGTAGATAAGTCCCGGTATTGAAAAAGCAGGATCCTGCAGGTGTCCAAAGTCGCCCCAGTCGGTATTTAAAACACCCTCCGCATCGTATTTGAAAGCATAGCCGCACATGAGAGATATATTCTTATATGCTGCATCAAGGCGATTTATAAAATGATTCCAACCTTGAACTCCGGGACACAGATACTGTCTGACCGGCACATCATGAAGGATTCTTGTATTGTCTTCTTTCTCCTCCTCGCTGTAGCCCCAGTTTAGACAGATAGCTTCCTTTGGAAGCTGGGATGCCTTCTCTGGGGAGCCCACAATGATGTCGCCCCAGAACATAGGCTTTTTTCCCTTTTCGATGCAGTATTTCATAATCCTGTTTACAAAGTCCACATACATCTGCCCCGTGCCGATCTCTTCCGCCAGCTTTTTGCTCTTTCCTTTTCCAAGGTCAAAGGTCTCGTCAGCGCAGATATTCACATAATCTGTTCTGAAAAGAGGAAGGAATTCATCCAACTCTCTTTTTACAAACTCAAAGGATCTGTCGTCGGTGACATTAAGGGTGTGATGCTGCATCCTGTCTTCCAGAGAAAACTTCTCTTTTCTGGGATCATCAAGCTCGCAAAGATGCTGAAAGCTCTTGGTCCTAAGGACCTTATAGAGATGTCCAAAGGTTGATATGGACGGAATAAGCTCTATATGAAGCTTTGCACAGTAGTCATCAAGCTCTAAGATATCCTCTGCTGTAAGAGGAGTATCGTCCCTGCAAACCTCAGTAAAATTACTGAATAAAAACGAATGCTCAACGTAGAGCTGAAGCTGATTCAGCTTAAAATAGCTGCAAATATCGGCAAGCTTCTTATAGGAAGAAAGCTTACGGATACGGCCTCTTGAGGCATCATGGTAAAATCCTCTGTTTTGGATCTTAGGCCTATCCTTTATATGGCAGGCTTTAATCATATAGCCGCTTAGATTTATGAGCTGCCTAAGGGTCTGAATGGCATAGAGCATTCCTCTGTCTCCGCAGGCCCTTGCCACAATCTCATCCTCTGAAACTGTTAGCTCATACTCTTCATCAGATAGCCCCTCACATCTTTCCATATAAATGCATCCGGTTTTCTTTTCACCCTTTTGAATCTCCACCGGGATTCCTGTCTTATCAAAGATAGTCTCCTTAAGAAGTTTTGCAGCATCATAGTCGGTGGCAGATGCCTTATCTGAAATGATGATCTTTGTGTCAAAACAGAACCTGAAAATACCGCTTTTTGCCGATGCTTCCGCAGGAGCCGGAATTATATAATCAAGTGCTGAGTGTAACGAATTTCTAATAATTTCATTTGCCATTTATCACCTCTGAAACAAAATCACTGGATTTATCATTTTGTTAACATCAATTATCATTTATATACATAATTGTAGTATTTTCACTAATTCAATGTCAATAACCGGTTATTCATTTTCACATGAAGTTCCACCCTAAAAACGTGCATTTTATCGCGTTTTTGCGATATCCTGTTCCAAAATTATCCATAAAACTGATTTTTCCTTGGCTCTTTACATTTTGTTTTATTGTTTACATTTTATTAACATCGTGGTACTTTATATAAAAGAAACATTTGAAAGGTATTTTTATGCGTAAAGTAACAATGCAAACCATTGCAGATGAACTCGGAATTTCCAGAGTTACTGTATGGAAGGTGTTTAACAACCATGAAGGTGTATCCGAAGCTCTTAAGACGGCCGTTCTGAAAAAGGCCGAGCAGCTTGGCTACTTAAAGGGTATTCCCGAGAATTCTGCTCCTCCTGAACCCAAGAATATTGCTCTTGTGGTATCAAGACCAGAATCTTCCACATATTGGACCAGCATCATTCACAACATGGCAGAAGAATTTGCCAGAAATAATTCCAATCTGATCTATACAAGTATAGATCCCATTTTTTCAGATGGGTTCAATCTTCCGGTGGGACTTCGGAACGGATCCTGCGATCTGGCAATTGTAATGAATGTCTATGATGCTGAGATTGTAAGAAGAATAACCGATATCGCAATTCCCAAGGTTTTCCTTGATACTATTCCGGATCTCACTTCTGCTGACATACCGGGAGACCTTATTCTTATCGAAGGTTTTCACACCACATATAACATCACGGAATCCGTTATTAAAAGTGGTGCCAAGACAATCGGTTTCATCGGCGACATACATTACGCATGGACTAACGCAGACAGATTTAAGGGTTTTGGTCAGTGTCTTCTTGATAACAATATTGAGATAAAAAAAGAATTTGTTATGACTGACAGAATCGGTATTTTCTCATACAAGCAGACTTTGTATGATTACCTGGACAGTCTCCCTGAGCTCCCGGATGCTTTTGTTTGCGCCAGTGATTTCATAGCACACTTTGTACACTTCTATCTCACTGAGCACCCTGAGCGCATTCCAAATGGAATAATCGTTACAGGCTTCGATGCCAGTGAAGAATTCGCCAATGTAGAGGGTCTTATCACAACAGCAGATGCCCGCATAGATCTTTTGGGCAAGCGCCTTGCGCAGCAATGTCTCTATCGCATCGCTACCCCGGATGCACCTTATGAGCTCACTTACGTAAGACCGAAGATCATCTACAGAGATTCAAAAATTACAGTTTAATATGAGCATAAGATGAAATTTTGCTGCGAAACACTATCAAGACAGCATGGCATAAGAAAAGCCGGTAGTCACAAATTGTGATTACCGGCTTTAAATATCTTCATTATCTTTTTACTTGCGGGCTGCTTTACGCTCCGGGATATTTCTTTTCAAACTGATCAACCATATCAAGTATCTCAGCTCTGTAAACAGGATACTGTTTTACCAGATCCTGAATCTCATTTTTAGCATTTCCTGCGACAACGTCACGGTTATAATCCATCTGCTTACGAAGCTGCTGTCTCTGTCCCACAAGGGAATGTCTTATCTCAACCTCTTCGTTGTGGTCGATCAGGGCTGCTGCCTGATGAATCCATATCTCAGGATCCTTAATTCTGTACTTCCTGAGAGTGTAGATAAGGTTCTTCTGATGACTGTCAAGGTACTTGGCAGCCTCTGCATATCTTGCTCTCTCCTCTTTTTCAAGCATAAACTTGTTGTAAAGCTGATAGAGCTCCTTGGAGTTCTCAACGCCGTACTTAAGGCACTCGTAATCGATGAGATTCTTATTATTTACATATCTTATCTTAACAGTGTTCTGAATCTGAATAAGTCTTGCAATGGTATTTAGAACAACCTTCTTTTCACGCCTGTATTCCACACGCTTTTGATTGTACATAAGGAAAACAAGGGCACCTATCACTATAAGAAGCATGTAGGCATAGGAAACATCAAGTTTAAATACCACTGACAAAATCGCAAGAATAATGGTAAGAGCAATAATAACGCAGGAACCTATAATGATAATCTTGTGCCAGTACTCTGTGGCCATCTCAATCTCGGCTTTTCTGAATTCGTTAGCCTTGCGCTCACCGTCAAGTCTTCGAAGATCGTTCTTTATCTTTTTACGATACTCCTCCGCTTCCTTAAGAGCATTGGCTCCCCTTAGTACATCTCCCTGAAGCCTCTCCATTCTCTCGAATTCCCGGTCAGTCATTCGGGTTCTGCGCTTATTGAAATTCTTCTGTTTTTCCTCGCTCTCAAGAATCCTGTCTGCGATTCTGTTGATCTCTGCTCTCTGCTCCGGCGGAAGTGCATCAATCTCCTCCATATCACGAAGGTGGGATGTCACCGCCCTGTACTCAAACTGAAGAGAGTCAAGATCACGGCTGGCTTCAGCCATCTGATTGAGACAGTTCTCCACATACTCACGCCTCTGAGCCTGATCGTCCATGTCTATATTTTTCCTGGTATAGACAATGTCGTTCCAGTTCTCCAGTGCGTGCTGTTCCTGTCTCTCGGCGCGATATGTGTCTTTTTTCCTAAATAAATCCAAGAACCCCATTAAAAATCTTCCCCAAAAGTTAACTTCCCCGCTGCAAAAACGGGATATAAATTACTTCACCAGATCGCGATACTCTGCCTTCATATCCTGCGTCAGGCGTTCTACCTCTTCGTAATACTCAGTCATCTTAGCTCCTGTCCTGTACAGTTCAAGACTTCTGAGCTTAATATTGGCACTGCTTGAATCGTAAAGATCATTGGCCTCATCCATGCGCTGCTCAAGCCTTAGAGATAAATTTCTTGCATCCTTGTTCTCCCCGACAAAGGTGATGTATTCTCTCTCGCTCATGGTCATGCGCTTGCTGGCAAGATAGCACATGTAAGACTCTTCATCTCCGCCATCCTCGTATGCCTTCAAAAAGAGCTCCCCAGCTCTGTCGTACATAAAAAGATGAGCATACAGAACACCTTCATTGTGTTCTATTTTGGCTTTGACATTAACATCCATGTCAGGCGTATTTTTGAGTATGGTCTCATACTCATCAAAGGCCTGACTCACATGTCCCTGCTTCATAAGGAATTCCGCTCTGGCCATGCGCTTTTCATATATATCCATGTCAGCATTGCCACGAAGTACCTCTATGGTTTTGTCATAGTCTTCCTTGGTGGTGTAACCCACATAGTCGATTATCATTCCGAAAAAAGAAGCTGCGGAGCACTTGTGAACCACCATTTTTCTAAGCTCGTCAGCGAGCTTTTTTAGTCCAAGCTCCATTTCAATCCAATCGATCAGGTCCATATCAAAGGAATCCGTATCGATCATATATGCATTCTGAACGATGCAGTAGCAAAGCTCCTCAATGGAATAAATCCTTCTGCCTATTTTCTCTAAGTAGAAGGGCCTTATTGCATATCTGCCCGTGCACAGAAGTGGTGCGTTCATACCTTCACCTCCTCTGTCCAGCTAAGACCTGAGCTCTCATAAAGCTCGCCAAAGCCCATATCCTCTATATGAATAACTATTCTCTCTGCTGATGTCATACTTACCTTCATCCTGATCCTGGAGGTTCTTGCGGGCCTTAATGGAATATCCGTAAGCTCTATTCGCTGGATTCTCTTTTCTCCTCCGGTAAGAGGCGTAATCATGATCTCTATATAAGGCTCCTGCTCAAGAATAAGATCAAGGCTTCCGCTTACGTCATACCAGTTTTCACCGGCATCAAGAAGGGCATGATATGCTTCCTTGCCCTGCTTTCTCACCATAAGTCCCACATTGGCCTTAAGCTTATCTGCATCAAGAAGCACGTATTTTGAAAATCTATCGCTCTGTCCAACCTTCTCCCTGGCAGCTATGCTGGCACCCTTACTGAAAAGATTATTGCCCTGGAATACTCTTTTACCACGGCACAAAAACTCAAGGGACTTCTGCGTCCACTGATCCTTGTAGCCATCTCCCAAAAGGAATACCGAGCTTACAATTCTGCCTTCCATAAGTCTTTGAGAAAGTTCTAAGAGCTTATCATCCAGATGCTTTTTCTCCTCAATACGCTCAGCAGGATCCTCTGAAAATCCCGGTCTTGAAAGAGCAAACTCATCATAATTATCCTTATCGATGGTGACAACGATAGGCTGGGTCTTATGATTAAGCTTCATATCATAGACAGTAAGGCTGCCGAAATTGTAGTAATATGCAATAACCGAATGAGTCAGAAGGTCATCGGGCTGATAAAGCATGTAGTTGTAAAGACTGTCCTCATAGCTCTGATAAAAGATATTTTTAACAGGCAGTGACAAAGCTCCCGTTACCTCTGATAAAACCTCTATCATTCTGGCATCCATGGTGGATGTAGTGAAAACAATAGCATCAACCATGGTCATGGACATTTCCATAGACAAAAGAGAAAGGGTTCTTTTCACAAAAAGTGTAAGAAGAGATACCGGATCATAGCCGGTCCCGTTTACTTCTATTCTCTTGCCGTCTCTTGCCTTCTGAATCAGATTATCGACCCTTATTCCGTCCTCATGCTCTATTCTGGAGAGAGCTTCTTTCCCGTAAAACCACTGGTTTACTTCGCGTCTCTTGCACAAAACCGTAGGTATATTGTAAAGCTCGGCTCCTGCCAGCGTGGACAAGGTCTCCGGAAGATCGGAGTCCGACGCAAGGAAACTGATCTGCGAGACATCCTCTCCCAGATCGTATCCAAGCACGTATCTTCTTGTATTTTTTACCCCCCTCAGTAACGACATAACTCTCAAAATCCTTATTTCATCCTGAATAATTTATTAGTCATAAATCTCTTTTTGTAATACTCGGAAAGCAGTCTGTTAACTGTCTCATAGTCCTGCAGAGTCTTACCGATCATAATGTCATTGATGATGGAATATCTGCCGGCGATAACCTCCTGGACGATATCACTCTTGGTGAGCATTCCTGACTCCGTAAGCTTCTCGCTTCGGCCACCATTGCCCTCCTCAGTGATATAGTACTGAAGCTGTTCTCCGAAAAAGAGCACAAACGCTGCCTCATAGATGCCAGGATAAACCTCCTGCATCTCTACTGTGTGGTACTCGTCATCATCCTCAGCGCCGCCCACATAGTGAACTATGCACTTGGTACCTCTTGTTGTTCGATATTCGATGAAGGTCTTATCACAGAACATCTGCATCTTGGGAAGCTCATTGGTATAGTGCGTAAAGAACGCAAAATATATCTTCTTCTCAAGAAGGTCAGAAAGAAATCTCTTGATGATTGTACTGTTTTCCTTAAGATTCTCTCTGTGAGGCTCAGTAAATCTCTTAAGATATGCCATCTTGCAGACATCGTTAAGTTCACATCCCTGATCAGCAAGGACGCCTATGCGCTCAAAAATATAGTTGTCCGTAACCATGCTGTGAACAAAATAATCGTTGGCTTCCTGTGCAAGGAATGCTCTCTCAAGGTCATCCCCGCCGCCGGATCTCATAACGTAACCTCTGAAAATAGAGGTCTTATCTCCGATATGGGCACCTGTATAAAGCATCTGGGTCAGCATCCTGCCTGCAAGGTCATAAGAATCAATGCTAAAGGAAGCTGCTGCCTTCCAAAGGTCTCTCATCTCTCTGAGAGTTCCGTTATAATTCCTTACAAGATATGACAAAAGCTGCTCATCATACTTGGAATTCTTAAAGGCATAAAAAGCTATCAGTGAATTCTCTTCACTGTCCTCAAAGCCCTCCTTGTCCATGAGTCTGCCACACATACGCATGACAATTCTGGGATCCAGCTTGTACATGCCAAATCTCTTGCAAAGCTGATATGCCTTGTCATAATTACCGGACATAACCATCAGTTCAAACATGGCACCGCGCTCTGCGGTTGTAAGCTCGGTGAGATTAACCTCATCCAGATACTCTGAAAGCTGCCTCTCAAAGTCGTTATCATAATAGAATCTGATAAGACACTCTCTAATAAGAGTCCTGCACTTTTTCCTAACCTGTCCGGAGTCCGCAAGCTCTTTATATCTGCCCACATTCTCCATGGTGATGGTATAGGTGCTCTTTTCAAGCTCGCAAAGGAAAAGTTCAAGGCTCTCCTTACCCTTCTGAATAAAAGGCTGAACATACTGACTGATATGTCCCGCAAGCATCAGCTTCTCATTATTAAAAGGAATACCCTCTGCATATCTGTGGTCTTCACCATCCTCCAAGAAAACAGCATAGTCGCTGCCATAGAGAGGCAGAAAAGCTGCGCCGTTAACAAGGGAATATGAGAGTTCCTCTTCTAGCTTATCATAGACCACGATCACCTTCTTCATTCTGGGATCCTTGGTCTTTATCTCATTACTGTAAATTATGCGCATGACCTTTTCACAGTTGCTGGCATCAACCATTCTGTCTGTGATCATGTGCTTATAAAGATAGCCTAAATCTCTGTTTACCCTGCCTCTGTCTATCTGCTCAAGAAGGAACTTCTCGATCTGAATCCTGTAGGTATCAAAAAGATCGGGATACTCTTCCCTGTGCTCATGGACATAGCGGTACAATATGGCATTTTTCTCATATTCAAGGTCGCTCTGGTATGAGAAAAACATAAGTACCATTCGTGAAATCTCGCAGGGCAAAAGTCCATCCTCATCCACGTAAATGGCTGCCATGTAATACTCGAAAAGTCTTGTGATATGAAGCTCGGCATCAACGCCTCTAGCGTACCAGATGAAGGCTTCCTTATCTGTTCTGTTTCCCTTTATCAAAAGAGAGCACACAGCTTCAAGGGACTCTTTATCTCCCTTTAAGTCATAGCATGCCATAAGAAGCTTACACATTCTGTCGTTGTAGCTTCTCTCACGCTGTCCAAGGTAAACTATCTGCTCAATGATGGTGGGCTGAAGGAATCCCTTTTTCACGCCATATTCAAGAACATGAATTTCAAAATCTCCCATCTTGGAAAGCATGGTGGGAGTCTCAGCAATTACTCCAAGGGCCTCTAAATAGATAATGGGGCTTCTGCAGCCGTGCTCAAACTGTTCCTCCAGCATAAGCCATCTGCTGGTGGGGCTGGAGGAATAATTCTCTGATATGTAGAGAAGGAGCCATGCTATACGCCAGTTCCCTGAATTTCTTGAAAAGATGCCCTCTATCCTGCGGGACACCTCATTTATAACATCCTCTTCCCTGCTTATGAGGGTTGTGAGATACAGATAATAGCAATATAAGGTATCATCACCTGTATCCTGATCCTCAAGCATGGGACCAATGGAATCCAAAATCCATTTTCCTTCGGACTCTCTTGATGCTGTGATCAGATACTGGGCTGTATAAAGTCTGAATGCCGGATCCTTGGGATCAAGAGTGTTCATCTTATTTACAAGCTTGCCACTCTCTGTAAGCCACTCCCTGGAACCGATCTTTTTACTTCTAAAATCCTCATAGAGCTTTACAAGGCTGACAGTCAACTTCTTTTTATCCATCATCATGGTAGAAAGATGCCACTTTCCAAGATTGACTCTGACCGTTACAGGAATCTTCACCTCATTGTAGGCAGTCCTTAAAATAATGGCGCCGAAATTATTGCCGTCATGAAGAGCCGCAGCGTCGATATAGAACTTGTAGTAACAGTTATTTCCCAGGAAATCGTGATCTGTCAGTTCTGTTCTGTCAGCAGAAATAAACTCGCCGTCGAAAATGACTTTGAGGTCAGTAAATCCCCATCCGTTCCTTGCGATCATAACTGTATGCTCGGTAACGCCTGCGGGATTATCGATTTCAATCTGTGCTCTGTCGGGAATATATGAAATAGGCTGTTTCTTGCCAATAGAAACAAGAAACTCCTCCATGTTTGCTTCAGACATGGGTATAGCAGAAAGACCTCTGTAGAGGTTCTCATACTCAGTATCATTTTCTGCAAACACTTCAATAAATTCTTTGGAATAGAAAAGCTTTTTAGCTTCATCCCAGTTGGTCTTAGCCAGGTTCACAAAATGGAACATGTTCCTGATGGCACCCATACTGGACATAACGTGGCTGATTTCTACATTAACCACGAAGGGAAGCTGATATTCTCCCTGATTGGAGATGACATTGATATCGCCCTTAATGACATCACCGGGGCACAGACCTGTACCGTCAAAGCGGTAAGCCACTTCGAACTCAGCCCCTGAAAACTGCGCAGTGATGATCTCCATGCGCATTTCAAGAGAGCCCACTATCCCCTGCACCATTCTGTCAGCAGGTCCGTATAGCGTAAAGCTTCCTTCAACCACTTCCCCGGGCTTGATATTAAGTTCAAGACGAGGTATCGAGAAGCTCAGCACTCTCTCGTTATATTCAAATTGTCCCTTTAAAAGACGATCAATTACACTTTTCACGTAGAAAACCCCAAAATAAACATATTCCTAAATATTATAGCATAAGAATTTATTTATTGAGGGATTTTTATGACCGGATTTATTCGATTTCGTTTATGCTCTGTTTTCTGAATTCCGCAGGAGTCATACCGGCATGTTTCCTGAATTTCTTGCCAAAATAATCCACATCGCTGTAGCCCACCATCTGAGCAACTTCGTAGACCTTGTATTTACCGCCGGATAAAAATTCTTTAGCCTTTTTAATTCTGCACTCGTTGAGATAGTAGTTGTAGCCTGTGCCGGTGGTCCTTGTAAAAAGTCTTCCAAGGTATCCGCTGTTATATCCAAACTCTGCTGCCAGCTCCTCCAAAGTAAGTGGCTGCATGTAATTCCTGTCGGTATAGGAAATAATATCATCTATGATGTTTTCAGAGCCCACATGATCATGAAGTCTGTCCATGACCTTTCCCAGAATCTCGTTTACATACTGCATAATCTCATACAGATAAAATCTGCTCTCTATGAACTCAATAATCCCTGCATGGGAGTCAAAAATGTCAGAGAGCTTGGGATACTGCTTGGTGAGTCTGTCTTTTATCTGAAGCAAAAGCTCAGTTATATACAGGCACACATCGGAGCTGTCTATGTCCTGCTCTTTTATGTAGTCGGAAATCTCCTCAAGGATATTTATAAGCTTGGATCTGTTACCATTTATCACCGCATCAAAAATCTGATCCAGATATTTCTTAAGCTCCTGTCTTACATCCTCTTTGGCATTTTTACTTTCCGGAATGATATCGCTGTATTCGTGTGTAAAATGCGCTCCTTCCTCACAGAAAAACCGCCTTTTAGCAAGGGCCTTGGCAGTTTCAAAGGACGCATATATCTCTTCCGGAGAATATGCAATTTTTCCCATGGCAATAAAAAGCATATCCAGGGGACTGCCGGATTCTATAGGCTGCTTTTCATAGTGAGAAATGAAATCCTCAAACCTCGCGATCTGGGCCTTACCCTTTAACAGAATACAGTTATATCCTTCAGCAGGAATCACCTCGTAGCTTCCGCTTTCAAGGAAGGTGCCCAGCATATCCGTAAAGCTGTAGTCCTTTTTATCCACTTCGCCCTTGCCAAGCTTGTTGTGATAGGTTTCGTAAATAACCACCTGATAGGCATTCTGTAAAAGGCCAAGCTCTGACAGTTCTTCCTTTTGTTCTTCGCTGACCTTTGAATCTATATTGTCAAAATAAGTTCCAAGAAGAAGTTCTCTTGCCACGACACCCTTGGCTTTACTCTGCATTTTGCCGGACTTAAGATCCTCTTTTGTATTCTTATCAATTTCCTCTTTTATTCGTTTTACTGTGACATATAATTCATCTTCATCCACAGGCTTTGTGATGTAGTTTGTCACCTTGTTTTTTATGGCTTCCCTTGCATAGGAAAAATCAGAGTAGCCGGAAAGGATAATAAAATATCCCTTAAAGCCCTGCTCTCTTGCCATTTTTATAACGTCCATTCCATGGACTTTTGGCATCTGCATATCCATCACAACCAAAGAAGGCTGCAATTTCGTTATGGCCATCAGCGCCTCTTCGCCGTTTGAGGCATCTCCCACAACAGTAAATCCCAGCTCTTCCCAGTCAATAATGAGCTTAATACCCTCTCTTATGTTTTCCTCATCATCCGCTATAAGTACTGTTTCCACGCGGATTTCCTCCATTTCGTTTCCAAATGATCTACAAACAATTCTAGCATATTAACATTAGATATACTTAAAAATATGAATAGGCTTCTTTCTAAAAAGTAGGAAAAGGCTACGGCCATTTAGACCGCAGCCTCCGCCTTAAAGAGGGTTATTATTCTGCCATAGCAGCATCTTCTGCTGCTGCGCGAAGCTTTGCCTCGTTCTCCTGGAACTCGACGCACTCAGCATAGCCATATTCCTCTGCCTGCTGAATCATATCTGCTACGATAGAATCGAATTCCTCATCAGATGAAGCATAAATAGCCTTCCATGTGTTGTCCTTTACGCAGGTTGATACCTGATCCCAAACAACCTGGAGCTCATCTGAATGAACGCCGCCTGTGTACATTGTTCCGGGTGAAAGAACATAATCATATTTATCAAGGTACTCATCCGGTGTATCTGCTCCGGCAAAATCTCTCCACTTCTGTTCGATTTCAGAACCAGCCTCAGTTGAGAAGCTTGCCCAGTTTCTATAGTTGAAGGTCTCACCGTTACTGTCAGGGTTAGGAGCATCAAGTGCCCATGTTGAATTGTTCATCTTGAAGGAACCGTCATCATAAGTTCCGTCATAGCCGTTACCCATCTCTGTGGAAATATCTGTCTTGCATGCAAGTCCGATGTCTGTGAAGCAGGTCTTTCCGTTCTCATCATAGTACCAGCATACATCCTTGGGACCATACTCAGAAATCATGCGTCCCTCAGGAGTTGAAAGCCAGTTGATGATAGCCATGCAAAGCTCAGGATACTCTGTGTTTGCACCGATTGACCAGATTCTGTTTCCACCGTAAACATTAAGACCATAGCGGATAGGTGTTGCCTCTGAAGGCTTTACAGGGAACATTGCTTTTCCGTTCTCAAGGTGATCAGGTGTGTTGTAAAGAGCTGATCCCATGAAGTTAAATACGTTAAGGAAAGCTGTACCGTTCTGGTAGTCTTCCTGCATTCCGTTAAAGCCCTGTGTCTGTGAATCAGGATCAAGAAGTCCCATCTGATAGAGCTTGTTGTAGAACTTAAGAGCTGTCAGATAAGGTCCGTTCTCCTCAAGTACGGGATGGAAGGTCTGGGTGCCCGGATCGTAAAGTCCAAGACCAAACTCATCATATCCGTAATAAGCTGTTGCTGTTGACTTAACGAACATAACCATGTCGCCGTCCCAGTCATTGAAAAGAGATACACCGTATGTAGGATTGCCGTTATCATCTGTAGGGCAAACCTCTTTCATCTTTGCAAGGCAGTCTACAACGCTGTCAAAATCAGTGAGCTCAGGAGAGCCGATCTCTTCATAAAGGTCATAACGAAGATCCCATGTATACATGAATGAGCCCGGATCCTCTGCTGAACGTGTTACATCAAAACCAAAGCCGTAAAGCTTACCGTCTGAAGAAATTCCCTTATTTTTCTCCAGGGCTGCCTGCATGTTGTCTTTGATGTAAGGGCCATACTCTGTGAGAAGATCATCCTCTTCCCAGTCAAAAAGCATTCCCTTATCAACTGCCTGCTGGTAGTCATCTCCGTCCTGTCCCCAGATAACAAGGTCGCCCAGGTTACCGGACTCCATACGTGTGTCATAGACACCGTCGTTTTCAGGAATGATGTTCAGCTTAACATTGAATTTATCAAGCATAATCTTGCCAAACCAGCCTGTCTGCTCACCTGAGTAGTTTGCCAGCTGATCATAAACATCCAGTGTAACTGTCTCCTTAGGAATGATGTCAGTTAAGTCTGCCTCTAAATCCCCTGAAGCATCAGCTGCATCACCTGCATCCTCGCTGCTTTCAGCCTCATCTGCAGCTGCTTCTTCAGTTTCTGCTTCCTCAGTTGCAGCTTCAGTTTCTTCTGCGGTTTCTTCAACCACCTCTTCTGCGTCGTCAGCGTCCGCAGTATCTGTTGTCACAGTTCCTGCCGGATTGCTGGTACCACAGGCTGCCATTGACATAGTCATAGTCGATGCCATCAGTAGTGCTAAAACTTTCTTTGATTTCATTTCACTAACCTCCCTTTACTTGTTTTTGTTATATGTTTTTACTTCAAACGCTTCGAAGCAAAATCATCACTTAAAGTAGTGAATGTATTTCAATGTCCTGGCAGAACCAGAATACATATATGTTGTGTGAAGCTGCGTGTAAAAACGTTGGTTCTTAAGTGGTGTTCTTTACCACTTTAGAACCACTACGTTTTTAATCGAGCGAAAGCGTCAGCAGAACACAATATGTATGTATTATTGGTTCGACAGGGCATGAAATACAGCTCAGCCTTTCACAGCCCCGATCATTATGCCCTTCTCGAAGTAGCGTTGCATGAAAGGATATACTAACAGGATCGGAATGATTGTTACCATTGCTATTGTGTATTTGATTACCTTACCGTTAAGTGCTGAATCCAGCACACTCTTACTGATTCCTGATGTACTTCCCGCGCTCATAAGTGCTGCCAGGTTACTGGTGGTATTAAGGTAGATGTACAGTCTGTGCTGCAATGTATAGAGCTGCGGCGCTGACTGCATCAGGATCAGCGAATCCTGGAATGAGTTCCAATGACCTACCGCACCAAAAATTGCTATGGTTGCCAGAATTGGTTTTGACAGCGGCAAAATTATGGTCCAGAAAATCTTCAAATGAGATGCCCCGTCAAGGGCTGCACTTTCCTGAAGCTCTCCCGGAATTGCAGACTCTATGTAGGTTTTCACCAGGATAATGTTGTAAGGAGCAACGATACCCGGAATGATGTATGCCCAGAATTTGTTGGTAAGACCAAGCATAGCCATGTTCAGATACCAGGGAATAATTCCTGCATTAAAGTACATGGTGATTACCAGAAATCTATACCAAAAACTTCTCCCCCACATGTCCTGCTGAGTAACCAGATATCCCACAAAGGCTGATGCAAGCACCATTAGAAGTGTTCCCAGAACGGTTCTTGCAAGAGTTACTCCAAAGGATCCAAACAGGTCATTAACCTGCAAAAGACGGATGTAGTTTTCAAAATGTATTCCTCTTGGAACGAAATTTATAAGGCCCTTCCGCACCAGTTCATTGTCACTTATGGTGTTTATGAAAAGGTAATAGAACGGGAATATACATACCAGGGTAAAGACTGCGAAAACAAAGTAGTTTATCACATTAAAAACTATGTCAGAGGGCTTTTGCCTGATAGCACTTTTGTGCTTTTTCATGTACTCCCTCTCAGCTTTCGCCTCTCTTTTTGCTATTTCAGATACGCTCATTTTTCTCCCCTCTTATACAATGGTCTCTCCGCGGAGAACCTTACTGATCGTATTGGCTACATACAAAAGCGTCACACTTATTACCGACTTAAGCATTCCCACCACGGTAGACAGCGGAATTGCGCCTTTGACGATACCCATTTTATAAACGTAAAGATCAAGCACCATGATCTGTGAAGTATTGGATGAATTCTCAAATACCAGATACTGATCCATACCGTTTGACAAAATGCCTGCAACCGCCATAAGCAGAAGTACATAAAAGGTAGGCATAAGTCCCGGTACTGTTACGTGCCACATCTTCTGGAATCTTCCTGCACCGTCAACGGTAGCCGCTTCATAGAGCTGCTGGTCGATACCTGAAATTCCAGCGATGTAGATGATTGCGCTCCATCCAAGACCCTTCCACAATCCCCAGCAAAGCATCTTAATCCATGTATGGGAGCCGCTCATAAGAAAGTTTTTCCCCTCAGTCCAGATTCCAAGATTGATCATCAAAGAACTGATAAATCCGTCTGTTGAAAAAATACAGAAGGCAATAGCAAAAACAAGAACCCAGCTTATGAAATTCGGTATTGTTGTAAAGGTCTGAACGAATCTTCTGAATCTGCTGTTTTTTATCTCTGAAAGGAAAATCGCAAAAGCCATCGGCATCCAGCTTGTAGCAATTCCAAGGCCGCTCATTGCCAGGGTGTTCTTCATTACATTTATGATGTCTCTTGTAGTGGATTTATTTCGAACCAGCTGAGCGAACCATTTAAATCCCACAAAGCTGTCCATGGAAAGCGTGTCACCTGCTTTGTAATCAAAGAAGGCATATCTCCATCCCCAAAGTGGCAGGTAGCAAAATACAAATGCCAAAATAATGAAGGGAAGGAACATCAGGAAAAGCTTGAACTTTGTTTCCATTTCAAACTTCTCATCCTTAGATGGCTTTCCGACAAATACAAGCTCAAGTACGGATAAGACCACCATTACCACCAGAAGCACAAGCATTATGTAGTAGAAATTCTGAAACATTGGCTCAACCTTGGAGGGCTTTGTGGTAGCAGCAATCTGAAAATATGCTGACCATATTCCCCACATTGAAATGGCAGAAACAAGAGCTCCAACTGTACTTATAAGATTGCCCATGAACCTGCATTTTTTATTTCCAAGTGAAAGGCATGCACCTATGGCACAGGCCATTATTCCAAGACAAATAAAGAGACTCGATATATTAAGAAGATGCATGGTAGATTCCATGACCCATCCCTTTTTAAAGGCTCTTCCAAAATTCGCTATGAGATTTCCGTAAGAAAAACCTGCTGTAAGAAGCGATGTGCTTCGATTGATAAGTCCGCTTATCCTGGCTACATTAAGCCCCGGAAAAAACAGGATTATCAGAAGAAAAACAGAAATTATCCTATATGGATAGTATACGATTTTCGTAACTTTTTCCTTAGACACTATAACCCCTCCCCTAAACTGACCAGACATCAGTTATCATCTGCTACTAGTAATTCTAGAGTTTAAGAAGGATTTACAGCACCCTCAGAATCCGATTAAAAACACCCTAATTTTTGTACATGAAAATGAAGAGTCATAAAACTGAATCAAGATAGAAAGAAAAGCTATTAAGCATCATATTTGAAATGAATGATAATTTACTTCAATCACACATATAAAGCCGCTACATTTGCTTCAGGCTGAAAACAAACGTAGCGGCTTTGAATTTATAAACGTTATTTATCTTAGGTCTTTGAGTTTTTGAAGATCATGAGCATACAATTCTATATATCCACATTCAGGGCATACATGACAGTCAACCTCACACCTGACTCCTGTATCAAAAATGCTCTTTTTCTTTAGGCTCCGATTTCTATTTTCACGCAGAGAAAATCTAGTTTTCGTCGATTTCCTCTGCTTGAGTACCTCCTATCTAGGCTTGAATATCCCTTCCTGAGCAGAGATAATTCTGTTTTTGACGTTTTCCTCTGCTTGAGTACCTCCTATCAAGGCTTGAATATCCCTTCCTGAGCAGAGAAAATCCAACTTTTGACCATTCCCTCTGCTTGAGCACCTCCTATCAAGGTTTGAAGCCCCTTCCTGCGCAGAGAAAATCCAGTTTTTGACCATTTCCTCTGCTTGAGCACCTCCTATCAAGGATTGAAGCCCCTTTCTGAGCAGAGAAAATGCTTCGCGGTCCCTCAAGGCCTGACTCAAACCTTTCATTAGCGTTTATCAATCAAGAAAATACAATATTTCTAAGCTTCCTGGTAACAGTGCCTGTGCCGTAGTCGACTCTCTGTGTGAGCATCAGCACTGTGCGGCCGCTCTCTGGATCGTTGCAGAAGTAAGGGCCAAGCCAGCCATCCCAGCCGTACTCGCCTTCTCCAACCATGGTTCCGGACTTAGCTGGATTCTTCATGATTCTCATGAGGTTACCGTAGGAAAATCCGCCAAGAGTCTGCCATGAAAACATATCCTGCTGCTGTGCATCTGTGAGCTGAGGACTGGTCATGAATTTCACGGTTCTCTCAGTGAGGATCTCCTTACCTTCGAAGGTTCCGCCATTCATAAGCATTCTTGCAAAGTTAGCATAGTCATCGATAGTTGAGAAAAGTCCTGCTCCGCCTGACTCAAAGGCATTCTTTTTAGCATCATCTCTGATACCTAAGTTATTGCCACTGTAAGGTCTTAAAGTCTCCTCTCCGCAGTGATAAGCTGTAGCATATCTTGAAAGCTTCTCCTCAGGTACAAAGAAACCTGTATCCTTCATATTAAGAGGATCAAAAAGTCTCTCCTTAAGGAAATCACCAAACTTCATTCCGGAAGCCTTCTCAATTACAGCGCCAAGTACATCTGCGCTTGTTCCGTAGCGGAAATGTTCTCCCGGCTGGAAGTTAAGAGGAAGTGTTCCAAGGCGCTCTGCAAACTCCATGGTGCTCATCATGTTATCGCCTGAAAATCTGTCTATCATCTCGTTGTAGAGATCCCCTGTTCCGATTTCAGCAGGGGAATCCGTGAAGGGATAAACAAGGCCTGATGTCATATCAAGAAGGTCTTTAATAAACATGGGACGATCTTCTCTTACAGGTCTTCTCACGCCGCCTTCAACAATATCCTGCTTTTTGAAGCTGTCGATGTAGTTTCCCACAGGCTCATAGGGCTCGATTATTCCATCCTGAATAAGGAGCATGGCCGCAGCAGCGGTTATGGGCTTACTCTGTGAATAGAGCCTTACTATTGTATCTCTCTGAAATTTCCTGTTCTCCTCTATGTTGGCATAACCTGCTTCTGCGTAAAACTTCTCCTCACCGTTTTCAAGAACAAGGTAGTTAAGGCCTGCCAGTTCCTTATCTTCAACTGCCTTATTCATGCAGTCCATTAAAAGTTTCTTCTTATCTCTCATCCTCTTTTCCTCCTCTAAAATTCCGGCTTAAATCTTACCGGATTCGTCAGCTCCCAAATCTTCCTCTCGTTGTTTTATTCCCTTTCCGTCGGGAGGCAGGGCCAGCACAACACTTGTACCCTTTCCTTCCTGGGATCTTATCAAAAGACCATATCCTTCTCCGTAGTAGAGCTTAATCCTTTGATGTATATTGTAAAGTCCGATGCTTCCGGCTCCCTTTTCATCGGTCTCAGACTTCTTGATCTCAAGAGATTTATTCAGTTCATCAACCTCCTTGGGGCTCATTCCAAGGCCGTCATCATTTACGGTAATAAGGAGCTTTCTGTCAGGCTCTTCACCTCTTTCATATTCAACGATCACACTTACATGACCGTTTCTGTCCATATCCTTAAGGCCGTGACTCACCGCATTTTCAACAATCGGCTGCAAAAGAAGCGGCAATATATGGTACTGTTTTGGATCAAAATCCTCAGCAATATAGAAGTTCCAATTTACCTTTTCTCCAAAGCGGAGCCTTTGAATCTGCATGTAGCTATCCACATGCTTAAGCTCATCATCAAGAGTTGATACACTTCTTCCTGTGCTTTCTAGAACATAGTGCATTATCTTTGCAAGGAATTTCACTGAGGTGGCAACATTCTTATCTCCGCCTCTTATTGCCTGCATTCTGATAGCCTCTAAGGTATTATACAAAAAGTGCGGATTTATCTGCTCAGAGAGCATCTTAAATTCCATGTTCTGCTGCATGTTGATAAGCTGCTGCTCGCGAATTTTTGCTTCGTAGTATTTGCCCTCGTTCTCTCGGATTTTTTCCGTAGTAAGCTTAAGATCATTGAAGGTATCTGTAAGCTCATCATCTCCGGAAAGGCTCTCGATGATATCGTAGTCTCCGGTGCTTGCTCTGTGCATGGCTTCTCTTAGTGCCGATACCCTTGCGGTAAAGAACCTGGAATATAGGAAAATAGCTATAACAGGGCCCGCTATCGCAAGAAAAAGAACTATAAGGTAATTCCTCAAAATCGATCTAACGATGTTGTGAGCATCATAGTCGCCTATAAGAACGAAAAATCTGTTATCCGCTTTATATGGAACAAAGCTTGAAACATAGGTAAGGGCAACTTTTCCATCCAACATCATATCCCCGAGATAATTGTAATCATCAGGATCAGCTGTTGCAGCTTCAGGCATCTCTATTCCCTGCTCATCATATTCCGATGCAAAAAATGTGGGATAGCCTGCCAGATTAACAAGCATATAATTGTCCGTTGTTAAAAGTCTGTTTCGCAAATAATTGCTGCTGATAGTAACAACAGCGTAGGCTCTGCTTCCGCTGTTACCAGTGTTAAACCGTCTTACAAGTGTAAGCTCGTAGGCATCCTCATATTCATTAAGCGGAACATGCATGCAGGTGTATGTATCCCAGGCATAAGGGTCTATTCCGCTATACCACTCAAACCTGCTGAAGGGATCATCTGCAGTGCCACTGCCTGCCGCTTTATCGGCATCATCTCCCACGGCTTCATTTCCGCTTGGCCCAACATTTATTACCATATTCCCTGAAGGAATCGCAGGATTGTTGGTATAAACAGCTATGGATGAAATGGCTGCTGTTGTTCTTCGCAACGATGTAAGATCTCTGTTTAGAGAATCAAGCTCGTTTTGCTGTAAGCCTTCAAAGCTGCTTCCCGACAACAAATCTCTGTAGCTCTGCAAAGAAATAATAGGCTCAAGATTGGTATAAAGACTTGAAGTCACATCAAAGAGAATAGATTTAACTCTGGTATTTTCAGCCTTTATCTGTTCCTCATATCTTTGATTCATCTGCCTGACAAGCAGGACCGCTGCAATTATGCCAATGATTGCAATCGGAATTACAATGGCAAAGAAAAGCACATTGTACATCTGTCTGCCGACACTACCCCGGCGCCTCATGGTGACTCCTTTGCTGCCTGCTTTAAGACTTCATATCTCTTTTTGGCATTCTCAATATTTACTTCAAGGAAACTGTCATAATCCAGTCTTGAAAGCGTTCCAAGAAGCTCCTCTTTTAATCTGTAGAACTCATCTTCGCTTTCTGAAAAAACCATCCTCCAGGAATAATCTATTATTGTCTGTTTGCACTGCTCCTGAACCGTTTTTAAATAATCGGGATATTCATCCTGAGCCCACTCGGTTCCCGGGACTACAGTGATCATGTTGTTCTCCTCAAAGTAGCCTATGGGTGTAAGTTCAGTTCGATAGTGTGCTTTCCAGTCATCGGTTATATAAGTTGCAGTTCTATCCCTGTAATCCTGCCACATACCATAGTAATAAGGATTCCCCCGCTCATCTACTTCCTGCTTATCCAGGGGTTTAAAGTTAAACCAGGATACGCCCTCAGTCCAGGTCCCTCCGCCAAACTCTTCAGGCACCTGAAGATCAGGCTTCATATTGATAAAAGCATCAACGCCAAAATCCGTAAGCTTTGGACCGTCCTCCGTCATCTCCCAGGTTAGATTCTCAGGGCCTCTGAAATTTCCTGTGGGAGATCCGCAGCACTCTATTCCCTCAGGAGAATAGAGCCAGTCTACAAAATCAACCAGCCTTTGAGGATCCTTGGTGTTCGAACCTATCATCAGAGAAAAGCTCTGTCTTCCGTCAGGATCATTTCCCCATGTAAGATAGCTGGCATCCTCAACAACTATAGATTCAAAGCCCTTTCCCTGAGCAAGATGGTCGTCTGAATTATATAAAGAGGTTCCCATCCAGGGCCAAAATGTATACAAAACTGCCCCGTCCTTTACCTTTGATGCAACGGTTTCATAGTTCTGATAAGGCGAGTCCGGATCCACCAGTCCCATCTGATTAGCATCAAACAAAAGCTTTACCATTCTGAAATATATGGAGTCCTTATCAGCAATTGACTGGATATCTCCTGTGGCAGGATTTAAAAGGACAAAATCCTGAACATCATAGCCGTAGAGAGCGGTAAGTGCACCTGCATTCTGCATGGCTCCGCCGTCCCAGTCCCTGAAAAGACTAAAGGCATACACATCCTCTCCGGAGTCACTTTTCCCTGCAATATTCTGCATTTCCTTAAGAACAGGAAGTATATTTTCCAAAGTGGAAATCCTGGGATACCCAAGCTGCTTGTACAGATCAAATCTGATGAAAGGAGCATTTGTTGTCTCGTCATAGTCAGAGGGCTCAGAAGCTGCATTTTCCGAAATCTCGCTGGAAATAGCCCACAGGCCGTCAACTCCTGCGTAGGCAGAAGAAGCCTCCATCTGCTTTCTGTATTTTTGCAGATTCTCATGACCCTCCAGATATGAAGTCATATCCAGTACAAGCCCCTCTCTTACCATCTCGGAAAGCCTGCCGTCATCTACGTTTGTCATAATGAGATCGCCCAGCTTTCCTGAAGCTCTCATGGTCTCGTAGGTGGCTTCGCCGTTATGATCCTGATTCTGGGATATGATGTTTAGCTGCATATTGAATTTTTCCCTGACAATATGGGCAAACCATCCCCTCTGAAGTCCCTGGGTATTGGCCTGGGTATCAAAAACATCTATGGTCAGAAACTCAGGATATTTGTTTTCCCCTTCGGTTTTGCCCTGGTCACCAAAAGGCAGCCCACATCCTGTAAGGATGCAGACTGCCATAATTACTGAGACCAGTTGTGATAACTTTTTTCTCATACTCTCTTAAATACGGGAATTGACTCTATAGGTGCTGCCGCTGTAATAACGCAGCCACCGTCGTAGGTCTTTCCGTCACGAATGTCTTCCCATTTTCCTTCGGGAAGATATACTTCTCTCTCAAACTTATTGAGCTCCATGATAGGTGCAACAAGGTACTTATCACCAAACATGTACTCATCATAAACTTCCCAGCTCTTCTTATCCTCAGGGAACTCATAGAAAAGAGTACGAAGAAGAGGTGATCCGTTTTTGCTTGCTTCTTCATAAAGTGACTTGATGTAGGGTTTAAGTTCATGGCGGAGCTTCAGCTGATCCTTCATGATCTTAAAGTTCTCCTCACCATAACTCCAAAGCTCATTGTCCTGACCTGTGTGGAGATAGCCGCCACCAAAATCTCTGTTATCAAGCGGTGGAATATCATAGGGTCCTCTGTCTCCGTGCATACGAAGAACCGGTGAGAACACTGCAAATTCATACCATCTGATAAGAAGCTGTCTGAAATCAGGATCGTTTACATCATCTGTCATGAAGCCGCCGATATCTGTTGTCCACCAGGGAATACCTGCAAGACCCATGTTAAGGCCTGCTGCCAGCTGATCTTTGAATGCCTCGAAGGTACTGGGAACATCTCCTGACCATACCACGTTAGCGTACTTCTGGCTTCCTGCCCATGCAGAGCGAAGAAGGTTAACGATAGGCTTATCGGATTCTTTTTTCATATTCTCAAAGAACAATCTGCTGTAGCACTGAGGATAGATGTTGCTCACTTCAAGTGCGGGTCCAAGATAGTATCTGAGAGAATCAAAATCATACTTAACAAGATCAGGCTCTGAGTTATCAAGCCAGAACATGTCTATGCCAAGATCGTAGTAATTCTTTTTGCAGACATCCCATACGTACTGTCTTGCTTCAGGATTGGTGGCATCAAAAATTGTGCAATCGCCCTGATAGTCGTAGTTCTGGAGGCCGCCTCTCTCATTTTTCAAAAGAAGACCTCTCTCTAACATATCGTAGAAATGTACGCTTCTCTTATCAACAGAAGGCCATACGGAAACAACAACCTTGATACCCATGCTGTGGAGCTCGTCCACCATTGCCTTAGGATCAGGCCAGTAGGTCTCATCAAATACCCAGTCACCCTGAACTGTCCAGTGGAAGAAATCGATAACTATGCAATCAATGGGCACATCATTATCCTTGCAGGCATGTGCAACCTTAAGCACTTCCTCCTGGGTTCTGTAGCGGAGCTTACACTGCCAAAGTCCCATAAGATCCTCAGGGAACTCAGGTGCTCTTCCTGTTACTTCTGTGTAACTCTTAAGAAGCTCCTTGGGTGTATCTGCAACTGTGAGCCAGTAATCCATTTCCTTTGTGGATTCTGCAACCCACTCTGTAAAGTTCATACCAAAGCTTACGCGGCCAACTGCAGGATTGTTCCAAAGGAATCCATAGCCAAAGCTTGAAACCGCGAAAGGAACCGTAATCTGTGAATTCCTCTGCTCCATATTCAGAACGCAGCCCTTAAGATCTGTGTAAGGCTGCTGATACTGTCCCATACCAAATATCTTCTCGCCGTCGTTACTCTCAAACTTAACAGTGAGATGATAGTCACCGCCCACGTGGGGCCTGTAATCTCTGTTTACATATTTAAGACATCTGCTCTCCTTTGACTCTGTTCCGCCGTAGTTACGGAAATACTCTCTAAGGAAAAGAACATCATCCTTATAAAAAGTAATAACTCCCGCAAAGTTCACGGTTGCCTTAATCCTGCCGTTAGTGATCTCGGCAAAAGGTCCGTCCTCTCTGTCTGTAATGGTAACTATAGTCTTTGCTGCAGCTGTCTTCTCTGTAAGAGCCCAGTCGTTGCCTGTAAAATCAGGATACATGGTACTTCTTACGCGAAGTGAATTCTCTCCCCAGCCTTCTATGCGAAGTATCTCACCCTGTCTCTTAGCAACAAGAGCGCCGTTATCATTAGAAAAAATCATTTCATATCCTCCACATTGATTAATGATATAAGATTTCACAATGATATTATTGCATTATTCACCTCTTAAAAACAGTGATTTTTAAACCATTTATAAGTATTTTTTGTACTTTTTATTCCTGACGAAGTGCATCTATGGGATTGAGTCCCGCTGCTCTTCTTGCGGGATAAATTCCAAAGAAAAGGCCGTCTCCTATAGATATAAGAACTACAAGTATGACATCTATTGGTCTTATTACAGGCGGGAAGGACATGAAGTTCTTAACTATTGCAGTAAAGGCAACTCCACCAAGGAATCCGATAAAGCCACCGATAAGAGTAATTACCGCTGATTCCGTAAGGAACTGGATCAAAATGTAGGAGGTTCTTGCACCTAAGGATTTTCTGATACCGATCTCTCTTGTTCGCTCTGTTACCGTAACCGTCATGATATTCATAACGCCGATACCACCTACAATAAGAGAGATTGCTGCAATAAGGGCAACAACCATGGTAACTACATTCAGAATTCTGTTATAGGTATTTGCCATTGAAGCAAAAGACTGAATCTTAACGGCATTCTCACCTCTAAGATCAAGAATGTTCTCAGTTACACTTTTTACTTTAAGAGCAGATTCGTCTGCTGTTCCGGGAGATGTATAGATTTTGAAGCTGGTAAGCTTATCACCCTCCATTCCCAATTTGCTACTAAGGACGGTATAGGGAACATAGGCAGTGTACCAATAATAGCCCTGTTCACCTCTTTTGATAGCTTCGTAGGCTGACTGTATCTCCGCATCAGGGCTTGATGTAATACCAATTACTGTAAAATCGATACTTTTTGCGCCAAGATTAATTGTAAATTCTTTTTCGAGAACATCATAGGTTCCAAAGATCAAAAGCGCATCTCTTTGTGACAAAACGCATACGGCTGATCCCATCTCCACATCATCATCTCTAAAGAATCTACCTGCGTAAAAGCCCGACGTAATTTCGTTGTAAATATCTGTAGTTCCGCCATTAAGTCCTATGTAATAGTCCTGGCCCTTAATATTTACGGTACCGGTGGTACTAAGAGTAATGGTGGCGCCAAGTATATCAGGAACTGCATCCTTAATTGTCTGTATGTTTTCCATTGTGAGATATCTGTCAGTTTTTTTGGGGTCAATATTTATGGTAACACCGCCGGCTGACATATCATCCAGACTGGAATTTACGTAAGCCTTCATTCCGTTACCAATTGACAGTATTGTTATAACTGATGCAATACCTATGATAATTCCCAGCATGGTAAGGAGCGTTCGGCCTTTATTCTGTTTTATACTCGAAAAAGCACTGATAATGTATTCCAACTAATTATCCTCTTATCATGTTATTTCAGTAAAACTTACAAAATCAAAAATGTTTTGGATCTGTCCGTCAGTTTCTTGCAAGGGCATCTATAGGCTTAAGCTTTGCTGCCTTTCTTGCAGGATATATTCCAAAGAAAATTCCTATCATCATTGAAAAAAGTGCAGCTCCTATAACAATTACAGGATCAATAACCGGCTTAAGCTCAAGCAGTATGCAGCCCACATAGGCAACGCTTATTCCAAGGACTATGCCCACAATGCCTCCCATAAGTGAGATAATTGCCGACTCCGCCAAAAACTGTATCATTATCGCTTTTGTTCTAGCACCGATGGATTTTCTTATACCAATTTCTCTTGTTCTCTCTGTGACAGATACCAGCATGATATTCATAACACCGATACCGCCTACAACCAGAGATATACCCGCAACAAGAGACATGAAGGCCGTTATGGCTCCCATAATGGAGTCAACTTCTTCACTGATATCGGACATACTCATATAGTAAACTGCATCCTTGCCTCTAAGTCCCATCATATTCTCAACATATCTGACTACGTCCTTAACTATGGTTACCGGCTGATCGGAGGTCCAGAACATCTCGAAGTCATAATACTCTGAAACATCTATTCCATAAGCTTTGCCATAGGTGGTAAGAGGCATCTCGATCATGCAGGTGTAGTCTTCACCCTCCATGGCCATCATCTGTGCGATCATTTCGCTCCAGTTCTCTTTGATTCCTATGATCTCAAGCTCTACGGATTTGCCTCCCATAGATACTTCTACGGTCTTGCCTATAGCATTGGCAGTGCCAAAAAGATGCACTGCATCATCCTCCATCAAAACGCAAACCCTTGCACCCTGATCAACCTGATTCTCATTAAAGTATGTGCCCTCTTTCAGCTTCGTACCTGTGGAATACTGATAGTCAGCGCCTGCTCCGTATACATAGGCGTCAAAGGCACCCTTGTACCCCGTGGCAATACCCTGGGCAGCTTCGTAAAATGTAGTACCCCTAAGCCCGAAGTTCTCTTCTATGGTTTTGAGGTCCTCACTCGTAAAGCCCCTTTCTGCAACTGTTCTATCAATATATATCTCAGCCACATTTCCGCCGATGGCATCCACTTCATCCGATACATATCTCTCCATTCCGTTACCTATAGTAAGAACGGCAATGACGGATGCAATACCGATTATGATTCCCAGCATGGTAAGACCTGTACGCATCTTATTGCTGCGAATATTTTTCATGGCACTTTCTAAATATTCTAAAATCGTATCCATTATCTATTCCGTCAATTTGCATTTGTTTCTACTACAGCAGTACCTTCTACAAGTGAAGCGGGATCTGTTGTAACAATTCTGTCGCCTTCGCTGACACCTTCCTTAATCTCTGCATCAGTACTTGTTGTAAGTCCAAGAGTTACAGGCTTTCTTACAAGAACGCCGTTTTCAATTACGAACACAAAATCACCCTCGCCGTCTGTTCCGATATATTCATAAGGAACAACAAGAACACCTTCTGCCTTCTCAGTGTGAATCTTATTCCCTGCTTCTACGCCAAGGATAATTGAATCATCTGGATTGGTGATCTTGATCTTTGCATCAACTACAGGAACTCCGCTGGCGTTATTGACAGCCTTTCCTGCAATGTGAACAACCTCGCCTTCATACTGATTAGCGCCGATTGTAATATCAACCTTCTGACCAACCTTGATCTTACCAAGGTCAGACTTGGAAATCTGGATATCAACCCTTACGTTGTCTGTACTTTCAATAGTAAAGAGCTTTGCTCCCTGTGATACAGTTGCGCCATCCTCTGCTGCAAGCTCTGTGATAACACCTGAAAACTCAGCGGTTACTCCGCTTTCAACTTCTTCGATATCTTCGATAGTATCATTGGTCTGAAGCTCCGTAAGCTCTCTCTGAGCATCCAGTGCACTCTTTTCGCCTGATGTGAGCTTACTCATCTCTGCAGATGCCTGCTCGCTAAGGTCAGCCTTCTCTTCATTTAATGCAGTTATCTGATCATTCCAGTCCTTGATCTCGGGGTCATTTTGAAGTGCATACTGAACCTCAGATATTGCATTTGAAATCTCAAGAGACATCTGGTTACCTTCTTCAGAATTCCTCTCATTGGGAGCATTGTTATTCTGTGTCATATCATAGGAATCCGAAACACCGTTCTCATCCACATCCTGTGACACCTTCTGCAGATCTGTCAGGGTTCTGTTCATCCTTGAAGTTTTCTCTGCAATCTTATCATTGAGAGCATCAATCTGAGCTGTTATCTCATCAAGTCTTGTGTTGATGTCATGGATACTTCTACCCTCAAGCACATCGATTGTCTTGTTATTTTTCTCAATACTTCCGCTGTAGCTTCCATTAGCCTGCTGAAGATTAAGCTCAGCAGTCTTCTTGCTGCTCTCTAAAGTCTCTGTATCATAGCTATAGAGAACATCGCCCTTATTTACCCTGTCACCTGTCTCGAGCTTTGGCATCTCAATGGGTGCTGTGAGTTTGGCAAAATAAGACTTAGTTTCATCGGAAGCAACATTTCCGCTTACGGAAACGATAACCTCAATGTCACCCTTTGCTACAATATCTGTTGTAACAGGAGTGGGTGCATTCTTCGCCTTTACATTGGAATAAACCACCCATCCTATAATAAGAACTATTACCGCAAGAACTATCCACTTTACAAACCCCTTCTTCTTTTTACCGGGAGTGTAGCTCTCTGTAATCTCTGTTGTATTCTCCCCTTCTATAGCTGCCTTCTGTTTTTTCTTAAATAAACTCATCTTTCCTCCTCTTTGAAATCTGTATTGATTTCATCGCTGGCAATTTTTCCATCGCTGATTGTTATTATTCTTTTTGCCTGTTTTGCTATGCCCGGGTCGTGTGTGATAAGTATTACCGTTCTGCCCTCTGCATAAAGCTTTTTAATGGTCTGTATGATCTCTCTGCTGGATCCGCTGTCCAGGTTACCTGTAGGCTCATCCGCAAGCAGTATGGGCGGTGCCTGGGCTATGGCCCTTGCTATTGCAACTCTTTGCTGCTGACCACCTGAAAGTTCAGATGGCTTGTGGGTCATTCTTTTTCCAAGGCCCACGTGTTCAAGAGCATTTACCGCCAACTCCCTTCGCTTCTTTTTGGAAACGCCTCTGTAAATAAGCGGAAGCTCCACATTCTCAAGTGCCGTTAGTGACGGTATCAGGTTGAAGCCCTGAAATATAAATCCTATCTCGCGGTTTCTGACATCTGACTGTTCGTCGTCCGTCATGTGGGAAACATCCAATCCATGAAGTAAATATTTCCCACTGGTGGGCGTATCAAGACACCCAAGCATATTCATAAGCGTAGATTTTCCGGAACCGGACTGACCGATTATTGCGACAAACTCGCCTTCTTCTATTGAAAGACTTACATGATCCAAAGCCCTGACTTCATTTTCCCCCGGATTATAAATCTTGCAAATATCCTTTACTTCTACCAGTGCAGGCATGACTCCTCCTATAATCCATGCAATACCGAATAAATATAGAAAATATCGACACTACATTTGTTTTTGAAATTAAAGCTAATACAATAAGAACCTTATACTATAACGATTTAGAATACAAGATGTCTTCATAACTTCTTTCCAAAGTATAAACTATCATTTCTGCCTTAAACACGTTAAAAGCGCACAGATAATGGCGTATTTTACACTGTTTTGGAGGAATTAGGCAAAAATAAACTCCGCGCAGAAAAAATTGCGCGGAGTTTCCAAAAATACATATTATCAGCGAACTACAACAAATGTTTGCGGTGCCAGTGTTATCTGACTTCCAAGAGTAGCTTTTCCGATGGAGTAGATAACTTCACCATCTACTGCAACCGGTGCTGTCTGCTCCTTATTAGAAGGATTGACTGCTATGGTAAGGCTTCCTCTCTTATATACAAAGGCTTTGCCTTTTTCAGAGCAGAGGACCTTGAACTCGGCATCTGCCTGAAGGTCCTCCTCCTTATGTCTGAGAGCAAGGATTCCTTTTACCATGTTAAGAAGTGAATCGGGATCATTCTCCTGGGCTTCAACAGTCGGAGCATCTGCTGCGCTATCTACAGGCAGATACAAACTGTCTTCGCAGCCCTCGGAGAATCCCAGATTCTTGCCCTTTGTCCACTGCATAGGGGTTCTTGAACCGGTACGGAAATATCCGCCTTCCTTGGTGGGAAGCTCAAGATATCTCATTCCGATCTCGTCGCCGTAATACAGGTAAGGAACTCCGGGCATGGTGAACAGGAACGCATAGGCAAGCTTAAGTTCATCAGGTTCCAGCGTATACCTTGGACGGTTGGTGTCGTGATTGCAGGTGAGCATAGAGATGTAGCCTACCCCTTTCGTGTCCTCATACCATTTTAGATATTCATCGAGGAATCGATTGATGTCCCCGTCACCATCTTTTTTAAAGTAGGAATTATCCTCATGTTCTTCCATTCCGAATATAGCGTAGTCACGCATAAGTGTGGAATAACCTCCACCGGGAATATTCAGATAGAAATCCATGTCGTAGCCTGCTCTGAGAGCCAAAGGCGGATTACTCCACTCTGATACCATGGCTGCTTCCGGGAATTCCGCATCCAGCATCTTACGAACATCAAGCCATATTGCACTGGTTCCGGACTTTTTCTCATCATCATGCTTAACAAGTGATGATGCCATATCAACTCTGAAGCCGTCGCATCCATGAGAAAGCCAGAATCTCATAACATCCTTAAGAGCTTCTCTAGTAGCAATTACATCCGGGTGATCCATAGGAAGCTGCCAGGGCTCTTCAGGCTTAAGGAAGCCATAATTAAGTGCCGGCTGGCACTTAAAGAAGTTAAGAGCGTATGTAGCACTTCTCTCACTCTCACCGCCAACATAATTAAGATCAGCTGCTTTCTGGAAGCAGAAGTCAGTCCAGATAAAACGATTGGTGTATTCGTTTTTCTCTGCCTTCTGACTCATCTTAAACCACTCGTGCTCCTCGGAGGTATGACCGGGAACAAGATCTAAAAGAACCTTGATTCCTTTCTTGTGAGCTTCTCCGAAAAGTCTGTAGAGATCGTTATTGCAGCCGTATCTTGGAGCTACCTTCTTGTAATCCCTAACATCATAGCCTGCATCCTTAAAAGGAGAGTCGAAGCAGGGATTTATCCAAAGCGCATTGCATCCAAGATCTTTTATGTAATCAAGTTTATCTATGATTCCGTTAAAATCTCCGATTCCATCCCCATTGGTATCATAGAAGGATTGAGGATAAATCTCATAAAATACTGCATCTTTTAACCATGTTGCTGCCATTTTTAATCCTCACTTTTTCTCACTTAAAAGTTCCTGCTGTCTGTCCATAGCTGCCTTTAAAGGATGGAAGCAGTAAACACTTCTTCCGCCCTCGATAGCAACCTCATCGGGTTTATTCTGTCTGCATTCATCGGTAGCATATGGACACCTGGGTGCAAATTTGCAGCAGGTAAGTGCGTATTCCTTGCTCTCCATATCAGGCATTACAAATTCCTGATTTCACTTATCTCCTACACGAGGAACCGCTTCCATAAGAAGCTCTGTGTAAGGATGAGCAGGATAATCCATCAGCTCTTTTGCAGGTCCATACTCTATAAGGCCGCCTCTGTAAAGAGTTGCGATATAGTCTGATACGTAATAAGCAGTGGACAGATCATGTGTAATGTAAATAAATGAAATATTGTATTTGTCTTTTAGTTCCTTGAAGAGGTTTACTATGTTCATCTTCATGGAAGCATCAATAGCCGCTACAGGCTCATCAGCGATGATAAGCTTGGGTCTTGTAATAAGAGCTCTAGCGATTGATACTCTCTGAAGCTCACCTCCTGAGAACTGTGCCGAGTACTTTCCCTGAACTACAGCAAGAGACATTCCTACGCTCTTAAGCGCTTCGTCAGCCTTCTGTTTTGCCTCCTCCATATTCTTCGCTATTCCAAGCTTCAAAGCGGTGTTGTACAGATATGTATCAACAGCTTTTCTTGGAGAAAAGGATTCGTATGGATTCTGGAAAATAGGCTGTACATCAAGCTTAAACTGCTTGGGATCATAGCCGTTTTTATCGCTGTAGCTTCGTCCGTTAAGGACGATATCTCCACCGTCAGGGGTGTGGAGTTTTAGGATCATTTTACATAATGTAGATTTTCCGCAGCCTGACTCACCTACTATAGACAGAATAACGGGTTTATCTGTGCCTATCTTGAGGGATACGTTATCGACAGCAGTCATCTTTTTACCTCGGAGCATACCTCCGATTCGGAAGACTTTTGAGACTCCCTTAACCTCTAATAAATAATCGTTAGCCATCGATCATTCCACCTCCCTCTTTCAGTAAATGACATGCCGCAAATCTGCCCGGCTTGATCTCCCTGAACTGGGGAACTTCGCTTCTGCACTTGTCAGTTGCGTGGGGGCAACGGGGAGCAAATCTGCATCCCGGCGGCGGATTTTTGAGTTCCGGCGGACGTCCCGGTATTCCTACCTTGGCGCTCTTATCACCAACCTTGGGAAGAGCATTTACAAGCATTGTTGTGTATGGATGAAGCGGATCCTCGAAGATTCCTTCTGTGGGGCCCAGCTCTATCATACTGCCTGAGTACATGATACCCATGCGGTCGGTTATCTGATAATGAACACCCATATCATGGCTTACTATTACCATGGTGTTCTTAAGCTGTTTCTGCAGCTTGGTGAGCATCATGAGGATACCCCTCTGTACCACAACGTCAAGAGCTGTGGTAGGCTCATCTGCAAGAACAACATTAGGTGACATGAAGGTTGCAAGCGCGATGATAACACGCTGTCTCATACCACCTGAAAGCTGGAAGGGGAATGCCTCTAAAATATCGGGAGAAAGACTAAGCTCCTCCAGATAATTGGCTACTCTCTTAAGAGTCTCCTCCTTGGTTTCCTTCTTCCTGTCCTCCTTGGGAATGGAATCCAAAAACTGCTTTTTAAGTCTTGTTATGGGATCCAGAACCGACTGAGCTGCCTGAGGAACATAAGCGATGTTGTTCCACCAGGTTTTTCTTATTTCGCCGGATTTAAAGGAGAACTCTTTACCATCCTTTGTTCCGGAAAGAACTATCTGTCCCTTATCTATCTCAAGGGGCCACTCAATGATGTCGTAGAGTGTCTTAAGAAGGGTAGTTTTTCCGCAGCCGGACTCACCGGCAATTCCGAATATCTCATTATCATTGATCGTGAAATTGAGATCATTTAATACGTGTACGTCTCCATCGATTGTCTTGTACGTGGTAGACAGATTTTCAACTTTAATCATATTTTCACCTACCTCTCTTCATAGCAAGATAATCGTTATAGCCCGTGATAAGAAGGAAAAGACCTATGAACATCACGATAGTTGCCACGATAGGTGATCCGATCCAAAGCCACTGCTTGTTGAATATGGCATTTCTCTCTCTTGCCCACTGAATCATGTTTCCAAGAGAAACAAGGTTCGCGGGAGAAAGACCAAGAACTGCCAATGAAGACTCTGATGCAATAGCAGCCAGGGTTGCATTCATAAAGTTTGAAAGTGACCATGTGAATGCAAAAGGAAGAATCTCAGTTACAACGATCTGAACCGTGCTCTCACCTGAAAACTTGGCTGTCTGAATGAAATCACGCTCTTTTAAGGTAAGGGCCATGGACCTGATCTGTCTGCTGGGCCATGCCCATGCGAACATAGCAAGGACAAGCGCAATCAGAAAAACCGTGGATGAACCCTTCATAAGGGATGTCATCAGGATCAGAATAGGAAGTGAAGGTATAACAACGAAAGTATCTGTTATAACCATAAGTATTCTGTCCAGGATTCCGCCGGAAAATCCGGAAAGAAGTCCAACGAATACACCAACCACTGTTCCTATGGTTGCAACTATAAGTCCGATTACCAGAGAGTTGTGGATAGATTCAACAAGGAGCCACAAAACATCCTGTCCCATGGAAGTGGTTCCAAGGATATGTCCTTTACAGGAACCAAGCTTTGGATCATAGGTATTAAAAGTAAAAGGATCCGCATGGGGAATGAAATAAACCACGAAGCCGATCACTAAGAAAATTGCTGTAATTATCATTCCTGCCTTGAGAGCAAAGTTTGCATTTTTCCATAATCTTTTCATGCGACACCTCCTTATGAATATCTGATACGAGGGTCGATGAAGGGATAAACCAGATCGACAATCAGGGTTGCGGTTGAAATAGCTACGATTGAAATAGTTATACAACCAAGTATCATATTGTAGTCAGACTGCAAAATAGCCTTCTGAATAAGAGTACCAACTCCGGGATATCCAAAGATGATCTCTGTCATGATGGAACCGCCAAACACTCCGCCAAGGCTCATTGCAAGAGCTGTAACCTGAGTAAGAATGGAGTTCTTAAGAACGTATTTTGTTCCGATTACACCTTCGGAAAGTCCACGATAACGAGCATACAAAACGTAGTCCTCTTCTGATGTGGTTGCGGCAAGAGATTTCATGGAGATGATCCACCAGCCTGTACCAACAAGAAGAAGTGAAAGTGCCGGTAATATGGATGATTTTATAAGGGATGCCATGAAGACACCAAAGCCCTGGAAACTATTGATAGTTGTAGTCAGGGGAAACCATCCTAATATGTATGCAAAGAAGATCTGCAGTACCAGTGCTACGAGAAAGTAAGGAATCGGGTAAATACAGATAGCGATTCCTTCCAGAATTTTCGATGATCGTTTGTTTTTCCTGAAGCCTGCAAGAAGTCCTATCATATTACCTATTATCCATGCCAGGATTGTCGCTATCATTGACAGTCCTACGGTATAGGGAAGATATGTAGCAATAATCTTGCCTGCCGGTTCAGGGTAACTCATAAGTGAGGGGCCAAAGTCAAAATGTAAAAGTCCCTTCCATAAAAATGATGTATACTGTTCAGTCAAAGATCCTTCAAGACCAAACTGCAGTCTAAGGGATCTTCTTAAGGATTCCATCTGCTGTGGATCCATAGAACCAGAACGGGCGGAAATCTGTCCGATCATGGATTCAACAGGATCTGACGGAAACATTCTCGGTATAAAGAATATAAATGTAACGCCGATCCAAATGGTCAGCGCCCACGTCGCCAGACGCTTTAAAAAATAAGTTCTGAATTTCACGAAACCACCAACCTTTTTTCTAGAATCAGGGATACAACCTCCCTTGTTTACAAGCTACGTAAAGCCTGTTAAGAACGCACCTGCTCGTTCTTTTAGATAAAGAAGGAGGCGCACCTGCACGCCTCCCTCCACCATTATTAAATATTACTGGGGCTGAAGCTCAGCTACGATGTACTTGAAGCAGCTCCACCACCACCAAGGACCATTGTATGCGTTTTCAGCATTGGGATAATTGCCCCAATATGTGCTGTTCGTAGGAACGAACTTAACGCCTGAATGGAATGAGATGAAAGGCATATCTGTGAACTGAACCTTGATGAATTCCTGAGCGAGCTCATAAGCTTCATCAGAATCAGGAGATACCTTTGCAAGCTTGTGGATAATCTCTGTTGCTTCCTTGTTGTTCCATCTTGAGCCCTGGCCTGAACCAATCTCTCCTAAAGGAACGATGAGGTCAGCATCCCAACCATTGATCTGTGAATAGATATCCTTGGTTATGAAACCTGTCGGCCAGTAACCTGCAATATAGAAGTTACCTGTACCACCGTTAGCATCCCAAGTTGCAGAAGACTCAGAAGAAATGTTGCAGTTGAAACCAAACTTTGTGAGCTGGTCGTATGCAGCCTGAACACCACGTCCTGCCTGTGCTTCTGTGTCTGCAAGGTATGTAAGGTTAATTGTGAAAGGTTCACCATTAAAGTACCAGCCGTCATCCTTCTTCTCAAGACCGGCCTTGATGAAGAGCTTCTCAGCTGCTTCAGGATCATACTTGATGCATCCTACACCAAACATGTCTTCAAGATAAGCATCGTCGCCTGTGATACCAAGCTTCTCTGCCATACGGTTCTTATACTCAGAATCCCAAGGCTTGCATGTTGTGCCATCGCCAAGATCAAGTTCGAAGTTCTCAAACCAGTCGAGCATGGGCTTAGCATAGAGTTCCTGGAAAGCTGATGTGTTACAAAGGATACCAAACGGTGATGACCTTCCGGCACCATCGAAGATATTCATTGAAATCTCATCAAAGTTCATTGCAAGAGCAACGCCCCATCTGAAGTCAGCGCTGTCATAAGGAGCACCCTGTCCCTGTGAGAAAGCGATACCCTTTGAGCAGGGATCGTCTGATGTAGCATAAGGGAATTCGTTATACCATGCGGAGATCTTATCGTTAGAACTCATCATGGATGTAAGAATTTCGGGAGTAACTTCGCAGAGGATATCAACTTCGTTCTGGATCATAGCCATCTGTCTTGTGGTGTCATCACCAACGTAGCGAACCCAAACGTATTTAGCTGCACACTGCTTGCCTGTTACAACACCAACTGTGGTGTTTTCCCAATCCTCACGGCGCTCATAAAGAACCCATTTTCCAAGAGGATCGTAACTCTTAACTGTGTAAGGTCCAGCAACTACAGGATTCTCATCCTTGAAAGTTGAAGGATCATCAACCTGAGAATAGATGTGCTCAGGAACGATTCTAAGATCATTACCCCAGATAGTAACACCCATCTTCAGTGCAAGACGAGGGAAGGATTCCTTTGTCTTGATAACTACTGTGTAGTCATCAGTTGCTTCTACAGATTCAAAGATTGAATTGTAGTAATCACTTGATGAGATACCGGGTGTGTTCATGATCATGTTAAATGTGAAGGCAACGTCCTTAGCTGTAAGGTCTTCGCCGTCTGACCATTTGATACCCTGACGGATCTTAACTGTGTGCTCTGTGAAATCAGCGTTGGATTCAGGCATGCCATCGGCAACCTCACCAAACTGTTCACCCTTGGATGTATCCATTTCCCACATCATTGCTGACATAAGCTGATGGATACCAAATCCGGCCTGAGTACCCTGCATGTAAGTATTGAACTGTCCGGGAACGTCGGTAGGTGACTGAGTCTCAACGATAAGTGTCTCGTTTCTGGGTGTACCAACCTCAGTCATCTCACCTGTAGGAGCTGAACTCTCTGTAGCTTCAGTAGTTTCAGCTGCGTCTGATGAAGTAGCATCTCCCGTTTCCTGTGTTGTCTGTGCTGTGTCGGCTGTTCCATCTGATCCTGTTGTAGCGGGTGCTGTGCTGCCACCGCCGCAGGCCATTAAGGAAACAGTCATCATGGATGCCATAAGAATGGAAACCAATTTCTTCCTCATATAGAAAAACACCTCCTATTATAATAAGTCTTTCTTATATTCTCTGCGTTCATAGGACCTGAACCCCTTTTTACCTTATCCTTTCCTCCCTCCTTTCTTTTCGGTCTTACAAAAGCAGATGAAACCTTTTTAAACCAGTCAGCCCTTTATTCTGACTGTCTTGACTTCGAAGGCTCTGAAATCAAGAGCGAATTCTCCGTCAAATTCTCCGATACTCTCCTGCTGTTCCTCCAGCATATTGCAAAGATCTGCGCTTCCCTTAAGCATTGTCCTTACTGTAGCAGTTGTTGCGGCTCCTGCTGCCTCATAAAGTCTCATGATCACATCGCCGGAACCATCCTCTGCAGGTTTAACTGTATCTATGAAAATATTATTTTTATCTGCCTCTGCTAATGAGAAGCTTTCTGTTTTTCCTTCAAAAACATAAGGCTCTACATTAAGCTCATAGCCCTTTCTTACAACATCACTGTCTATGAAGCTTCCTTCCCATGCAGTAAATGCATAGGTGAATTTGTGATGTCCCTTGTCGGCTCTCATCTCAGGGGATGCAGCACCTCTAAGAAGTGTAAGCTCCAAAGAAGAACCGTTCATGCTGATTCCGTACTTACAATCATTAAGTACCGCTACGCCGCTGCCGCCATCTGTAAGGGCTGTATATCTGTGGTTACAAACCTCAAAACGATCCTTGTCATAAGCTCTGGATCTATGGGTAGGACGCTTTACATAACCAAACTGCATCTCGTTTATACCCTCAGTAGCATAGATCGTTGTGGGGAAGCCCACCTTGAGGAGCCTGTGGAGTTCGTCCCAGTCAACCTCAGTTTCAAATCTTATTCTGTCATCCTCTGCATCAAGAGAAATGATCTGCTTATAGGTAGAATTGCTGATTTTTCCGGTTACCAAAAGCTTTGCACAAAGGCCGCCGTCTTTTATCATCTCTACCTGAATATCTGTTGCACCTTCTATCTCCTGCTCGATGTAGTTGGAATCAATATCCCATGCATCAAAGAGTCTTGGTACATCCTTAAACAGATGGAATCTGTTCATGGGTTCCCCCGCAAACTCTTTTCCGGAAGACTTAAGAACAAAGCTTATAACCTCGCCCTTATCGTTAACTACCGCTCTAACCTTGCTGTTTTCAAGAACGAAATCAGTACCTGTCTTTAATGCTGTAGCCTTGACTTCATCCACTGTCTCATCACAGGGAAGAATTGTAACTGCTCCCATTGAAGGGATTGTTATGCGGGCTACTGTCTTACCGTCAGCTGTCTCTGTCTGAAGAGTTTCACCATCAACTGTTTTAGCACCCTTTGAAAAGCTCTCAGGAAGCTCAACAAGTCTTGTGGTCTCAAAGGAAAGAGTGTTGAACACTGTTACTGCACCGCTATCATCAGCTTCGCAAACAGATGCTGCATATTCCTTCTGCTTATCTGCTGCCTTTTCTCTTACCTTCTCCATACGCTCATTGGATTCAATGTACATCCTTGCGATTCCTGAGCCGGGAAGTATGTCGTGGAACTGGTGAAGAAGTACTTCCTTCCAGAGATCACCTGCTCCGTTAAGGTCGTAGCTTCCGCCCTTTAGAAGTGCTAAGCTTCCAAGGAATTCCATATCTCTGAGAGCAAGCTCTGCTCTTCTGTTATTATTCTTAACCTTAGCCTGAGAGGTGTAGGTACCTCTGTGAGCTGAGAAATAAAGCTCGCCTGTGTAGGTATTAACAGGGCCGCCCTTTTTATCCATGTCCTCAAAGAACTCTACAGGGCCTGCCATCTTAACCTTCGGAGCACCTTCAAGATCCTTTTCTCTAAGGGCATACTCAACATAGTCTCTGCTGGGGCCGCCGCCTCCATCGCCATATCCGTAAGGAAGAAGGAAAGCATCGAGGTCCTGAACCTGGCTTCTGCCCTTCCAAACTTCATCAAGCTGCGTGGGATCTGTTCTGTAGGTGTAGCTTGTAGGTAAGAACGCGGTGATCTTGGTTCCGTCCATTCCTTCCCAGTTGAAGTAGTGGTAAGGGAAAATATCACCTTCGTTGTAGGACCAGAAAATCTTCTGAGTAACAAGATACTTAACATCGCAGCCCTTAAGAATCTGAGGCAGCGCCGCTGTGTATCCAAAGGTATCTGGAAGCCAGAGTACTACGCTGTCTACTCCAAACTCTTCCTTGTAATACTGCTTACCGTAAAGGAGCTGTCTTATAAGTGCTTCGCCGCCGGCCATATTGGTGTCGGGCTCAACCCACATAGCACCTTCTGCAATCCACTGTCCGCCCTTTATAGCTTCCTTGATTCTCTCAAAGAGCTCCGGATAGTATTTTCTGCACATCTCATATGCAGCAGGCTGACTCTGAAGATATTTGTATTCAGGATACTGTTCAATGAGTCTTAGCTGAGCTGCGAAGGTTCTTGCTGTTTTTCTGTAGGTCTCCTGCATAGGCCAGAGCCATGCAAGATCAAGATGCGAATTACCGATTGCATAATACTCAGGCATTGTGGAGCCGTTCTTAGCTTCAAGATAAGGCTTGATTGCTTCTCTTGCCTCACGGTAGCTTGCTATTCTGGCTTCCTTGTCCTGTTCAAAATCAACTATCAGAGAAAACTGCTCAAGAGCTTTTGCAATCTTGGCTGCTCTGAGTGATGTCTGATCCAGGGTTCCAAGAAGCTGATTAAGTGTATCAACGTCCATATAAAGCTGGTAAGCATCCTCGTTCCAAATACCGAAGGTGCTGACACCAAGCGTTCTGCGCTCTCCCTCAACTGCAGGATCCTGATAACTTCCGGGAAGTACCGGTCCTGTAGCACATCCGCCATCAGGAGCTTCCGGTACATAATGTCCTGCGTAGGTCTCCATGAGAATATCAAATTTCTCACCTGGCTTACCATCTGTAGTGAGCACGTTGTCCTCGATATAGTGATGAGGCACCCAAACCCACTCTGCTCTGTGAGTTCCAAAGCTCTTACCGTTTACAAAAAGTGTGCTTTCTCCGCCGGGTACAAGCTTCATTACTATGCGCTTACCTGCTGCACTCTCCGGCAAAGTAATGGTTGAGCGAAACCAGCAATACTCCCAAAGATTACCCCAGGTGAATCCCGGCTCTACAGGAGCAAATGTCAGTGAATCCAATTTATCAAAAGGAAGCTCTTCCATTGTCCTTGCAGCTTCCCATTTGAATTCTCCTATGGGCTCATAGAAATCGTCTTTCAGAGTACGCATCCAATGTGATATTCTGCCTCGCCACTCCGAATGCATTACGTTCATAAAAAATCCTCCCTTAGCTGTCTGCTTAATCTAGTAATTTTGTTTCTATATTGTGGAATGATCTAGAATTGGGATGTGCATTTTAGATATGCACGTGATTAACAGAAATTAACATTTTTAACAATGTTAAAAACGACTCCCCCAACAAAACCTTTTTCATTCCTTCCCCAAAGAGTTTATCTCCAAACTACACAAAAACTGATGTAAAATTACCGGTTTTTTTATCAGTTTTTATAATTATAGTCTCTGCTCCAAGCGAGTGCAACGCGATTTGATAAAAATATCACATACTATTGATTGAAAAATGTTAAAAATTGTTAAATCCGCACAATTATGTTAATCACCCGTCTCCCGGAATATGCATAAACAATACCCTTGCGGGCATTGACACATGTCCAATGTGCATTTTGCACAAAATTTCGTCAACGCTAAATCGATTAAGTTTAGTAATTATGGTGGTACAATAAGTAAAGCAGCGCATAAATGCGCTGCTTTACCGTTTAATTATATCAAATTTATATTAGTGTTATTTCGTATACACTCGCTAAAGTATTTTACATTTTTTTAAACTTTAGCCCTATTTATTTTGCCAGAAGCATCATTATGTCGTTACTTCTCTGAATAAACTTAGTCATTGACTCTGCATCAAGAGGTGCATTCTGGATACGTGCAAGGTCATAGAGCTGCTCACAGATTGTATCTACGTTCTCGCCCTCTCCGTTATCCATCACATATTTAACAAGAGGATGATTTGCGTTGAGGATAAGGGTCTGGCCGCCCATTCCAAGGTCACCCATCATCATTCCGTTAGCAGCATACATCTTCATCATATCCTGCATACGACGTGTATCCTCTGATACAGTGAGCATTGATGAAATCTTCTTATCCTTAAGCTTTTCAACCTTAACAACAAGCTGCTCATTCTTAAGAGCCTTCTTCATCTTCTCACCGATAGTCTTCTCGATCTCCTCGAATTCCTTCTCAGCCTTCTTGGAAGTTTTGCTCTTGAAGGTATCTGTAAGGTCAGCATCGATTCTCTGGAAGCGGATATCCTGGTTCTTGGACTCAAGCTGCTGGATGAAAGGAACATCGATGTTGTGATTAAGTATGAATGCATCCATCTTCTGAGCCTTGAACATGTTGATGTACTGGCTCTGCTGCTGTTCATCGGTTACATAGTAGATGGTACGGGGCTCTTTCTCCTCGTCCTTCTTATCATCAGTCTTGGCATCATCACTTACTGTATTGCCATCAGCGTCTACTACTTCAGCTTCTACTTTGTTACCATTTTCATCCTTAGCTTCTTCAGCTGCTGCAGCTTCCTCAGCATCCTTGTTGATCTGGAGTGCTTCGGGAAGTGTGAGATATTTTCCGTCAAGATTCTTGAAAAGAATATAGTCGTTCATCTTCTCACAGAACTTGTCATCCTTAAGGCAACCATACTTGATGAAAGGAGAAATGTCCTCCCAATATTTGTCATAGTTCTCTTTATCTGTCTTGCAAAGACCTGCAAGCTTCTCAGCTACCTTCTTTGAAATGTAGTCTGAAATCTTCTTAACAAAACCGTCGTTCTGAAGAGCACTTCTTGATACATTAAGAGGCAGATCAGGGCAATCGATCACACCCTTGAGGAGCATCAGATATTCAGGAATAACTTCCTTGATATTATCTGCAATAAATACCTGGTTGTTGTATAACTTGATCGTACCCTCAGCAGATTCAAACTCCATGTTGATCTTAGGGAAGTAAAGAATACCCTTTAAGTTGAAAGGATAATCCATGTTGAGGTGGATCCAGAAAAGGGGCTCCTTGTAGTCGCGGAATACCTTTCTGTAGAATTCCTTGTACTCATCATCTGTGCAATCCTTGGGAGTCTTAGCCCAAAGAGGATGTGTATCATTTACAAGCTGAGGACGTCTCTTGATCTTAAGCTTCTTCTCCTCTTCCTTCTCCTCGGAAGACTCGCCCTCTGCCTTAGCGTCATCTTTTTTCTCAGGCTCGATAACCTCGATTACAACGTCATCATCACGTTTCTCAGATTCCTTAATGGTCTCTGTGCCCTCTTCATTTTCTCTTGAGATATAGATCTCATAAGGCATGAATGAGCAGTATTTCTCAACTACTTCGCGAGCCTTGTACTCGTTGCAGAACTCAAGGCAGTCATCTGATAAGTGAAGAGTGATTGTAGTACCGATCTCTTTCTTATCTCCGTCATCCATCTCGAAATCAGAACCGCCATCACAGGTCCAGTGAACAGATGCAGCATCTGACTTGTATGAAAGAGTATCAATGTCTACATAATCAGATACCATAAAGGTTGAATAGAAACCAAGTCCGAAGTGACCGATGATCTGGTCAGCATTAGCCTTATCCTTGTACTTATTAAGGAAGTCAGTAGCACCGGAGAAAGCCACCTGATTGATGTACTCCTCAACCTCTTCTGCAGTCATACCGATACCGTTATCGATGATCTTAATGGTCTTATCCTTATCGTTAAGAACGATGTCAACACGGGGCTTGTAGCCCTCAGGGAGCTCGTACTCACCCATCATGTCCATCTTCTTGATTTTAGTGATCGCGTCACAAGCGTTTGAAATAACCTCACGATAGAATATGTCGTGGTCAGAATACAGCCACTTTTTGATAATAGGGAACATATTCTCTGAGTTAATTGAAAGATTACCTTTTTTTGCCATAATTATGTGCCTCCATTCCACAAATACGAGTTTAATTCCGCCAGACACAAAAGTCAATATAAAATTAGCACTCATAACAACAGAGTGCTAACAATTGGTTTTTTGTTCATTAATTTGATATAATATGTATGTAATTATATTCAACTTTGTTTGTAATTTAGTTCTTTCATATAGGTGACCGTATGCAAAAGAATTACATTTTGGAAAACAGGAACGAATATTTATTGAATAATTTTGACCGGGCAATAGAGAATGGTTGGATTGAAATATATATCCAGCCTATAGTTCGTTCGTCAAATGGAAAAGTATGTGAAGAAGAAGCCTTGGCACGGTGGGATGATCCGGTATTAGGCGTTCTTAATCCCAAAGATTTTATTCCTGTCCTGGAAGAGGCCGGTGCTGTAAATCGTCTGGATTTGTTCATTCTGGATAAGATTCTGGAAAAGATGCAAAGACAGATTGATAATAATGTTCCGATTGTATCAACATCAATCAATTTTTCCCAACTCGATTTTCAATCTGCAGATATTATAAACATAATAGATAAGAAGGTCTCGAAATCCGGTATTTCAAAAAATCTTATTGCTTTTGAAATCTCTGCAGGTTCTACTGCAATAGAATATCATAAAATAACAGAACACCTTTCAAAATTACAAAAATTGGGATATCGGATTGAGCTTGATGATTATGGTAAAGGTGACATTTCGCTTTTGCTTGCTCAGAAGCTTCATTTTGATACTCTGAAATTCAATATGGATATTGTAAGGCAGATTCCGGATAATGATAACGCCGTTAAAGCACTGTCAAGTCTTGTAAATATGGCCACTTCATATGGAATCGAAACTGTAGCAAAAGGCGTTGAAACCCAAAAGCAAGTGGATTTCTTAAAGGAAGTAGGCTGTTCCAAGCATCAGGGATACTTCTTCTGCAGACCGCAGGCTGTACAACAGTTATTTGATAATTTCAGTGCAAACAAACATTTTTTATGGCTCGAAAGTGCCACAGAATCATATTACTTCGATGCTATTGACAGAATAAATCTCCACCAGACAATCGGCGTAAAAGATATACACGGTCAAACCAGTAAAACCGAAATTATTCCTGCAGCAGTCATGGAATATTATAATGATCAGATAACTATTTTGCGCTGTAATACCACAATGAAAGCGTTTGTATATGATAATTTCCCTGATAATAAGGAGCTGCATACATTCAGTACCGTCACCGGTGATGGTGTACCCGGATCACTTACCTTTAATGCTATAAAAAATTGCATCAATAGTGATGACACGATAATTGTAGACGACAAATTGCCTTCAGGAATAACAGTTCATCTTATGCTCCAAAAAATCGCACATAACTCTGAGACAGGCAAAACCGCCTTTTGGCTTACAATTCTTTCATCAGAGGCATCAGAGAAAAAAATAGATTTTTTATCATTTAATCAAATCATCCGTTCTCTCTCGGAAGATTATATTACTATGTACTTCGTCGATTTAGAGACGAATAATTATGCCGAATATCGTTTTGACGATTCTAATAGCAATGTAACAATTGAAAAAAGAGGTGAGGATTTCTTCTTTGACGCCCAGAATGACACAGAGGGTAAAACCTACGAAGAAGACAGAGAAATGTTTAAAACTCTCTGCACAAAGGAAAATATATTGAAGAACATACATGATAATGGAATGTTCTCTATCACTTACAGAGCCAATGACAGCTACGGCATACGGTATGTTAATTTCAAGGCTGTGCCGGAAACGAATAACAGCAATCATCTGATCATAGGTATATATAACGTCGATCCTCGAATCAAACAACTGCAAGCATATGAGAAAATTAGAGAAGAACGGGCTATTTATTCTCGAATGGCTAATTTATGCGGAAACTTCTATGCTATATATTGCATTGATCTGATTGATGATTCTTTTACTATATACAAAACCACAGAAGGCGAAGCATTTATAGGAGGAAACGCCAAGGGAACCGACTTTTTTGATGAAACCAATCGCAGAATAAAATCTGCCATTTATAAGGATGATTTAGCAGAATTCTTGCGCAAGGTAAATAAAAACAATATCCTCAGCACATTAGAAAATGACGGCATCTTCTCACATATCTACAGACTTATCATTGATGATAAGCCCACTTTCTTTGAACTCAGAGCAGTTCTGTCCAAGGAAAATGATGATTCTAAAATGATTGTCGGACTGATCAACATTGATAATCAGGTAAGAAAGGAAGCCGAATTTACAGAAGCCCTGGCAGACGCTGAAAATCTTGCCACAACCGATGCCCTGACCGGTATAAAGAACAAGCATGCTTATACTGCAGCAGAAACGACTTTAAACAATCAGTTGGCTGAAGGTAATGCTAAGGACTATGCAATCATAGTGTTTGATCTGAATAATTTAAAATATATAAATGATACATTCGGTCATAAAAAGGGTGATGAATATATTAAAAGCGGATGTAAAATAATTTGCGAAACATTCGCTCACAGCCCTGTATTCAGAATTGGCGGTGACGAATTTGTTGCAATTGCCCAAGGTTATGACTATAAGAAAATTGATTATTTGTTAAGTGTATTAGAAGCAAAAAATAATGAAAACCGGGTTAAGGGTGAAGTCACCATCGCAGTGGGGTATGCCCTCGGAGACAAAAGCTCTTCCGTTAACAAAATCTTTGAACAGGCTGACAAGAATATGTATGAATACAAACAAAGATTCAAAAATATATAACCGAAATACATGGACAATGTTCTTATAGAAAAGACCATAGTGTGGAACCTGAAAAGGAACCGCGCTATGGTCTTTTAAATTATTTCTGCATACTTCTGGGTGATACCCCATAAAACTTTTTAAAGCAGTTGGAAAAATAGCTCACATCGCTGTAGCCCACATCCTCTGCAATCTCTGCAAGCTTTTCATCGGTCTCTAAAATCAGTTTTTTCGCCTTGTGCATGCGGTACTGAGTCATGTATTCCTGAAGTGTCATATTCATCTCTGCCTTAAACATGCGCCTGAGATATGTCTGATTTACTAAAAGCGCATCGGAAATATCTGCAATTGAAAGCTGATTGTTGTGGTAATTATTCTCGATGTATTCCTTTGCTGCGACGGCAATGCTATGGGATTTGGAGTCCTCCTTGGACTTTTGGAACTCAATCCTCTTCTCATACATCTCGATTATCTTATCTCTCATGCCCTCTCTTGTGCTGATGGACATAAGCTCTTTTTCGGGAGAAAAACCCTTACCGTAGATTGCTTCTATTGAAAATCCAGATTGTATGATATTGGTCAAAAGGACGCTCACAGCCCCTGACAATATGTTTATATCTGCCATTGGTGAATCGCTCTGAGCCATCCTGTCCCATATCTCTGTAATCGCATCTCTTGCATCATCAGCCTGCAGAGTTTCAAGGTCGCGGTTCAGCCTGAAAACTGCATCCAGCGAAATCTGCTGTTTTACCTTGAATTCACCGTTTTTGCCTGCTGTCACCCTAAGATCAATAAGAGATTCCGTGGTCTTTTCAGAAAGCTTTGAAAGGATTTTCTCATAGAGATCATGTATTCCGCTGTAGCCGTTTTCAGGCTCGCTCATGCAGGTCACCATCTCCATATCCAGCTGGCTCTTGATGATCTGGGACAGATCCACAAATTCATAGCCCTTGTACTGATTTCTTTTTTCTGTGCTGTCAAAGGAAAGCAGTACCACAATATTATTCTCATAGTCGTGAAAAAGTCTGTAATCTCCATCAATCTCAATTCTGCCGCGAAGCATTCTCACAAACATCTGCTCCCAGTTCATTACCTGCTCCACTTCCATGGCGGATTTGTTCATGCTTTTTGCAAGGCTGCAAACTGCAAGAAGAGGATATTTTCCTTTAACACCAAGGTCGTCTATAATCTCATCCTCCGACTGATTCTGGGCAGAATATATGAGTTTGCGAAGCTTTTCCTGCATACCGGCATCTTCCACAGTTCCTTCACTGTCGTCATTCTCCACTGCTTTTCCAATATTGTCCTGGAGTTTAAGAAGACTAAGGATCAGTTCTTCTTTTTCAAAGGGCTTAACTATATAATCGCAGACGCCTATTTTTACTGCTTTTCTTGCGTATTCGAATTCGTTATTGCCCGTGATCAGAATCACCGCCGTGTCGGGATAATTTTTCACTATCTCCTCGGAGAGCTCAAGGCCGTTTAAATAGGGCATGGTGATATCCGTCAGCACCACATCAGGCAAAAACTCCTCCATTTTCTCAAGAGCTTCCCTGCCGTCATGGGCCTCGCAGCATATCTCAAATCCATATGAATTCCAGTCTATACAGCCTCTTAGATATTCCAGAAAAATCGGCATATCATCGACTATCATTATCTTATTCATAAAACTGCTCCTAGTAGCTTTGCAAATTGCATGTAGCATTTAGCTTGCGCCTTATGCCTTGTTTTGTGTCAGAGGAATGCTGACTGTAACAGTTGATCCTTCGCCGTAGGTGCTGTCTACAGTGATCCCGTACTCATCTCCGTAGTAAAGGCGCATTCTGTGGTCAACGCTGTACACGCCAAAATGCTTTTTATCTTCATCCTCAAGAATCTCACCGCTTTCAAGAGTATCCTGCATTTCTTTAAGGCGCTGTTCTTCCATTCCGATTCCGTCATCCCTTACCATGATAACAGCCTTGTCCTCATCGCTAATGACCTTACCAGTAATCTCTATGGTGCCCCAGTTTTCTTTATATTTAAGGCCGTGGTAGATGGCATTTTCCACAAGGGGCTGCAGGGTCATTTTGGGGATGTCCACCTGCATTATGTTTTCATCCACATCAAATCTGTATTTAAACTTATCGCCATACCTCATGACCTGAAGATCCAGATAATCTCTCGTGATCTGTATTTCTCGCTCTACGGTTACTATCTCATCACTACCGGACAGGGAATTCTTGTAGTAATTGGCAAGCTTCTGGGTAACTCTTGCCGCTTCCCTGCTTCTGCTCATCTCGATAAGCATGATGATAATATCCAACGTATTATACAAAAAGTGCGGTTTTACCTGCTCCTGAATAAGGGCTAGCTCGTATTCGCGCTTTTTCTTAGCTTCCTCATCCACCTTGATAAGAAGCTCTCTGTTGCGCTCAGTCATATAGTTAAAAATTCGTCCAAGCTGACCAATTTCATCCCTGGTCTTAAAGTGGAAACGGACGCTCATATCCCCTTCCGCTATCTGCTCTGCGCCATCGTGAAGAACCCTAAGAGGCCTTGTAACCAGCGTTACCGAGATAACGATAGAGATCAAAAGAAGAATAACCGCAATACCCGTTGTGATGCCCATAATAAAGCGAAGCTCTTCACCTGTGACATTGAACTTATTTAGATTGGTGATACCGATAAGACTCCAGTGATAATTGGTCAGTTCCGCTCTTCCGATCAGATAGGTCGCGCCGTCATAATACAAAAGTGCGCTCTCATCACTTGCACCGATCAGTTTTGAAAGCTCGGTATCATGCTCTACTACTCCGTCTCCGAAGGTGATCCTTGCATTTTTTCCATTAAAAACAAACTCAGAGTCCTCTCCCAGAAAAAGTCTGTCCCGAAGTTCCGGGCTTTGCCAGATTTCATCCTCAAAGACATCGCTTATGCAATATCCTTTTCTGTCATAGAGAAAATATGAGCTAATCTCACTTTTGGCAGATTTTACAAGGTTGGGCTTATCCATATTTATAAGGACGTAGCCCATTCCCGAACCTGTGACGGTATTGATAACTCTTTTTCCAAGAGTCACAATCTCTCTGCCCTCGTAGCTCATGGGATTATTTCCAGCATCCATGAGATAAGTTACACCGTTTGTATCCTTAAGCTGCGCAATATAATCGCTGCTTCTGATGTCAGCCTCCATTTTTTCAAGGGCAGGATCAGTAGTTATAAAAAGCCCGGTATCATTTAGGTAAACAATGGAATCTATTCCTCTGTAGATCAGCAAATCCTGGGTCATCTCCGAGAGAATCTTACTTTCCCTGGTGACACTTTTTATGGATCTGTCATTATAGTAATTACTTACAGAAATGGTGAAGTTGTTGGAACAGACCGTACCATTATCAAGCACCGCACCGATTCTGTCAGACATGATCCTGATATTTTCCTGAATCTGTCTGTTACCTCGCTCAAGTGTGGCACGGCTATAAAAGAAAACCATAAGAAGCGCCAGTGTCAACATAGGAATAAGTGCCACAAGCGCTGTAAAAAATGCAATCTTATATTTTAATGAAATATTACGAAAAGGCTTCCGCGATCTACCGTGAAGCCTTTCCATTTCCTTTACTGTCATATCACTCATGACAGTATTATATCACACAAAACTACCCATACCGAATAATAAAGAAGCCTGGGGCCCCAGGCTTCTTATATTCCGGTATGGGTAGTTTTGAATTAACCTTTAACGGCTCCGCCGATAGTCATTGCGTTCTCTACCTGTTCGGAGAAGAGGGTGTAAACGATAATTGCAGGGAAGCTGGCGATAACCATTGTTGCTCCCATGCCGCCCCAGTCGGTTGTGAACTCGCCCTGGAAGAACAGGACACCGAGAGGCAGTGTCTTGAGCTCTGCAATGCTTCCCACAACTACGTTTGCAAGAATGAATTCATTCCATGCATTTAAGAATATGTAAATAACAAGGGTAACTGTTGCCGGTCTTACAAGGGGCTCGATGATGAGGAAAAAGGTCTGGAAAATGTTGGCGCCGTCCATGCAGGCTGCCTCCTCAAGCTCGATCGGTATACCCTTGAAGAATCCGTAGTAAACCATGCAGGCAAATGCAAGGTTAATTGCCACGTAAGGAAAAATCAGGGACCATCTGGTTCCCATCATGTTAAACTGCTGAACTATTTTTACTACAGGAATCATGATTGCCTGTACCGGGATGAACATACCAAGTCCCACAAAAAGTCTTGTGAAGGTCTTAAGCTTCCATACCATTCTGCTGGTCGCATAGGAGAAAAGCAGTGCGCTTACGATTGTAATTGCAACAGTTCCTATGGAAACAATAAGAGAGTTCATAAAGTACAGCGGTACATCATATTTGGTCCAGGCTGTCACATAGTTTTCAAAGTGAAGCGGCCAGGGAAAACCAAAGGGATTAGTTACGAAAATCTCCTGGTTATTTTTAAATGAGTAAAACAGCATCCAAATCAACGGATAAAGGGAAAATGCTGCATAGATCCAGCAAAATGCCACAAAGACATAATGCCAAAATGAACGTTTCTTTTCTTCAAGCATTTCTCTTCCTCCTTGATTTTTCTTCTTCCTTTCCCTGATCCTTGTCACGGAAAATGAAGTTAATGAGAAGCATAACCATCATGCACTCAAGTACCATGACTGTGGCAGCTGCAAGACCGTAGCCGTAATCTGACTTCTTAAACGCTGCATTGTACATCATGTATGTAAGTGTATAAGTGGACTTGTTGGGGCCACCGCCTGTCAAAATATTCATCTCGGTGAAGGCTTTGATACCACCTGTAACAGAGATGATAAGGCAGAACTTGTAAGTCTCAGCAAGAAGCGGAATTGTAATCTTTCTGTGAGCTCTTACATTGGAGCAACCATCGATTTTTGCTGCTTCGTAGTAATCGCTGGGAATTGATTTGATACCTGCTACGATAAGTGCAAACTGGTATCCCATCCACTGCCATGCATTGACAAAGGAGATAACGTAAATAGCCTTATAACGATCTCCAAGCCAGTTCTGTGAGTAGTCAGAACCTGCTGCTTCAAAGAGCTTATTGAGAAGTCCGTTACCATTGAAGATTGATCCCCAAAGCTGGCAAACAACGGTTACTGATAGAATAACGGGAATGAAGTATGCAATGCGCAGGAACTTTCTACCCTTCATCTTTTTATCTGAAATGGTGATCGCAAATACAGTAGCGAACAACATCTGATAGACGGTAATTATGATCGCAAAAATAAGCTGATTGCGATTGGATGTAACGAATACTTTGTCTCCAAAAAGTTTGATGTAGTTTTTAAGGCCTGTAAAAGTAGGCATTGTGAGACCGTTCCAGTCAGTAAAGCTGTAGCCGAATACCTGAACGATCGGAATAAAATCAAATAATATAAATATTGCAAGAGCCGGAGCTATAAAAAGCAAAATGGCAAGCTTGTTGCCCATGTATTTTTTCATAAGAAATCCTCAAGTTAGTTTTAGTAGCTTGTTGTTATGAATGATACGGATTTCTACGCTTCTTCGAAGCTCTCGAAATCCTACGAACATTCGGGATCCGCGCTATCGCGCTACTCCCTCATGTTCGCTCGATTAGTAAAGTCACAGACAACCATGCAAGCATGTTGTCTGTGACCTTCCTAATCTTTAATCGTTCATATCTGCCATAATGTCAGTCATGTCTTCGATGAACTCATCTGCTGAGAACTGACCGGATACAAGCCCCTGTGTCTCAGACTGGATACCATCGTTGAATGTTGAGTTTGTAAGTCCCCATGTGAACTTTGTTGTTGATGTGATTGAAGGAAGTGTATCTGAAAGCTTCTTCATCATTGCAGGATACTCTGAATCAGGCTCTTTACCTGTGTCGATTGCAACAAGAGGATTGTGACGATACATAACCTTTGCCTCACAGTACTTCTCTGTGATGAACTCAGCAACTTCTGCAGCAAGCTCAGGGTTCTGAGAATCAGGATTTACTGCGAAACCTGAGGCACTGCCGCCGCCTGAGAATGCACTCTTACCAGCCTCGTATGAAGCTTCGTCAGCTGCAGGATAGAACATCCAGTCTACGTTGTCGCCAAGGCCCTTTGTAGCATCCTCGATGTACCACTGGCCGTTGATGAACATTGCAGCGTTGCCTGAAAGGAACATTTCTGAAGCCTGGTCGTAGTTGGTTGTTGTTGCATCCTTCTGATAAAGACCTGCCGCAACAAGCTCTTCCATTGTCTTAGCAGCGTCTACATAACCCTGATCTGTGATTGTTGCGCTCTGGTCATCAAGAGCCTTGATGCCGCCCTCAGCGTAACGAGTTGCGATTACGTCATAAGCAGCTGCTGTGTTCCAGCCTTCCTGACCAAAAAGTGCAAGAGGTGTGATGCCTGCTGCTGTGAATGTATCGATGCAGTTCTTTAAGTCATCATATGTCTTAGGAACTTCAAGTCCGTTCTCCTCGAAGAGCTGCTTGTTGTAGTACCAAAGTACATATTCCTGTCCTGAGAAAGGAAATGCGTAGATGTTACCGTCTTCTGCATAAGCAAGATCCTTGTTTGCATCATAGAGCTTATCAAGGAAGCCTGTTGACTGTGCAACATCATTGAGAACCATGATCTGGTTACTCTCACGGAATGTATTAATAAGATCTGTACTAGCCTGATAGATGTCAGGGAGCTGACCTGTAGCTGCAAGAGTCTTAAGTGTCTGTCCATCATCCTGAGCCTGAACGATGAGGTTAAGCTCAACATTGGGATAAGCTTCTGCAAGCTGCTCTACTGCGTAGTCATAAGGAACCTTGGTATCGTCATCAGCATACTGTGTGTAGATGCTAAGTGTTACCTTGTCACCTGACTCAGCAGCCTCTGTTGTCTCTTCTGTTGTCTCCTCAGCAGCTTCCTCTGTGCTCTCCTCAGCAGTAGCCTCAGCTGTCTCCTCGGATGCCTCTGTACTAGCTGTTGAATCAGCGGTCTCTGTAGTTGTAGCAGCACTGTTGCCACATCCAGCAAGAAGACCTGCAGCCATTGTAAGGCTCATCATTGTACTAATTAACTTCTTTTTCATATGTAACCTTCCCTTCTTTAGCGCATTTTTGTCAGATAGTTGCGCCTTCATTTATGTTTGTTACCTGTTTATTATGAAAAAAAAATCCTCATTAAAAAATGAGGATTTCGAAATTTTTTTTGTAATTTTCATTCTGAATTTTAGAATTTATATAATTTACTGATCTTGCACTTCTTTATCTTAGTGCCCTTATGATCGTAGAAAGTACCTTTTACAGTGGTGTTCTTAAGGGTTACCTTCTGTCCTGAATAATTACCTGCATCACCTCCAAGATTACATTTATCTATTGTAACCTTCTTGGCAACGACATTATTTTTCCCTGCGTAATAATATGGATTGAGGATCATGATTGCAAAAAACTGACCATTTCTGTCACCCTTTTTAACACAGGTGATCTTGGTATTTTTGATAGTAATATTCGAGCAGATCTGATCCTTTATAACCTTGCCACCGTTTGTGGTGGGCTCAATGAGGATTCCGCACTGAGGTGCTTTCCCTTTTGCCTTCTTAATAGTGCAGCCATCAATTGTCACATTATCTGCATCTACGATACCGATGTTATTTCTGCCGCTGTTTGATATAGTACATTTCTTAATGGTGATTTTGCTGCAGCCATAGAGATTATCACTGTCATTCATGGTGCCAAGATAAATACCATCAGTAACTGCATCATAAATCTTTACATTCTCAAGCTTTACGTTCTTGGAATCCTTGATGCAGACTGCATGACAGTCCTCGGAATCCTTGCCGTGCTGCTTTTTATCGCCATAAATCTTACCGCCCTTAATGGTGACATTGTGAGCATTTTTGATGGCTATATAATCATAGTACCCTTTGTCGTTGGGCTTAAGCCTTAAAACAGTACTGCCTGTCATATTTAAGGTGACATTATCCTTAAGCTCTATTCCTATCTGAATAGGAGTGGAAATATTGAATTCGCCTGAGTCGAGATTTACAGTACCACCACCTGCTTCCGAAACCTCGCGGATAGCCCTGTTTATCTGCTCTGTGTCATCTTTTCCATCATTAGGGAGCGCGCCATACTCGGATACATTAACATCCAAAGCAGCTCTTACCCTCATGCCGCCCGAAAAAGAAAAGCATAAGCATACAGCTCCTGCTGTCAGTAGTGCCATTTCAAAAATCTTATTTCTTCTCTTCATAGCAAAACCCTCTACTTCCTTAAAACATACTATTTAAAGTGCTTTTGATACACATCAAAAAAGGATGTGGTAGTCATGTTCTCCGAGTAGTTAATTTTTATTTTTTTCCAAAGCTCATTGTTGAATATTCTTGAAAGCCCCGCGGCGTATTCATTGTACTGTTTTCCGAAAACCTCTCGCTTTCTCTCTTCAACAATCCTGACTTTATTAGCCTCAGTCTCTTCACGGTTAAAGGTGCTGACGCACTTAAGGATCACGTATGAATCCTCTGTCTCAACAATTCCGCTGATCTCGCCGTTATCCAGGTTAAAGGCAGCATCCTCCAAAATCGGATCAACCTCTCCCTTACCGAAGGAAACGGTTCCTTCCTCCGCTTCATTGTACTGTTCTATCAGCACGTCAAAATCAGTTCCATCATAAAGCTGCTGAAGGATCTGAGAAGCAGTCGACCTAAGACTGTTTTTCTCTGTAGTATTCATGGGCACTTTCTCGCCCATAGAATCCAGAGTCCAGGTATTTAAAACTATCTGCTCAACAGTGATGGTTCTTGCTTCGTCATCGCTTATCTCAGGATTGATATCGCGAATAATGTAATCGTAAAGTTTGTTTGCTGTGGCATACTCCTGATACATCAAAGCAAGCTGCTCCTGTGTAATACCACCCATTCCAGCAATCTCATCGGCATTTAATGATTCAAAATATTCCGTCGCAGCTTCGTTTGCCTGCTCTTTTTCCGGATCAGTGAGCTCTATCCCTGTGTCCGCTGCAAGAAGATTCATGGCCTTAACCTGTGAAATGGTGGAAAGGCAGTCAGCTTTTATGCTCTCCTCCATGGTCTGGTCGCCTGCTTTTACCGCAAAAATTTCTTCTCCAAGGCCCTGAACATACATGTTCTGTGAGTTCACAAGATATACCAGAAACTCAGATTTCATGCAGGAGCTGTCCTCTATTCTGAAAAGCTCATCATTCAAAAATCCGGTTGTAAAAACCACCTTGGAGCCCTTTAAATTATCGCAGCCGCTAAATGAAAACATACAGGTAATCATAAGACCACAGGCGATAAACTTTTTTATTTTACCCCAAAAACTTCCATATCGTCTCATGTTATCAGCTCATTTTTGCAAGGATGCTTCTGGCAACGCAAAGTCCGTTGGCACTTGCCTGCTGAAGTCCTCTTGTTATTCCTGCACCGTCTCCAATTGCGCGAAGATTCTTAATGCTGGTCTCAAAGTCTTTATTTACAATAACCTTGTTGGAATAGAATTTAACCTCTACGCCATAGAGAAGTGTCTCCTCGGATGCGATTCCGGGAGTTACCTTATCAAGGGCCTGGATCATCTCATCAAGGTCAACCATTATTCTGTGAGGAAATACCAGCGAAAGGTCACCGGGTACTGCATCCTTAAGTGTGGGAATAAGGTTATTTCTGGCAAGACGCTCATCGGTTGTTCTTCTGCCTCTCTTAAAGTCACCATAGGTCTGAACAAGGATTTTGCCATCGCAAAGCATGTTTGCAAGCTCGGCGATCTTCTTACCATATTCGATGGGAGTCTTGAAAGGCTTGGTGAAATTCTTGGATACAAGCAGAGCAAAATTGGTATTGTTGGTCTTATACTCTGCGCTCTTGTATGCATGTCCGTTAACCACTGCAAGGCCGCCTTCATAATATTCTGTAGCCACTTCGCCTGAAGGGTTGGTACAGAAGGTTCTAACCTTGTCATCAAAGGTCTTGGTATGATAAATAAGCTTAGCCTCATAAAGGTTCTCATTAAGGCTCTGCATTACTTCGTCTCTTACTTCTACACGTACGCCTACGTCAACAGTACCGGGCTTGGTCTCAATTCCGATTTTCTCGCACTGAGCTCTGAACCAGTCAGCGCCCTCACGGCCTACAGCTGATACGATCTCTTTTGCATAGATGGTCTCACCGTCAGATGTGCATACACCTGTTGCTGCGCCGTCTTCAACGAGGATTTTCTCAACCATGGTGTTGAATTTAAGCTCTACGCCATTTTCAGAAAGATGCTCCTGAAGCTTACTGTAAATCTTATAGCCCTCTTCTGTTCCAAGGTGTCTGATGGGGCACTCAACCAGCTTCAGATTGGCGTTAATAGCCTTTCTTCTGATATCTCTGATCTGCTCCTCTTTATTTACACCATAAACGCTCTTGTCGGCACCAAAGGAAAGATATATCTCATCGGACTCATTTATAAGCTTAGTAGCCTCATCATAACCGAGAATATCGGGAAGCGTTCCGCCTACATCAGGAGAAAGAGAAAGCTTTCCATCTGAAAAAGCGCCTGCTCCCGCAAAGCCTGTTGTAATTGAACAGGGCTTGCAGCCTACACATTTTCCTGTTGTACGCTTAGGGCACTGTCTTTTCTCTATTGATCTTCCTTTTTCAACTATCATTACCTTCAGGTCCGGGCGCTTGTGAATAAGCTCATAAGCACAGAATATGCCTCCCGGTCCTGCACCAATAATAAGTACGTCTACATTTTTTGTTGCCATATTTTTCCTTCCTCTTTTTATATTCAAAAACAAAATTGTGCTTTCGCATTATACATATATTTTAATGGAATTTCCATGTATTTCCTACTAAAAAAGAAATAAAAAATGGCTGCCGAAAAACTCAGCAGCCACCTTCCATATCTAATATTGTCTGATCAGATTATTACTTGGCAGTTTTCTTTGCCGGTGCTTTCTTAGCTGTGGTCTTCTTAGCCGCAGGCTTCTTTGTTGCAGGCTTCTTTGCAGCAGCCTTCTTAGCAGGTGCAGCAGCCTTTTCCTTGCTTGCGTTCTTTAAGAACTCAGCCTTTCTAAGGTCACCTTCTGCTACGATCTTGCCTGTAAGATAAGCATTTACAACGTCAACCTTACCTTCTGCCACACCGATAATATCCTCTGCAGAAGCATAGATAAGAACATCGCGGTCGAAGTAATCGTAAGGCTCAACATTAACTTTTCCATCCTGAACCTCGATATAAAAAGCGCCTTCGCCCTCACCTGTAACGTTGACCTGAATAGCTGTATGCTCTGATACGCTGCTTACATCAACGCCTGCAAGTGCTTCTCTTACCTTTGAAACAACCTCTTCGTATGTCATTTTTTCATGTCCTCCTCTTAAAGAATTGAATGTGTATTTCCCTCAGCCCTTACGCTGTGATACTGCCAAAATGTTATCACTTAACCGCTAATTTAGCAAATTTTTAAATTCATTTTCTGTCATCGACTGTTGCTGCGATACTGAACAGGTGTCATACCGTACTTTTTCTTGAACAATCTGTTGAAGTGTTCAACGTTCTGATAGCCTGCTGCCTCTGCAACACGCTCAACCTTCATGTTGCCGTTTTTAAGAAGAATACTTGCCTTCTTAAGACGGATCTTCTTAACGTTCTCGCCAAAGGTCATGCCTGATTTTTCCTTAATATATTTGGAAAGATAAGGCTTTGAAAGATAGAACTCCTTAGAGAGATCATCAAGAGTAACTGTCAGGTAATTCTCCTGAATGTAATTAAGGATAGCGCTTATTCTCTCATCCTTGCCATCTGTGCTCTTCTTCACATCATCAAGCTGATTTACAGCTACTGTCAAAGCATTGATGGAGGATCTGATGATATCTTCGTCAATTCCTACACCCCAGAACTTCTTGCCATCGCAGGTGATTCCCACATAGGTGCAGGCCTTTGAAGAAGAACCTCTGCTAAGTGCGTGTTCCTCGTAAACTGTAAGCTCATAGCTTACTCCAAAATACTGCTTAAATGCATTACTTACAGCATCGAGACGACCATTTCCGTTTGCCTCAATAACGTGATCTTTTCCTGCATGAGAAATGGTAACCTCACAAAGAATACCGTTAACCTGCTTAAAGTGAACTTCATTTACCTTAAATACAGATTCGTTGTGAACATACTTATCCTCAAATATCTGATAAATACGTCCGGGTGCCAGCTCAGCATGCTCTCTGTCTGATACATCCTTGATGGTGTAGCTGATGTCAGCCTGCATTTCTTTGGGAACCATCATGCCATAGTTGGTCTTGAGGATGTAGCTTACGCCGCCCTTTCCGGACTGAGAATTGATTCTGATAACATCTCCGTCGTACTCTCTTCCAAGATCCTTGGGGTCGATGGGCAGATAGGGAACGCTCCATATTCCGTTATCTTTTCCTGCGTCATGCCAGGAGAAGCCCTTACTGATGGCATCCTGATGAGAACCTGAGAAGGCTGTGAATACCAGCTGTCCTGCATAGGGCTGTCTCTCAAATATTCTCATTCTTGTAAGACGCTCATAGGTTGCACCGATCTCATTAATTCTGCTGAAATCAAGCTTGGGATCAACGCCATGTGAATACATATTGATGGCAAGAGTAACGATATCAACGTTACCTGTACGCTCACCGTTTCCGAAAAGTGTACCCTCGATGCGGTCTGCTCCTGCAAGGCATCCAAGCTCGGCATCACTTATTCCTGATCCTCTGTCATTGTGAGGATGAAGTGAAAGTGTTACAGCATCGCGATATTTAAGATTCTTGTGAATATACTCAACCTGGGTTGCAAATACGTGAGGCATTGCAATCTCAACAGTTGTAGGAATATTGATGATAACCTTATTTTCCTTTGTAGGCTTCCAAACATCAAGAACTGCGTTGCAGACTTCTACTGCATAGTCAACCTCTGTTCCGGGGAAGCTCTCAGGTGAATACTCAAAAGAGAAGTTTCCTTTGGTCTCTTTTGCAAGCTTATCAAGGAGTTTAGCACCATCAATGGCGATCTGCTTTACGTCCTCTTTGTTCTTTTTAAATACCTGCTCTCTTTGAGCAACGGAAGTGGAATTGTAAAGATGAATGATAGCTCTGGGAGCACCCTTAACAGCCTCAAAGGTTCTCTTAATGATGTGCTCTCTTGCCTGAGTCAGTACCTGCACGGTAACATCATCGGGAATCATGTTCTTCTCGATAAGTGTTCTTGCAAACTCAAACTCTGTCTCAGATGCTGCAGGGAAACCGATCTCGATTTCCTTGAATCCAAGGTTAACAAGCATGGTAAAGAATTCGAGCTTCTCATCAAGGCTCATTGGCTCTATAAGTGCCTGATTACCGTCACGAAGATCAACACTACACCAGATAGGTGGGTGATCAAGATAATCTTTCTTAACCCAGTCGTATGTAACTTTTGGCGGCATAAAGTACTGCCTTTGATACTTCTCGAAGTTCTTCATAATGCTCCTCCTCAGGTGATATTTTTACGTAGCAACTTATGTGCTGATTTGAGATAAAGTCTAAGTTGCCATCTTCCTAATCAGGTAAATCTTTTATCGGTATGTATCAGCATTAAATTTACCCTTGCTTTTCCGTACATAATTAATGCAGTAAATAATTCTAGCATTTATTTGTTGATGTATTTTATTGTACCACTTGAGAGTATTTTAACTAGGGGCATATTTAATCATTTTTATTGATTTATTTTAACATCGACTCTGTTGTCCAATTTTTGTATTACCGCGGCCAACACCTAATTCTCCCTTTCCGCTGCAATTAAACCCTTCAATTTCTTTTCAATACTGCGCTAGGTTCGTTTCTCAGTCTCATCGCAGTAATTTATGCCTTTCAATATTATTCAGTACTGCGCGCGTTTCATATATCGGTCACATCGCAGTAATTTATGCTTCAAATTGCTGCGCACCAATCATCCATGACTCTCCGCGCAGTAATCCTTTCATATACAATACAGCGCGATAATCATAATCCGTCATTCCCGCAGTAAATAGTACTAATCTATACTGCGAATCACCCCTATCCAATACCGTTCGCTGTAATCCTTCAAATAAACCAAGATATAAGAAATATTTTTCACGAATCATCTATCTGATTAAAAATCCAATATCTCAAACACCGAAATGAATGCGAATAAAGTCGTCTATAATTTTGCTGTTAAGAGGCATCTTAGAACTCTCATAAGTAACCAACATATCTCGTCCCAAGCAGATCCCAGAGCTTTCGTAATCCCTGAACTTCCTCAAATTTCTATCTACATATTCCGGCTTATCCAGCATTCCCAAGTGTTCCCAAAATGTTTCTTTTCTTGTTCTTACATCCAGCACCATGAAATCAGGATGTCTATATGAACCGTCATACAAAAGTACCGGGAATTCATATCTATATGGAATTCCTTTCTTGAAAAGTGCATTAGCTATCATCTCTTCCGACTTCGATCTTACACGCTCTCCTCTTGTTGTTATATGCATTGGAACATCATCACCTATTGCCTTTTTCGGATACTTAGTCCTCTGCCACTGCCTGACGAAATCTTCATCAGGAAGATCTACGTAATCAAGCCTATTCTTCAGTTCATCAGGGAATAGAGATAATACTTCCCGCGTTTTATTTGTATAATTCTTGAGAAAATTTGATATTAACGCTAATTCCTCCTCACCCAGCTCAATAAACGTCTTATCATATCTCTTTTGAGCAAGCGAAAGAATAAGTGCTTCTTCTGATTTTGGAATATATTTACCGTTCTTCTCCCCAATATTCCCTTTATAATACTGGAAATATTTCCCCTTTTTAGCGATTCTCATATTCCCATCCGGGGCCTGCTTTATTCGTTCTTTCCTTTTGCTTATCTCGCGTTTCAACTCTTTTTCTCTCGCAATCAACTGCATTAAATAATCATCCATTAATTCTGTAATATCCTTTCTATATTTAGAAAAAATCAATACCTCCTATACTTCAGTTTCAGGCATCAATAAAAAAGCATGCTGAGCAACAGCCATTTCTCCTATTTCATGGCATTGCAAAACACAGTATTCAAATTGATAAACCATATCCCCCGAAAATGTATATCAATCCATTTGAAAAACAGTATGCTGAACGCAAACTGTGTGTCTGAAAGACAACGAATGTGATTAAAACATGTACCGCTAAAAATGTCAAGTTTAAACAGATCATACAAAAACACCCCCTGCTTTTTAAGCAGGAGGTGTCCCTCAAAAATCTTATCAGATATCCTTCTTCCAGAGGCCGTGAAGGTTGCAGAACTCATAAGCTGCAATAGCCTTCTCGCCGTCTGCCAGAACGAACTCAGCGCAGGGCTTATCTGAAGGAGTAAGAGATTTCTGCATAAAGCCCTTGTCTGTCTCGAGCCAAATGTACTGGATGTAATGGTTATCCATCATAGGATGCTCTACTTCGCCAACCTTAACGGTTATCTTGCTTCCATCCACCTCAACAACGGGAACGTGCTTCTCATGAGCGCCGTCTGATGTGCCGGGGATGAGCTCTGTCATGGGATCGCCGCAGCATACGGGTGTGCAGGCTGCCTCATTGATCTTGATTACGAAACTACCACATTTCTCACATTTGTAGAACTTCATAACGAAACCTCCTTTGTTCGTTTGGAATATTAATAATTCTCAGCCTTAAGCTGGAAATATGCCTGTGGATGGTTACATACCGGACAAACCTCCGGAGCAGCAGGACCGATCACGATATGTCCGCAGTTGCTGCACTGCCATACAGCATCGCCGTCACGTGAAAATACGATCTTATCCTCGATATTCTTAAGAAGCTTCTTATAGCGCTCCTCATGCTCCTTCTCGATTGCTGCTACGCTCTCAAAAAGCTCAGCTATCTCGTCAAATCCTTCTTCCTTTGCAGTCTTTGCGAATGAAGGATACATCTCTTTCCACTCATAGCCTTCACCATCAGCTGCAGTCTTGAGGTTCTCTATTGTACTTCCAATGCCTGTCAAAATCTTGTACCAGATCTCTGCATGCTCTTTTTCATTGGCTGCAGTCTCTGCAAAGATATTTGAAATCTGAACAAAACCGTCCTTCTTAGCTTTGGATGCAAAGAAAGTGTACTTATTTCTTGCCTCTGATTCACCAGCAAAAGCTGCCTGCAGATTCTTCTCTGTCTGCGTGCCCTTAAGGTCTTCTGCTCTGCATCTCCACTTGTTGTTTTCTGCCATTTCACTTCCTCCGTTTTCTAAAAATTTATCCTGCGACATTCCATCGACCATGCGAATATTTTTTGACAACTGACCGATAAAAATATCTCCTACAACAACTATTCTAGCACGCTAAAAGCCGCGTGTTTATTATATTTTTATTAAAATGGGCTCGTGAAATGTTAAAGGCAGAATGTACATTTAAAAATCGGAGTGCTCCGCCATGGCAGTGCACTCCGATCATGGAATTATTTGTGATTTTTAAGCTTATATGCTCTGTTTCTTGAATAGTTGAAGTTCCTTAAGTGCTGATCTTCTTTTTTATAAGTATCATCACCATCTAAGAGATAATATTCTGAAAGAAGTCTCTCATTATCCACATAGGCAGGAACGGCATCAGGAGAAATCTCATACATAAGATAATACTCAACAGTTCCCGAGTACTCCTTTGTATCAACCGCTTTATTCAGATAGTTCATATCATACTTTGCAATGTGATAATCAGGGTTAGCAAAAGCAAAGACAAGATACATCACAGTCACCGTCACCATGCAGGCATTGTAAATGGGGAACCTGTCCGCATACAGATAAAAGATAAGGTATGCAAGACACACCGCAAGCACTGCCAAAAACCAAAGTACAAACACTCTGAGGAAGGTGAGGTGGTACACCTCGATGTACATGAACATTCTGAAAGCACTTGATGCGATCATTATATAAGTACATGCACCGATGATGGTCAGAATCACCTTAAGCACGGTATTGTCTGAAAACAGTCTCTTACAGGTCATCACGATAGCAAAGTTCATAATGCTAACGGCAAGGAGCTGATAAAAGCCTTCGTGGGCGTATTCAGCGTAGGTATAGTTTTCAGGGAGAGTCATATTTCCCATGAAAAGATAAACGATCTGGATCACGCTAAAGAGCAGGTAAACCGCACTAAGAAGTGATGTGAAGGTAATAGCTACAACCGGGTTAATTCCAATATTTCTCGCTTCATGGGTTCCTGTTTTGCCCTTGGACAAGCTCCTAAATACCGTATAGAAAAGCCATAGTGACCACACAAGCATAATGGTAATTCCAAAGTAGTCCTCGAAGTTGTCCGGAAGCTCAATAAGGTCCACTATGTGCTCAAGCATACTTGAGAAAACCAGATCCGCTGATGCAAGGAGAGCTACTACCACAAAGAGTAGCGGAACCGCTATGCAAAGTCCGGCGATAATGGCAGCGAGATTTTTGTTTTTAGGCTTATCTCCATCCTTGCGCTTACTAAGCCAGCTGTGAGTATCATAGAAAGGATCGGCTATACATGATATGGGTCTCATCAGGGTTGCCATAATTCCGATAGCCCAGGAAAAGATATCCCATCCCTTTGTATCAGCATAAAGATGCAGCACAAAGCTGAATATAAGCACAGTTATTGCAAAGCCGTCAATCCACAAAAGTGTGCTGTTTGCTGTCATGAATTTTGATATAGATAAAAGCATTAACGATATTACGTAAAATAGTCCAAGACGCTTATCACCGTTTTTGTCAGCAATAAGAGAAAATCCATCCCGTTTTCTCGCTATACCCATGAGTATCAAAGTAATGAGCATGCTGATTGGATAAGTCACAGCATCTGTATTTCTGTAAAGACAGTAGGTGTGAACAATTGCGTAAATCACAGCCGGCAGCGCATACTTTTTAAAAGAAACATCATCACCCTTCTCTTCTTCGATCAGAACCACCGGTGCAGGATTTATAGCGGGCTCAGAGCCGGAGAAAACAGGAGTAGAACCGTTAATCAGCACCTTTCCATAGGTTCCGTCCGCCAATACCTCCTGCTGTGTATTAACTTCTTCTTTTAATAAAATTTCATCCTGATTCATGTTGTTTTCCATACTTAGAAACCTCCATTTAGAACTACCGCAATATCTCTTAAAGCAGGGTCTCATCCGGTAGTCTTCTCTTTTCAGTAATTCTTTTAATTCTCATCATCCGGGACATATTCAAGGATGTCTCCGGGCTGGCAGTCCAGAGCCTTGCATATCGCTTCAAGAGTCTGAAAACGGACCGCCTTTGCTTTGTTATTTTTCAATATGGACAGATTGGCCAGGGTGATATCTACCTTGCCTGCAAGCTCAGTAAGACCCACCTTTCGCTTTGCCATCATCACATCCAGGTTAACTACTATTGCCATAATTTCCTTCCCGCTTTTCAGCACTATTTCATTAAATTGTCAGGTCATTCTCCTCTTTGTAGCTCACCGCCCTGTCAAAGACTTTGGAGAGCACTTTACTTAAGATTCCGGCAAAACAAAAAACTGCTGCCGTAATAACCGCTCCGGGAGTGAAATAGACAAAACATCTGATAACCTTAACAAGAGTAATGACAAATGCGAATGTCCCCATTCTGCGAAGGCTGTCCACATTGGCCTGAACAAAGCAGTCATCCTCTATAACTGTTTTCATCATTTTCCGAAGCTCGCGGAGAATGAGAAGTGCAAAGGCACCTGCCAGCATTATTGAAATCACTGCAAAAACATAATGATCCCTGATCCTGGCATATTCTGTGGTCTCACCAAGTGCCAGAACTGTCATATCCACAGCTTTTCCCAGTGTGAGGGGTACGGTCACCTCGATGATCAGTCCTATGTAAAAAAATACATCAAGGCAAATCTTGAAAACTCTGTTTAGCTTTTCGCTCATGTTTCCGCTCCTTAACCGCTTTTACAAGCTTTTTAAAATCGATTTTGTAATTTCGTTATATCACGGGCATTTTTGCAAGTCAATAATTTTTTATTGAATATCGATAAATATTTTCTGACAAGAAATAAAAAGAATAGCGTTCAAAACTTTACGCAAAACTTTACGCTCAAAACTTTTCTCTTGCGAAGTCCTTGCAATCGAAAAAAGGAGCTGCCCTCTACGGACAGCTCCCTGAAACCATGCTATTTACTATTTTTTACTTAAACCTTAAATACATTGATCAGATTCTCAATCTCATCTGAAGAATCAGAAACGGCTGTAGCACTGGTGTCTACGCCCTTGGAGTTCTCAGCCACAAGCTCTGCACTGGATGTAAGATGTGTTGCTGTTGCACTTACTTCCTGAGTACTTGCTGACTGCTCCTCCGAGATAGCTGCCATAGAGGTTGCGATCTCATCAACGCTTCCTACCTTGGCTATCATCTCTCCTACGATATCGCTGGTCTCATCAAGACTCTTGAAGATTTCTTCAAATGTAGTTCCGGCAGTATTAACAGCGTCCATATTGTTGTTGATTTCTTCCATGTTATTCTTGGACTTATTGGAAAGCTCCTCAATCTGAACTGTGATTTCCTTGATGATAGTGGAAATCTGCTGAGTGGAATCAGCACTGTTCTGGGCAAGCTGTCCGATTTCCTGAGCAACAACCGCAAAGCCTTTTCCTGCTTCACCGGCTCTTGCAGCCTCGATTGAAGCATTCAGTGACAACAGGTTAGTCTGGCTGGAAATCGAATTGATCATATCAACAATGGAGTTAATCTTCTGTGCAGATTCTCCAACAACTGATACTACATCGTTCATATCTTCCATGGACTTTGCAATGGCGGTCATGCCGCTTTGAACAACTTCCATATCACGCTGTCCATCTTTTGCCTTTGTGACGAGCGAATCCATGGTATCTCTTGTCTGCTGGCTCTTGTCGGTAAGATTTGAAACCTCCTGAGCAAGGGTTGTTGCCTGGTTTGCCAGCTCTGTTACTGCATCTGCCATATCGTCCATAGCACCCTGGATCTGTTGCATTGCCTTCGACTGCTCATCTGCCTGAATGTTCAGATCACTGGATGCGTTCTTGGAATTAGTCGCTTCTCCGGCCAACTTCTGTGTAACATCCTTCATCTTTATAAGAGTGTCACGCATCTGAGCAACATAGTCAGACATATTGTTGTTCATCAGACCGATTTCGTTTTCTTTATTTCCTGAGCCCTTCTGAATCTCAACAGTGAAGTCACCACTGGATATTCTGTTGATGTTATCAGTAAGCTTCTTTACAGGCTTTGCGATCATTGAGTTAATTGCCTGGAACATAATGACTGCCATAACAAGTACCATTACGCATGCAAGAACTGCGCTGATCATAATGAATTTATAAAGAGGTGCAAGAACATCACCCACCTTTACAAAGGATGCCAGATAAAAATTCGTACCGATAACAGGATCAATGGAAACGTAGTAATCTATTCCATCAGTTCCATGTAATGTGAAAATATCATCCCTTCCACCGGATGTGGTTATAGCTGATATCTGCTGAATAAAATCATCATCAGGGTACTCGGAAACATCTTTTCCTATCTGATCTGCAGCAGGTGATGCCACCATTACTGTTCCATCGAACATCATGGTTGAACCTTTGCCAAGAGGCTTATATGCACTTGCTGTTTCAGAGATTCCTGAAAGAACTATATCGGTTGAAAGTACTGCGGTTCTTCCATCAAGAAGATTTATCTGTCTTGAGCCGCAAACAACCATTTTTCCCGTTGTCATATCAACAGAAGGTGCGCCGATTACTATTGACGACTTACCAAGAGCATTTTTATACCATTGTCTTGTTGTTGGATCATAATCAGCATCAGGAACCCATCCGCCACCATCATAGAAGCTTTCTGTTCCAACAGCCAAATAAACATCTATAACAACATCAGGATAAGCAGCCATTCCGGGTTCAAGAGCTCTAAAGTAGGCAGCATCATCTGCGTAAACACTCTTCTCTAAAACATCACCCAAACTGTTATAGTATGATACCATTCCGGACATTTCGCCCGCTATCTCAGCGGCATTTGCCTTTGCTTCCATTGCAAGTCCGTTTGTGGCTTCTTCCACAATAACGTTTTTTGCGTTAATTCCGATGAAAACAGTTACAATCGCGATAGCCACAATTATCATCGGAATGATAACGACAAGAAGCTGCGCACTAATGTGCCTTGAATTGGGTCTACTAATATTCTTATCTGCCATAGATATCTACCTCCATAATGATACTTATAGATAAATTATACTTTTTTCTCTGAAATGTTAAATTACGATAAAATGAATACTTTATTATATTTTTCTAAACGGAAATTCAAAAATACATTAAGCAATATAGGCCACAATGTTCTATGTTGCATTTGAATTTCAATGTTATAATGAAAAGATACAAAAGACAGAAAAATCAGTTTCACATAAAGGTAAGCATTCTATGGAAAAAGAAATTTTCGAAGCCGAACAGGCTCATTTAACCCAAACCTACAACAAGCTCCTTGCCATGAAGGAGGACCTTGAAAGCAGGATCACTGCCCTGAATGAGCAGGCAACAGATGATAAAAATGATATCCGCGACAACATCAGATTCGACTATGCTGACATTGAGACCACCATGGAAACTCTGGCAGAAATAGAGGTCTGGAATCGTTATATCGATACATATAACGTTGAAAGCAATTCTCTTGATAATCGTCTTGAAACAGTAAATAAGCTGCTTGAATCTCCCTATTTCGCAGAGATCAGACTAAAATATGAAGAGGATGAAGAGCCTGAGAACTACTACATCGGACGCGCTGCTGTATCAGAAAACGGCTACGAGCAGATGGTCATTGACTGGCGCTCTCCCATCGCTGAAGTTTACTACAATCAGGAAATCGGCCACACCAGCTACATGGTAGAGGACAGAGAAATCCCTGTAGACCTTCAAATGCGCAGACAGTTTGATATTACAAGGGACAAGCTGAACGCATACTTCGATACTCAGATAGCAATTGAAGATCCCATGCTGCTTCAGTCACTGTCACAGACTCACTCTGACAAGATGCAGGCTATCACTGCGACAATTCAGAAGGAGCAGAATACCGTCATCCGCTATCCTGACGTTCCTGTGCTTTTAGTAAACGGTATTGCAGGCAGTGGCAAGACTTCAGTTCTTTTGCAGCGTATCGCTTATCTTTTTTATCAAAAGAGGGATACTCTTCGTCCTGACCATGTATGTCTCATGACTCTCAATCCTGTTTTCAGGGATTATATCGACAATGTCCTTCCTGACCTTGGAGAGACCAATCCCCTTACCCTTACCTGGCAGGAATTTCTTGAGATGGTGGATGTTCCTTTTTCCGGCGAAGAATATGATTACTCTGAGGCAGACAGTCTCAAAAAGATTCATGACACTATACAGACTCTGTCTCCGGAGCCCGAGGACTTCCTTGATATCAGACAAAAGGACAAGATCGTTATGTCCAAAAACGAAGTCTTTTCCGTAATAAAGAAATTCAAACAGTTCCCCATGGGAGTGCGCCTTATTCAGACAGCCTCCGATGAGCTTGAACACAGAGCAAAGATTGCCCTGCATAACCTGGATGATAACTCCTACAACGAATCCGGAAGCAGCGCAAAATCTGACTCTGCTGAGGATAACCGCATAGAGAATGATTTTGGCGGCGCTCTTAGCTGCATAAGGCACTGCGGCTTTATAAATGTCATGCATGTGGCACAGCGAATTCTTGGCACTACCAATATCACCGCTGCCGAATGGCTCTATACCAAGATGGAACTTACCGGGGAATGCGACAGAAACATGCGCTACGTCATGATCGATGAAGTCCAGGATTACACCATGGCTCAGATGATGGTGTTCAAAAAATATTTCCCAAATGCCAGATTTATGCTCCTTGGAGACGAGTTTCAGGCAATCCGTGAAGGCACTATAACCTTTGCTGAAATAGAGGAAATGACAAGGGCTGAGAAAAAGAACTTCGTGACTTTGCCTCTTATGACAAGCTACCGAAGCTCGCCTGAGATCACAGATATGTTTGCATCAATACTTCCCGATGAAAAGAAAATGATGGTTTCTTCCGTTAAGCGTCCCGGCGAAGAAGTTTTTGTAAAGGCCTGTTCAACGGATAAGGAATACTATAAGGAACTTTCAAAACTCATCGCAGAATATGAGAAAAAAGACGGACTTACAGCTGTCATCTGCAGAAATCACTTTGCGATTGATAAGATTGCAGAAGCCCTTGGTGACAAGGCTCCCATTACTATTGAAGAGGAAGACTCTCTTCCAAAGAGCGGTGCCTTTTTAATAGAATTAAAGCTGGTTAAGGGACTTGAATTTGATAACGTCATTTTGGCAGATGCAGACTCAGAATCATACCCTGACACCGAGCTTGGTAAGCATTGTCTCTACACTGCAATTTCCCGCGCCACAAGAAGCCTTTCGATTTTGGCAAATGGCAACCTTGCAGCCAAAATAGATAGTTAATCCCGAAGGTGTGAGCCAGGCAATCAGCCTTCGTAATGATATAACAACACAACATTTTTACTTAGTAAGGCAGGAGGATTTTACATTGAAAAAAGAAGATTTACAAAAGTTACTTAACGACATGTCACTTGAAGAAAAGATCATGCAGCTGGTTCAGCTCCCCGGTCAGGCTTTCGAGGATGACGCTGCAATTACAGGTATTGCCGAAGCAGAAGTCTCAGCAAAGGTAAAACAGCTGGCAGGAAGCACCCTTGGACTTCACGGCGCTGATAAGCTTAGAAAAATCCAGGAGGAATATGTGAAAAACCATCCCCACCACATTCCTCTTCTTTTCATGCTGGATGTAATCCATGGTCACGACACGGTTTTCCCCTGTCCTCTTGGTCAGGGTGCAACCTTTAATCCCGAGACCTCCAAAAAGGGTGCTCAGATTCAGGCAAAGGAAGCCGCTGCCGACGGTATTCACGTAACCTTCTCTCCCATGGCTGACCTTGTAAGGGATGCCCGCTGGGGCCGCGTTGTCGAGTCAACAGGCGAAGATCCGTATCTTAACGGAGTGATGACTGCCGCAATGGTAGAGGGTTATCAGGGCGATAACATCGCAGACCATGACCACGTGGCTGCCTGCGTAAAGCACTTTGCAGCTTACGGCGGATCAGAAGCAGGAAGAGATTACAACAATGTAGAATTATCAGAATACGCCCTTAAGGATCAGTATCTTAGAGCTTATAAAAAGACCGTTGATGCCGGAGTCAAAATGGCAATGACCTCTTTTAATACTCTTAATGGAATTCCTTCTTCAGGAAACAAGTGGCTTATGCGCGATGTCCTCAGAAAGGAAATGGGTTTTGATGGTGTTCTCATCTCTGACTGGGGTGCAATCGGTGAGATGGTTCCATGGGGTCTTGCGGCTGACCTCAAAGAAGCTGCTCACCTTGCAATCGAAGCAGGTGTTGACATCGATATGTGCACAGAGAGCTATGGTTTTAACCTTGCTACTCTTATCGAGGAAGGCAAAATCGATGAGAAGCTTGTGGATGAAGCAGTGCTTCGCGTACTTAATCTCAAGAACGAGCTTGGCCTCTTCGAAGATCCTTACCACGGAGCATCCGCAGAAAAATATGAAAAGCTCACATTCTCAGAAGAAAGCCGCGAAGTAGCAAGAGCTGCTGTTCGCGAATCACTTGTTCTTCTTGAGAATAAGGAAAATGCTCTTCCCCTTAACTCAAAAAAGATTTCTCTTATAGGTCCCTATGTGGATGAGAAAAATCTTCAGAGTTCATGGGCTATCACCTGCAATGCAGATACAAACGTAACACTTAGACAGGCCTTCACAGAAGCCTTTGAAGGAACTGATACCGAGCTTAGATTTGCTAATGGCTGCACTCTTCTTGATGAGGATGCTGACCTTGGATTTTTCCATTCTCACCTGGATAATTTTGAAGCAGACAATGAGAAGCTCCTTGCAGAAGCTCTTGAAGCAGCAGATTTTGCTGATATTGTCATCATGTGTCTTGGCGAAAGTGCTTTCCAGACAGGAGAATCAACCAGTAAGGCTGAGATAAAGCTTCCTGAGATTCAGCTTGAGCTCTTTAAGAAAATTAAGGCTACAGGCAAAAAGATCATCACTCTTATCTTCAACGGAAGACCTCTTGATCTTGGCAATTTACCGGAAGAATCCGATGCACTTATGATCTGCTTCAGACCGGGAACAGAAGGCGGACACGGAATCGCAGACGTACTTACAGGAAAGTTTTCACCTCAGGGTAAGCTTCCTATGAGCTTCCCTTACTGCGTAGGTCAGGAGCCTCTTTACTACAACAACTTTAACACAGGAAGACCCAAGCCCACAGACCGTTACTCTGCTTTCACAACAAGATATCTTGACTGCCCCAACGAAGCCAGATATCCCTTCGGATATGGTCTTACATACTCCGATTTTGAGATTTCAGAAGTGACACTTGATAAAGCTGAAATGAAGAAAGCAGAAGGAATCTCCTCTGCTTCAGCCACGCCATCACTTTATGCAGATGGCGACAAGATTGTTGCTACAGCTACAGTGACCAACAAGGGCAAAGTTGAAGCCACTCAGACAGTTCAGCTCTATATAAGAGATCTTGTAGGCAGCAGAGTCCGCCCTGTAAAGGAGCTTAAAGGCTTTAAGAAGGTAACTCTTGCTCCCGGCGAAAGTACCGAGGTAAGCTTTGTTATCACTGAAGATATGCTGGCATTCTTTACTCTGCGTAATGTATTTGAGACTGAAGCCGGAAAATTCAAGGTATTTTTGGGATTTGATTCTGCCACAGAAAACGCAGCAGAATTTGAACTGAAATAAATTGATTTATTCGAGGTTTTTGCTTTGAAGTTGAATAAACTGATTTGATCGAGCGGTTTACTTTAGAACTAAGTTAAATCGTTTTATCAGATGGTTTTCTTTGAAGTTGAATCTAGCGATACTGCTGTAAACATGGCGGTATCAGCGTTTTCAAAAAAACACCATGCGAAAAATGCACCCAAAACATGGTGTTTCCATCGTTATCGAAATACACCATGCCATATAGACCTGTATGGCATGGTGTTTTTTGAATTATACGGATACGCCATGCGAATTTAGCCAGAAATGCATGGTGTTTTCTGATTCTTGAAAATACGCCATGCAATCGGCTTCAGCTTTATTTTTCACTGTCTTCCTCAACAAGAACAAACCTGTCATCAGGCTGTTTGCATCTGGGGCAATAATCTATATCTCTGATGCTCTTGCCCTCTTTTTCCTCATCAAAAATGTAACCGCACGCCATACATTTGTAAACTGCCATAAGTACCCCCTCTACCTAAAAACGATTACTGAGACAACTATATTATATGCATTCTTGAATCAGAGATTCAAGAATGCCGCAAATAGGCCATTAAAAGTCGACTTCGTCGAAGGGCCTATTTGCCTTTCGTATCATGATCTCACGAAATCCGCAGCTAGTGCGGATTTCTGTAATTTCATCTAAGAAATCATACTATTTAAATGCCCTTTTAATCCTCTCATATTCCTCATCAGTAATGCTCATAACAGTCCCGTGCTTGAAGCCATAGGGAAATGAGAATTCCGAATCGCTTCTTACGAATCTTCCGGTAGAAATGTCCTCTGCTACAAAAGGAACATAGCCCTGCTTATCCTTATCGCAGCCGTAATAGTCAAGCATTACACACCATCTGCCATCGCTGAGCTTGAAGCAGGTAGGGGCTTCGAACTGGCCCAGCTCCTCCTTCTCTATCTCTTCATCAAAAGCAGGCATTCTCTCGTATTCTCCGATCAGTGAAGTGCTTCTGTGCAGCATGATATGGTTTGGTTCAAAATCACTTTTTATAAATCTATAGTAGTAGCCATCTGCATACACGATGTTTGAATCGATGATTCCCGTATCCTTCTTGGAGCAAAGGATCTGCGGCTCTGAAAAGGTTTTAAAATCTTTAGTTTTGGAATAGTAGATAGCTGTAAAATCAGGGTCATTGACGTTATTAAAGCTGCTCCAATGAACCATGTAATCGCCATTTTCTTCATCGGCTATTATTTCTGGTGCCCACACGCAGCCAAAGCTGTCGTCTACAAGCTTTATCAGTTCCTGCTCTGACCAGTGAACAAGGTCCTCGGATTCCCACTTTGATAAATAGGGACTTCCGTTGTGGTTTACTTCCTTCCAGTCGGAGTGATATCTGGTTGCAAAATTATTGGCAAGGCTAAGATCAGTTGCAAGGATGATAAAGCCGCCTTCCTTTTTCCTGAAAATAACATGATCTCTAACGCCGCATTCGCCGAGGGTACTGGTTAAAATCGGCTTGCCACCATTTACTTCTTCCCAGTTAAAGCCATCCTTTGAAAGTCCAAAATAAACCTGCTCGCCATCAGGAGTGGTCTTTTCTCTAAAATGTACAAATAAATAAGCTCCCATATTTCTCAAAGATTCTCCTCTCCCCATTTCTTTAACTGAAGAAGAATAGGAACGATGCTCTCAGCCTTCTTAGTTAAAGTATATTCAACCCTTACAGGCATCTCCATGTACTGGATGCGCTCCACAAGGCCGTCCTCTTCCATTTCCTTAAGAGATGTTGCAAGCATGGTGTTGGTGATTCCAAAGACTCTGCGCCTGAGTTCGCCGTATCTGATGGTTCCTTCCTTATCCATAACGCACAGGATCATTATCTTCCACTTTCCACCTATAATATCTATTACCTTTTTCAGACCGCAGCCCTTTCCTGCGATGTCCTCACAGAGGGGTTCATGATCCGGTTTCGAATTTTTCTTAGCTGCCATAATCCGCGTCCTTTCACATTACTCAGTTTTTTCTTACCAGGTACATATAATCTGCGTACTTGATATAATTTTTATACCACATATACTAACATTATCAGAACGATTTAACAATGCTTTTCAAGAAAGGTTAGGTAATAAAATGGAATATCAGTTCACAAAAGACAATTTCAATGAAGAAGTTTTAAACAGCGACATCCCTGTACTTGTAGATTTCTACGCAGACTGGTGCGGCCCCTGCCGTATGATGCTCCCCGTTGTGGAAGAGATGGCAAAAAAATTCGACGGCAAGGTTAAGGTTGGCAAGGTCAACACAGACAGAGAGCCCAGCCTCGCTGCAAAATATGGCGTAATGAGCATCCCCAGCTTCGTATTTATTAAAAACGGTAAGGTTGTTGATACAGAAGTGGGCGGAATGCCTGAATCAGTTCTCTCTTCAAAGCTTGATTCTCTTATTTCAGCATAATAGTCGGGAGAAAAAGATGATCAGAAAAAACGCGGTAGTAGATAAAGACATTTGCGTAAGCTGCGGGGCATGTATGGAAGCATGCCCCGTAGGCGCCATAAAAACCATTAACGGATGCTATGCGGATGTGGATGCAGCTAAATGTGTGGGCTGCGGACTCTGCAGCAGGACCTGCCCCACAGGATGCATCACACTGATAGAAAGATTGGACATGAAAAAATGAAAAAGAAACACTGGTACGACTATTTGTGGATATGGCCCATCATTTATTTTTCATTGGGCTTTTTCAATATTTTGTTCGCATGGCTTGGAATGATCGATTTTATTGTTCCAATCATAGTAGCTTCAGTTGGCGGCGGCAAAGCCTTCTGTAACAGATACTGCGGCAGAGGTAAGCTTTTTGCCATAATCCCGAGAGCTCTTAAAATGAAAAACAGGAAGGTTGCTCCTGCCTGGATGTACAGCAAATATTTCAGATACGGGTTCCTTGCATTTTTCATGACAATGTTCGGTAACATGATCTATCAGACTTACCTTGTTTATGGCGGCGCATCTCTTAAGACAGTGGTGAAGCTGTTCTGGACCTTTAAGGTTCCGTGGCAGTGGGCATATACCGTAACAGGTGTCCCTGCATGGATTACTCAGTTCAGCTATGGATTCTACAGTCTCATGCTGACATCAACCCTCATCGGTCTTATTGTAATGGCTCTTTATCGTCCGCGAACATGGTGCGCTTTTTGTCCCATGGGCACCATGACTCAGGGAATTTGCAAGATAAAAAATCATTAACCCGGCGCTCTGAAAATTGAATATATTTTCAACTTTTTTGTGCAGGCCACACCTCGAATGTGATAAACTATCAAAGGATAAATTAATGACATTCGGAGGAAAAAGCCGTGAGTTTTTATGTATTTGCAGACGGATGTGCAAATCTTCCAAAACAGCTTTTAGATGGTATAACTCTTTTACCATGCAGTTACCTTGTTAATGATGAATTAGTTACTTATACAGGAGACATTGAGGACTTTGATGGTCACGCCTACTATGAAGGTCTGAAAAACGGCGATAAGATCAAAACAAGCCTCCTTAATACTGCTCTGTTTCTAGATCACTTTACTCCCATCGCCAAGGATGGCGGTGAGATAATCTACATAGCCATGAGCTCAGGAATCAGCGGAACCTACAATGCCGCTATCGCAGCAGCCGATGAGCTGATGGAGGAATATCCTGACTGTTTCATCCATATCGTTGATTCTCACGGATGTGGTTTTGGTAATGGAATTCTGGCACTTAAAGCAGCAAAGCTAAGTAAAGATGGTGTGGACTGCAGAGAGGCCGCAAAAATACTTGATGAAGCTGTACCTCACGCCTGCCAGTATTTCACAGTTGATGACCTCAACTTCCTTAAAAACACAGGACGCGTAAGTGGCGTTACCGCACAGATCGGTACCATACTTAATATCAAACCTATTCTGTTTGGTGACAGCACAGGGCATATCATCTCCTGTGATAAAGTACGAGGCCGCAAGAATGCCGTAAAGGCTATCCTCCGTAAATACTCTGAAAAGAGAATGGATACCGATGATCAGACTGTATGCATCTCCCACGGCGATTGCCTTGATGATGCCAATCAGCTTGCTGAAATGGTCAAGGAAGTTAACCCTGCTGCCAACATCACGATTTGTCAGCACGAGCCCTTCTCAGGAGCCCACGTTGGCCCCGGAATGCTGGGTCTGTTCTTCTGGGGAAAAGAGCGATAAAAACTATATGAATTATAAAACCGTCGCCAGATTGTATTTAACAATTGGCGACGGTTTTCATTTAGTTTCTTACTTTACAAATGTGGATCTCTGCGGTGTTCTACCTGTAATCTGTCCTATGGGCCAGATTACTTCTTTTCCAGATTTATATCTGACAATAAGATTTGTAACAGGCATTCCTTCAGGAACGGTTACTATGTAGCTCATGGGATTGTTTTTGGAAAATTCCTGCACTGCACTGTTTACATTGTTACTACCCGCTCCCCCCTGCTCTGCATCTTCAAGGCCCACCTTTGCATAGTCAGAAAGTGGAACTACCGTAAGCTCATCCAAAGCGCCTTCCACATAGGTGTCCGGCTCAGGTATCAGTTCCTTTATAAAATCAGGTGCATTGACTATCACAAATGCTCCATCATCTTCAGCAGCTTCCTTTCTAAACTCTCTCCACAAACTGCTCTTGTCATAGCTAAGAAGGAATCTGAAATAGTCAAACATAGGCTTATCCACAAGCTCGTACTCGAATTCTTCAGTAAACTCTTCTTCCTGCTCACCGTTTATAATCCAGCAGTTAGCTTTGACAACATCTCCTTCTCCAAACTCAAGACCGTAAACTTCGCCTTCCTGAACGCTTCCTACAAAGTTGCCCCAAATATCAAATATCTCGTTGTATCTTGAATAGATAAGTGTGGAAAGGTCGTCATCCTTCCAGGTGAGATTTGCTCCAAGAATATCGAAAACAAACTCCCCTCTGTAAATACTGTAGAATGCATAGCAGCTGTAGTGTGGATTCACATGGCACTCAACCATTATGAAATCGCCCACCTTCTGGCACCCGGTTATAGCCGTGGATGCAGGAACAATATCCTGAATCTTGAAGGATGCTGCGCCGTAGTAAAATGTCGTAGAATCAAAGCTGTACTCATGCTCTAAATTAGCCAGCTCGTACATTCCAAAATAGCTTCTGTCCACCTCTTCTATCTTAGATATTTTTCCCTGAGAATCAGTGGTTACATGATAAACGTAGAGAGGTCTGTTTTCGAATCTCTTCTCGTTAAAAAAGTACTCTGTGCCGGCATCGCCATCTATCTCATAGCTTCTTACACTGAGGTCGTCCACCTCTCCAAAATATGCGCCTCTGAAGGCTCTGTCAGTGTATTCTTCAAAGGTATCAAATTCGTAGGGTTCCATCCTCTGAAGCTCTACCTTTTCACCATCCTGACCTCTACCCCAGGCAAAGGCATAAAAATCCTCACCCTTCTCCGGTTCAAAGTCACCTGCTTTATCATTTTCTCTGTAAAAAAGCCAGTCCGAGGACCAGTTATCAAAATCAGAATAATCGCTGGTGTTAAATACACTTATGGAAATCCAGGTATCTCCGTTTCCCAGCTCTGTGAGATATAAATAATCTTTTCCCTCTGCGATACCTATATGGAAAAGTCCGCTGGTGTCTGCACTGTCATCAATACCCTGATCTGATTCTGGAAGAAAATCTCCTATCTTATCTAAATGAATAGTGTATTTATCAGGGTTCTCACCCTCTGCATCGCTCTTTTCAAAAGCAATGTGACCATCGCAGCTTACACCGTCGGAGAGTCTGGTAAAGCTAAGATCTCCATTTTCTTTGAAGGTCAGAGTAGCAAAATCTTCACCGGTATCATTATTCAGCATTGTCCACTCGCCTGCGACAAATGCGTTAATGTCATTAGATGTCTTAAGGCTTACAGTCTCTGTGCCTGATGAATTTGAAGCTTCATTGTCTGTGCCATCTGAATTTGCACTATCAGTTTCCATGCTCTCATCACCTGCATCATCAGTTGTTGCAGATTCTTCGTTCTCCGCAGAACTGTCGCTGGCTGAGTCCTGATCTGCGATAGCATCTCTGTCTTCTGTCACTACGTCTGACTGCGTCCCTTCATTTTGCTCAGACTGCTGCCCACTGTTTTTTGCAGTATTGGTGCAGCCATTAAGCAGATAAATTGCAACAGCCAGTATTCCTATCCTTATCAGCACTGCCTTTTTCTTATTCATAATATTCCCCTCAAAAACTTCATTAAGTAAAAAGCGCCTCTAATTTACACAGAGCCCGGCACTAAACCTATCTCTGTGATTTAATGCCGGCACTCATCTTTTTTATTTTTTAATCGAATACAAATACTCCGTATTGTAAGTTATAACGTATAGCTGATCCTCCTGCGGAACAAAATAGTAAGGCGCAGACTTAACCTTGATCTGCTTCTGAGTCTTACCGTTTTTCTTGTTAAGGATATAAATGTAGTCAGGCTCATCGGTAAAACCGTAGCCGCAGATAATACTGTCACCTTCAAAAACAAAATTGTGGGATCCGCAAACCTGATCTTCACTTCTCCAAAGTGTTTCGCCGGTGGTGGTGTCTATTGCCACAATGTAGGATTTATGCGGATTCGCTGCAGCATAGGTTCTGTGTCCCAACGCAACGTAAAGAATGCCATCTTTTACTTCAGCATAATCAATTCCGGGCTCAGTGAAGTCCGCAAACAAGCCTGTACCCTGATCCGGCGGAGTTATAAATTCATCAAAATAGAAAATCCCGCACAAAGTCTGGTCCACATGGTTGTATACAGTCAAGGAAAGCTCGCCGCCTTCAGCATTATTGATTGCACTGTAGTTGTAGGTATCATCTGTATAGGGCAAAGTATTTGGAAGTCTTATTCCCTTTTCCGCAGCCCATTTGTCTTCATCTATCCAGTCTGTGGTGTAGGATGAAAGTTCCTTCAGCTCAAAAGAAGGAGTTCCGGGATCAGTATCAATGCCCTCGGCGCACCATGCACTCCATCCCGGATTATGCACTGTTGCATGATACCACCAGTCTTCACCGCCGCTTTCCTCAAACAGTATATCCTCTTCACGCTTAAGAACTTTTTTCTCCGTAGGTGCTATAGTGGAAGCATCAATGATTTCCTTATCCTCTTCCTTAAGCTCTCTTGCAATCTCCGCAATAACAGGAATTTCTACGCCTGCATAGTTATTATAGGTATCTGTGAAAAACTCAGGATAATCAGCAAACTTAAGCTTAACCGACTGGGTTCCTATAGCGTAGCTACCCATTGCATAGTCTTCAAAATTCAGCACGATTCCATCATAATCAATGACCCATGCCAGCATTCTCGCATTATTTTTATATCTATCGGGAATTCCGGAGAGAAGATTCTCCTTATCAGTACTCAGCTCGCCAAAATAATCCTTAAGATCATCATTTTGTTTTATAAGCTCATCTACGATAACCTCAGGAAGGCCGTCGGTCTTTTTCACGACATCTTCAAACTGAATGCTCTCACCTGTTACGGGATCAAAATTGTAGCCTGTAAAGCCTGTGACGCCGTGAGCTCCTGCCATGTATGTGTAATCTGACATTAAAAATGAGACTACTTTGCTGTCGGATCTGACGGGATACATATCATGGTCACTTTCAAAGCCCACGCCCCATCCGTTTTCATAAACGTCATTTATATCAGCTATATTATCAGAGAAAAAGCTGCTTACGTCTGCCTTGAGGGCATCGCTTGTATTATCCAGTGCTTCCTGAAGCTTTGGATATTTGTCTTTTACATTTTTTTCAAGGGTAATTGTATAGTAATTGCCACTGGCTATACCGGTATAATCCCTGGAAAGCTCCATGGGAAAATTCTTGTAGGTATAGTCAATGCTTTCCAATTGTTCTGTGGATGAAGCAGAATCGCTCTCAGAATCAGAAGCAGATGCATCTTCAGCAGAAGCTTCACCGGCACTGGAATCTGATTCGTCTGATGCATCTGTGTTATCAGCGCTGTTCGATGCGCCTGCATCTTCATCACTCTTTTTTGTGGGTGCCCCGGTTCCATCGTCTGTGCCTTCAGCACTCTGCTGAGCCCGGTCATCAGTTCCTGCGCCTGACTGCTTAGACTCATTTTTTCCGCAGCCAAAAGTCAGCACAAGTGAACCTGCCATAGCTAATGCCAGAATTCTTTTAAGAAAAAGATTTCTCCCTTTGTACATTTTCCCTCCTCATAAGACACTGATATCGCAGTGTCGTCTGCAAACGTGAATTACCACGATGTGCCTTTTAATACATAACAGCTCACGGCTTCACTGATATCTCATAGATTCCGCCGTAGTCAGATTCCTGCCAGGTGCCCCCTCCATCACCCCAGGGATCAGCGTATTTTCCTGCCTTCTCATCATAGGTGGCATTTTTATAGGTGACACTTAAGGTGCCATCATCATTATTTACAACCTTTGAGTAGTTCACATTAACAAGGCCGTTTTCTCTCTTATAGATGTTATCAACCTGATAACCCTCTGCCTTTATCTCAGATGCCAGATCGGTTCCCACTATCTCAGCCAGCTCATCCTCAGAAATGCTGACAGCTCCGTACTCCTTGTAGTCCTTGCTGCTCTCATCATAGTGGAAGTAGTAAGGCTTCCAGGTATGACCTGTCCACATGTAGGATGACTCGTCGCCCTCTGTAAAATCACAGAAGTTGTCGTAGGCACTAAGCGTCATATTTATCTCAGTAGGGTCTTCTCCCACATAGAAATCACCAATTCCTGAAATAGCGGACTCCACAGGCTTATTCCCATCAACATAGTAGATATGGGAAACAAGCGCAGTTACATAGGCTTCATTAAAAAGTGCAAATCTTCTGCTTCCGCAGTCCATATATCTGAAAACACTTTCGTTATCGTTGTAGTAAAGTGTTCCCTTGAAAACCTCATCGCATTTGTCACTGCTTGCAAAGTAAACGGTCCCTTCACACCAGTTCATGTCATCGGGCTCAGAGCCTGCAAAAACAAAGCCCTCAAAGGTTCCGTCCCCATCAAAATCATCGATGCAGTTGTATCTGATATCGCCTGATGCTGCCCCGGTAGTGGATGCAACATTATCTAAGATGGCATACAAATCATCATCGGTTATGGTGCTTGATGCAAGCTTATCGCCAGAGGAAACATCGCTGGCTGCATCTGATGTCTCAGAAGTGCCATTAGTTTCTGTTGCGTTCTGATCTTCAGTGCCTGCTGTCTCAGCATTTTTCTCACTATCAGCGTCTGTTTCAGATGCCTCAGAAGTTGCGTTCTCTGATTCACTGCTCGCAGCTTCATCAGCATTTTCCTCACTGATGTCCTGCAATTTCTCCTGAATCAGCCCGGATGAATTTTCGTCTGAATTACCTTTAGCACCACACCCTGACATAGCCATCGCTGCTGCCGTCATAACAACCAGTGCACCTGCATATACTCTTCTTTTCATAATACTTCCCCCTACTATTTGCCTATTTAACGCTTTCCAGTTTTTCTACAAAAGTCTGCGCCATTTCGCTTAAGGTAGTTCCCTTTCTTGTGATATATCCAAAGGTCAGGGTCTCCTCTTCCTTAAGCTTTACAGCTTTTAAATCTGCGGAATTTAGACTGTCTCCAAGCATGGCAGCACCTACTGCGTAGCCGTCAAGTCCAAGCATAAGCTCAACGGATGTGGCTCTCTCGTTGGTACTGATAACCTTCTTGTAATCATAGGTTGCAAGGGCCTCCTCTCTGTAATAGAAGGAGGTATTGTCACCCTGATCAAAAACCATGCAGGGATAATCCTGAAGATCCTCCAAGGACAGCTCATCTCTGTCTGCAAGAGGATGATCTTTTCTTAAATAAACATAGGTATTTCTAGTGAATAACTCGTGGAATTCTAATGATGCGTCTGCAAAAACCTTTTTAAAAGTGCTCTTATTAAAGTCGCTGAGGGCGATTACCCCAACTTCACTTTTCAAGGTCTTGATATCTTCTATAACCTCGCCGGTCTGGGTCTCTCTGATGGAAAACTGATACTCCTCAAGGTCATACTCTCTGACGGTCTCGATAAATGCATTAACAGCGATTGTGTAATGCTGCATTGATACGGAAAATGTAGGCTTGTGTCCCTTGCCGCTAAGGTATTTATTCTCGACCTTCTCAAACTGCTCTACCGCACTTCTTGCGTAGGCAATAAAAGAGGCACCTGCTGCGGTAGTCACGACGCCGTTATGTACTCTTTCAAAAATCTGAATGCCCAGCTCACTCTCAAGATCTCTGACTGCACTGGAAAGTCCCGGCTGCGAAACATAGAGTCTGTCAGCAGCTTTTCGCATGGAGCATTCTTCATCTATTGCAATAACATATTTAAGCTGTAATATGGTCATGTTGAGGCTCCCCCAATGATAGTTCGTTTCAAACATGATACCACATTACAGCTTATTGTAGTAGGAAGGATTATTTAGATTTACTCAGTGGCATACTGAGCTTTGGCAAAAACATCTCTTTGGCAGTATGAGATGTCTGTATGTTATCTTGGTAAGTTTGCTTAGTTTGCAAAAAGCGGTGTAGACAGATATCTGTCTCCTGAGTCGGGAAGGAGAACTACTATGTTCTTTCCCTTGTACTCTTCTCTCTCTGAAAGAATTCTTGCTGCCTTAAGGGCTGCACCGGATGAGATGCCAACAAGAATACCTTCGGAGTGTGCGAATCTTCTGCCTTCTTCGAAAGCATCTTCGTTTTCTATAGCGATTACTTCGTCGTATACCTTGGTGTTAAGAACATCCGGTACGAAGCCTGCGCCGATACCCTGAATCTTATGAGCTCCTGAAGTACCCTGTGAAAGAACGGGGCTTGATGCGGGCTCAACTGCGATAACCTTAACAGTAGGATTCTGCTCCTTAAGGTATTCGCCTACACCTGTGATTGTTCCGCCGGTACCAACGCCTGCGATGAACACATCAACCTTACCGTCTGTCTGCTCCCAGATCTCGGGGCCTGTCGTTGCTTTATGTACAGCAGGGTTTGCGGGATTCACAAACTGTCCAAGGATGATTGATCCTTCAATCTCCTTCTCAAGCTCCTCAGCCTTTGCAATTGCTCCCTTCATTCCCTTAGCGCCTTCTGTAAGTACCAGCTCTGCGCCGTATGCCTTAAGAAGATTTCTTCTCTCAACACTCATGGTATCAGGAAGTGTAAGGATTGCCTTGTAGCCCTTAGCTGCTGCTACTGCTGCAAGTCCGATTCCTGTGTTACCTGATGTGGGCTCTATAATTGTTGCGCCGGGCTTAAGCTTTCCGCTCTTTTCTGCTTCTTCGATCATTGCAAGGGCGATTCTGTCCTTAACTGATCCTGCAGGATTTAAGTACTCAAGCTTTGCTAAGATTGTTGCATTTGTAACTCCTGCATTTTTACTATATCCATTTAATTTAAGAAGTGGTGTCTTACCAATAAGTTCAAGTGCGCTTTCTTTAATCTGTGCCATTTTCTTTCTCCTCCAATACTTTTGTTATTTGTAACTCGGCTTCGTTCTTTGTTGTTGATATTATGGTAGCACATGGCAATGTTTTGTAAAAACAAGTAAAACTAATTGCCAGATATAAGTTTTACTTAGACCTCTATCTGGTCAGAAGTCCTGCATCAAGTACAAACTGGCTTCCCGTCAGATATCTTGCTCTGTCACTTGCTATGTACTTTACAGCTTCTACGATGTCCTCTGTCTCCAGCCATGGTGTCTTTAAAAGGTTGCCGGCAGATCTCTCTGCTATCTCAATTGCAGTTGTTCCCTCAAGCTCAGCAAGACCATCATTCATGGGAGTATTAACTCCTGTAGGATGCAGCGATACTACACGCACTCCGTAAGGTGCAAGCTCAATTGCCTGGGATTTTGTAAGGCCCACAAGACCATGCTTTGATGCTGAGTAATGACTCATGCGATTAAAGCCGCGAAGTCCGCCAACAGATGAGTTGTAAATGATTACTCCGCTCTTTTTCTCGATCATGTGAGGAATAACATATTTTGATGCCAAAAATCCGCCCTTAAGATTAACATCTATAAGTGCATCCCACTGCTCCTCAGTCAGCTCCCAAGAATAGCCATAAGCAGCAATTCCGGCATTACTGAAAAGAATATCGACACCGCCAAATTCCTTGACTCCACGGTCTACCGCTTCCTTAAGATCCTCTGCTTTTCTAACATCGCCTGCGTATATAAGTATCTTTCCGCCGGCAGCCTCCACATCACTCTTAAGCTTTTCCAAATCCTCGTTGGATGATCTGTTGTAAGCGGGATATGGAATTCTCTCCCCCAAATCGAAGGCTATGATATTTGCGCCTTCCTCTGCGAAAGCCAAAGCTACTGCTCTTCCCTGACCCTTTGCAGCACCTGTTATAAAAATCGTTTTATTATCAAACTCCTTAGCCATATACTCCTCCTTTGGCTGTCTGCTTCACTCCTCTTTTTCCATAATAAAAGCAGACAAACCTTTTCTTTATTTTCTCTTTGAATAAGGGATAAGCTCCTCATCCAGCTCTATCTGCAACGTCTTGTTAATGATATTGGTGGCGATCATAATTGTTGCAAATGCAGTGATGGATACTATCTGTTCCTCATTCCACTTTTCATGAAGCCTGTCAAAAATCTCCGGCGGTATGCTGTTTGCATCCTTAACAATTGCTCGTCCGTAATCTATCAGAATCTTCTCTTCCTCCGTGAAATCAAAGGTCTCAAAGTCGATTCCCGCATCATCCAGTATCTTTTTGAAAAACACGCTGCAAAGAAGGCAGTCGTTGGTTGTCGATATTGCATAGCAGAAAAAATTAACAGCTCTCTCTCCCAGGAAGCTCTCAATATCTTCCTCTAACGGGAACCATTCCATAAGTGCATGGAAGGCCGGTAATGAGTGGATAAGTGTCTCCTTCATGTTGGTAAGGGGACCATGCTCCTTCACCCATTCATCAATTACTTTCTTTGTCTTCTCCGGTGCGTTTTCGTATTTAAGTTGTGATATGTATGCCATGGTTATTCCTCCGATTTGTTATTTTTCTCCCCCTCATCCGGCACTTCGTGCCACCTTCTCCCCCTTAAGGAGGAGAAGGCTTTAATCAGGCAAAAGCCTTCTCAAATGCCTGCTCAAGATCTGCGATAAGGTCCTCTGCGTCCTCAAGACCGATTGAAAGTCTGATAAGGTTCTTCGGAATATCTGCAAGCTTGTGGTATTCAGGCTCAAGCTCAGTATGTGTATTTTCCGGAGGATTGGTGATTAGTGATCTCACATCTCCGATGTTTACGTGGTAAGAGAAGTTCTTAAGTGACTTTATGAAAATACCTTCCTGCTCTCTTGTGCCCTTAAAGCCAAAGGAAAGAAGTGCGCCGGGGCCCTTAGGGAAGTCTCTGTCAGCAAGCTCTTTGTACTGGCTGCCCTTTGCGTAAGGATATCTCACCCACTCAACCTCATCTCTGCTTTCAAGAAATTCTACGATTTTCCTTGTAGTCTGAAGCTTCTTATCAAGACGAACAGTAAGCGTTGACAATCCCTGGAGTACCAGATAGGACTCGAAGGAACCGAGGGCTCCACCGAAGAACTCTGTAAAGAAAATCTTAAGAGATGCGATAACCGGAGCGCCGGGAATGAACTCAACTGCGCTTCTCTTGTTATCCTGAAGATCTCTCATCTTCCATTCCTTCTCATAGAACTGCGGATATTTCTTCTCATCGAAGGGGAAGTCACCCTTTTCAACTACAAGACCTGCGATCACATTGCCATGTCCGTTTATTTCTTTAGTCGCTGAGTAAACAACAATGTCTGCACCGTGCTCAAAAGGTCTGTACAGATAAGGAGTTGCAACAGTGTTATCAACTACTACCGGAACTCCGTATTTATGTGCAACCTCAGAGATAGCATCTATGTCGTAAAGCTCTGCATTTGGATTGCTGATGGATTCAAGGTAAATTGCCTTGGTGTTCTCATCGATAAGTTCCTCGTATGCTGCAGGGTTATTTCTGTCCTCTACAAACTTGGTTGTAATTCCGTACTTGGGAAGGAACTTTATGAGGTTCAGCATTGCTGCTCCGTAAAGTGATGAACCAGATACGATGTTACCACCACCCTGTCCGAGAAGCAGAAGTGTATATGTGATTGCTGCCATTCCTGAGGAAAGTGCAACTGCTGCTTTTCCACCCTCAAGCTCTGCAATTCTGGCTTCAAGGATTGCTCCTGTGGGATTACCCACTCTTGAGTAAATTCCTCCGGCCTCAGCTCCTGTCCAAAGACGTCTTGTTCTATCGATATCAATAAGATCGAAGGATGCTGTCTGATATATTGGCGGGTTAACTGAATTGAAGTGATCCTTCGGATCATATCCTGCTCTGATTGCTTTTGCGCTAAAACTGTTTTCTCTTGACATACTTTTTTCCTCCACTAAATTAGTTCTTTTGTTGTCGTTTGTTCTTTCCAAAATTCGATAACCTGTAAGTAAAAAAATAGCCCGGTGCTTTTAACTGAAAAGCTCCGGGCTAATGGTTTACTACTCTAGAGAATTGTCTTTTCTTATCCTCTATCAGTACATCTGATGCATAAGTCGACAAGACCGCACACCAGCCATTTCACATGCCCGGAAGTCCGACATTCGACAACACATCATATTTACTTTTACAGATGATAAGTTAAACATTGCACATTTCTCCTTACTTTTGTTAGTTTATTTCCTGCTGCTTTCTATGTGCTAATGTTAACTCATATTTGCCTACCGTGTCAATAGGTTTAGTAATAAGTAATAGTTTTCGTGAGCGATAAACCTAAGGTTATCACTTAACAGGAATAACTGCGCCATTATACTTATCCTCAATGAACTTCTGGGTATCCTCATCAAGAAGCGCTGCCACCAGTGCCTGTATTGCCGGGTTATCCTTATCCTCAGTTCTTACAGCGATGATGTTAGCATATGGGCTGTCTGCACCTTCACTGAAAAGCCTTGCTGAATCAATACCTGCTTCAAGAGCCTTGTTTGTGTTTGTGATAAAGAAATCGTAGTCATCCTTTGTAGGAATGATCTGAGCTGAATCAAGCTCTACAATCTCAAGCTGAACTGTGTACTCTTCAATATCCGAAACGGAAGCGCTAAGTGAATCCTCTACACCGTCAGCAAGCTTGATGAATCCGTTCTGCTCTAAGATTCTAAGGGCACGGTACTCATTTGTAGCATCATTGGGAATAGCTACTACGTCGCCATCCTTGATCTCATCCTTTGATGTGTACTTGTCTGAATAAGCAGTGATAGGCTCAACGTGGATATCTCCGGCATCCACAAGATCATAACCGTTTGCTTCAATCTCTGACTGAAGATAAGGGTCATGCTGGAAGTAGTTAAAGTCTATCTCCCCTGCGTTTAACTTCTCATTGGTTGTTGAATCTGCTGCTGTTGCAACAAGATCGATCTCGATTCCCTGCTCAGCAAGCTTGGGCTTAACATACTCGATGATTTCTGAGTGAGGTACCAGATCTACGATACCCTTAAGTACAACGGTTTCTCCCTCAGATGCATCTGAAGTTGCTACTGCATCATCAGATACTTCCTCTGTGGCATCTGCCACTTCATCGGCTACTGTTGCTGCAGCCTCTGCCTTATCACCTGCGCTTTTTCCGCAGCCTGCAAGAACTGATAAAGCTGTTACTGTTGTGAGAATGATAGATAGTGTCCTTTTTTTCATGTGTTTTTCCTCCTTAAATGTGCTTAGCGTTTAGTGTCTATTCTTATCGCTTAAAAAGCGGAAGAACCTAAAGTAGATTTCTGGTTTTAAGTATTCTGTTTGATACGAGATTTCCAATCCCCTGTGTCAGCTGAACAAGGATTACAAGAATGTATACGCAGGCGAAAAGCCTGTCATGCTGGAATCTCTGGTATCCAAATCTTACGGCTATGTCGCCGATTCCCCCTGCCCCGAACATTCCGGCCAGGGCTGTCATGGAAATGACGGAAATGACCGCCACCGTGAAGCCTCTTATGAGACCGGGCAATGTTTCGGGGATGATCACCTTGGTGATTATCTGAAAATTCGTGCTTCCTATGGATTTGGCTGCCTCAATTTTTCCCTTTCCTATTTCCAAAAGCGAGCTCTCAACAATTCGTGCATACATAGGAATACAGCTGGCTGATATGGCGATGATACATGCGTTGGTGCCGTAGGATTTTCCAAAGATTAGTCTTGCTACAGGTATCATCAGTATTATCATTACCATCTGTGGTAGTGAACGAAGGACGTTAATGATCCATCCTGCGGTCACATAAGGCGCCGTCAGCGGAAGCAGTCCATCAGGGCTTGTAATAGTAAGAAAAATCCCAAGTAGTATTCCAAAGATCAAAACTATAAGCGACGATATGACCGTCATGTAAATTGTCTCTCCGACAGGTGTTACAAGCTCCTTCCAAATATCAGGATTGAAGGAAGCTTTGATAACATCCCATAAAGATGAATCAAGTAAACTCATATTCCGGCTCCCTCCGACAGGCTGATATTCTGGAACTCATTAAATACCTTGGCGAACAGTTCACCTGTCCTGCTCTTGGGATTATTGAAAATTCCTGCAACGGTTCCCTTCTCGATGATCTTCCCTTCCTCTAAAACGGCCATTCTGTTACAGCTGTATCTGATGGCGTCAAGCTCGTGGGTTATCATCAGGATCGTTATGCCTGCCTTTTTATTTATTTCCTTTAAAAGATCAAGAATCTGAATCGTGGTCTGTGGATCCAGGGCCGATGTGGCTTCATCTGAAAGAAGGAGCTCAGGCTTATTAACAAGTGCCCTTGCTATTCCAACTCTCTGCTTTTGTCCGCCGGATAAGCCTCCCGGATATGCATCCAGCTTGTCGGATAGTCCCACAAGCTCTGCGGTTTCAAGAACTCTTTCCTTAATTTTGTTTTTCGGAAAACCACTGACCTCCAAGGGATAGGCGATATTCCTATACACGGTTCTTGAATCGAAAAGATTGAAATTCTGGAAAACCATTCCTATTTTTCTTCTCTCCTCAAGGAGCTGCTTTTTATCAAGGGAGAGGATGTCCACTCCTCCAACCTTTATGGAACCGCCATTTGGTGTTTCAAGCCTGTTGATGCATCTTGCAAGGGTCGATTTACCTGCTCCGCTAAAACCGATGATGCCATAAATCTCTCCCTGCTCGACCTCTAAATCTATTCCCTTTAGAACCTCTAAGTTTTCTCCCCGAACGTTATATGTTTTTTGTAAATTCTCAATTTCGACATAACTCATATCTGTTTTACATGACCGGATTTTCCGGGCATTTCCCCTTTATGTCTTTTTAAAGTAAACAGCAAATACTTTTTGACGTTTGCTATAGTCTTAACCGTGACTGAAGGTCTCAGCCACCTCCTCTGTTCTACCTTTATAAAGCTCTGTGTGAAGGTCTTTTCCAGAACCGGGAATTCCAAGAGCATCTGCTCTGCAATGCTGGCAGTGTCTGAAAACTTCAATGTATCTTCCTGCTCTCTGTCTTACCTCTTCAAGCTCGTGGCAGGTAGGTGCCGGTATATCAGCCATTCCGTTCTGCGGAATAAGAGGAATGATATTAAGTATTGAAGCTCCAAGTTCTGAGACCTTTTTAGCAACCTCTTCTATGTGTGAGCTGTTTATTCCCGGTACCATAACGCTGTTGATCTTAACAACAATTCCCAGTTCTACAGCACGCTTTATTCCTTCAAGCTGATTCTTTATAAGAAGCTCTGCTCCCTCGATACCCTCATGCTTTACGCCGTTTTCATCGATGACAAACTCGTTGATCTGTGCCTCGATCTCAGGATCGATGGCATTGACGGTAACTGTTATGGTCTCGATTCCAATCTCTGCAATTCTGTCCACCTTTTTGGAAAGGCAGAAGCCATTGGTTGAAAGGCAGCTTATAAGCTCGGGATATTCCTTCTTTACCAAAGCAAAGGTTTCAAGGGCTGAATCTGTTGCCAGCGTATCACCTGGGCCAGCGATTCCAACAACCGAAAGCTCAGGGCATAATTCCTTTGCTCTCTTAATTGTTTCCACTGCCTCCTGGGGCTTTAATACCAGTGAGCTGACGCCGGGTCTTATAAGTGACTTATCAAAACGGCGAGTGCAGAATTTACACTGAATGTTGCAGGAAGGACTGACGGGAAGATGGATTCTGCCTGCTGTCATATTTGCCCCTCCGCTCATGCAGGGATGCTTTTTTTGAAGATGCTGGAAGTTCTGATTTTTCCTGGGCTTTACTATCTCTGTATATCTTGAATCAATGAGCTTAACCCTTCCGTGAAGGATATTATCTAAGATCATAACTACAGGTCTGTCCACATCAATGGCCTGAACCTGCTTTCTCTCAAGCACTGTTCTTGCACCGTTTCCGCTGCATTCAGCAAATACTGCATGGCAATCCTCAATTGTCTCTGTCACGGCATCCATTCGCTCGTCATGATGCTTGTGATCAAGACAGGCTCTCTCTACCTGTCTGATCTCAACTCTTTTGTAGTCGTCTGCTTCAGTATTAATTTCATATATGTCAAATCGCTCTGCGGCTCCGAAATGTCTGTCTACACTTACTCCGTCGCTGGTGGCGAATGCCGTTCTGATAATCATTTAAATCACCAACCTTCTGTACCTTTTTATATCGCGTAGCTATCCTTAAGATTCTCCATAAGACCAAACTCGATAAGGATTTCTTCAAGTCTTTCCTGAGTCATGGGCTTTGGAATTACGAACTGCTCGTTTGCTTCGATTGCTTCTGCAAGATGTCTGTACTCCCTTGCCTGAGGATGAGTAGGATTGTGGTCGATAACAGTCTTTCTGTTGATCTCCGCACGCTGAACCTCGTTATCTCTGGGTACAAAATAGATGAGCTGGCTTCCAAGTTCCCTTGCAAATGCATTAAGAAGATCATGCTCTCTGTCTACATTTCTGCTATTGCAAATGATTCCGCCAAGTCTTACGCCGCCCTTAAGAGCATACTTCTGAATACCCTTGCAGATATTGTTAGCCGCATAAAGAGCCATCATCTCACCTGAAGCTACGATATAGATTTCCTTTGCTTTTCCTTCTCTTATGGGCATTGCGAAGCCGCCGCATACAACGTCTCCAAGAACGTCATAGAAAACATAATCAAGATCCTCTGTGTATGCACCAAGATCCTCAAGCATTCCGATTGATGTGATGATTCCTCGGCCTGCACAGCCTACGCCGGGCTCAGGGCCGCCTGACTCAACGCATCTTATTCCGCCAAAGCCTGTTTTCATGATGAGGTCAAGATCATCCACCTCACCCTCCTCGCGAAGGGTATCAAGAACTGTCTTCTGCGCAAGACCGTTAAGAAGAAGTCTTGTTGAATCAGCCTTGGGATCACATCCTACAACCATGACATTTTTACCAAGCTCTGCAAGGCCTGCTGTAAGGTTCTGGGTTGTTGTTGATTTTCCTATTCCACCTTTTCCGTAGATAGCTATTTGTCTCATTTCATACTCTCCTCTTTGACCCTCATCCGGCACTTCGTGCCACCTTCTCCCTGGAAGGGAGAAGGCTTTGAGTTGGGCATCTTCGTTTATTATTTAATTAGCCTTGTTCTTGTGATTTGTTTCTTTTGTTATTCATTATCTGTAGGTTGCAAGAACTCTGTCGTAGATATCCTCTATTGCGCGAAGTCCTCCTGCATAGCCTGTATATCCGCAGTTCATGATCAGTCTGTGCTGCACAGGAACTGAGATGATAAGAAGGTCAGCCTTAATTTTGTCTGCTAGATTCTTATCCCATGAGCTTCCAAGAATAAGAATTCTCTTATCCTCGTATTTTTTAGCATCCTCTTCAAGTCGTTGCTGGTTCTTGCCGGCATCGGGATCAAAGACCACTTCGATATCTCTCTTCCTCTGAAGCTCTGATAAATTCTCAAACTGCTCTCTTACGTAGTCCTGATATTTTTCAGGGATATCATCAACTATGTACTGAGGTCCCGGGATGATTCCCAGTTCATTAAGCAGAAATTTTGAAAAACCTAGTGAGTAAGAGCTGTCTGCAATTGAATAAACTCTTCTGGGAATTCCATATCTGAACTCCAGCATGAAATCTGCCATCTTTTCAATGTGGGAATAATACTTTGCTTCCTCTGACTTTATGTAGCTTTCAACCTTCTCGTTATCAAGTTCAGCGAAGTTTGCAACTGTTCTGAGGAATCTTGAAGTTTCGATTGCTCCGATAGGCAAGTAAGGGAACTGGATGTAAGGCTGTTTGTATTTAACCTTAAGGTGCTTTGCGATTTTGATTCCCACCCAGGGTCCTACTACGATGTTGAACTCTGCATTAGGAATTGTTTTCCACTCCTCAACGCCGCCGGACTCATTACCAAACAGGATGTTTACCTTAAGTCCGATGTCCTCAAGTACTTTCTTTATTCCCTCAAGATTGCCACTCCAATAGGGATCCTGATATGGAATGGAAGCAAATACATTTACAAGGCGCGGAATTTTTTCATCGCTCTCCTTGAATTTATCAACGTACTGATCAATGATGGCGTTTACAAGTCTTTCATGGCTTGCATAGTTGTTACTCTTAAAGCCGCCTTCCTCAACATATACGATTGGCTTGTCATCAAGTTGGAATTTTCCTGTTACTGCAGCCACATCATCACCGGTGATAGCAGCTGTACAACCTGTAACAACTACATATAAATCTCCGTCGATTACCTTGAAGGAATTTTCTATAACGCTGCGGAGCTTCTTTTCTCCGCCAAATACAACATCCGCTTCCTCTGCATTGGTGCAGGGTGCTGTGGATCCGCCTGCATAGCCCTCGCCCTGACCTATAAGTCTTGTGATCTGGCCGCCGCAGCCGGGACCTGAATGAAGTATCGGTACTCCTTTTTTTATAGCCACCACGCTCTGTATGGATCCCAGACCGCAGGTAAATCTTGGCTGTTCTATTGTTCCTGACATTTTTCATATCCTCCCGAAAAACACATTTTTAAGCCGGTATCAAACTACCTTCGCAGCCGGTCTGCATCCGCCGCTGCCTCCACCCTGGAAGTAACCGGGTTCCTGAGTCAGCCACCACTCTGTATATGGATTGGATGCATGCTTGGAAAAATTCTTTATAAACTCTATGGAATCCAGAGTTTCATCAATTCTTCTTGCGTAGTTCAGAGCTCCCTTGTAGCCTATACCGAACTGTTCATCTCCTATAAGAAGAGTGGGAATTCCAAGCTTTGCTCCCCAAAGTGTCATTCCGCCATGTCTTGCCATGATGAAATCAGGCTTACTTCTGATAAGAGCATTTACCAGCTCGCAGCTCTGCTTGTTGCAGACTCTGTAATCCTTTACATCACCGTAGGTTTTTACTGCATGAGCCAGAACATCCATATTTCTGTCGCCGCTGTCATATACGGGATCATGATGGAAAACGCTGGCTCCCACTACGTCAAATCCAAGCTCTCTAAGGAGATGGATAAGAGCCTGACCGTGGGCCGCTCCTGCTGTAACGTAGGCTCTTTTACCTTTGAAGCGTTCCTTAAGCTTGTCTATTTCCGGTACGTATTTTTCATGACCTTCTTTGATCAGCTCTTCCGCTACATCTTCTTTGCCGAGTACTTTTCCTAACGCTCTGAGCCAACCGTCTGTGCCATCTATTCCGTATGCCGGAGGTGCTGTAATCTCAGGAACTCCGTATAACTGTGAGAGGCCAGCGCCCATATATGTCGAAAGGGAGGGACAAATATGAATTGTGGCTGCTGCCTCACTACAGTGTTCAAGCTCTTCTATAGAAGCAAAAGGCATAATGTACTGTGCTTCATATCCGAACCTTTCAAAGATTTCATCAAATACGTGACTTCCCCAGAAGTTAACCACGTTAATCTTCTTTGTCTTTTTGGTGGGAGGCTTTACAATTCCTCTAAGAACTGTGTGATAAGCCGCATCAAAGCCTGTTGTCCATACCTTTGATCTGAAGCCCTCACAGGAACAGGTAACTACCGGAATGCCCAGCTCCTTTGATGCCTTATCTGCAACGGACTCGATATCCTCACCAATTATTCCTGATGCACAGGAGGTTGTAATGAAAATCGCCCTGGGATGAATTCTTTCATAAGCGGTGTGGATCGTTTCCTCAAGCTTTTTGGTTGCTCCGAAAACTGTATCCTTTTCCTGAATATTGGTAGAAAAATATCTACCTATATTTTCAGGTAAGTCTCTCTTTTCCTGTTCTACTCTGTAGGTAAAATTGAAATCTGAGAATTCCCCTGCGCACCCGATAGGTGCATGATTTATTACTACTACATCTTTTATCATTGCCAGCTGACAGAACGCCTGCTGTGCGTTACATCCAAGACACTGTGAAAACTTTCTTTTAGCATCCTTAAGACTGCCGTCTTCTGATCTTTGTACGATTTCTGAAGCAGGTCCCGTAAATGCATTTATAGTTCCAAGTCTTTTTTCACGTATCTGAACACTTGGCTCCAAAATGTTTATTGTAGACATTTTCCCTCTCCTCCTACCTATCTGGTCACTTCAAAAGCGCCTCTCCTGTGCTGCTTATTTGTGCCGTTTGATATTGAAAGTGATTATATCGACCATTTACCTACCTGTATAATATGTGATTGTTATAGAGAGCTATAGGTATTCCCTATAATCTGCAACCTGTTAAAGGTTTTAGCTTGAAATAAGCAGAGATTATAAACAGCGATAACTTTTCCCTTTTGCAGATTCGTTGACAGTTATAGGGCATAGAATGTATAAACTTATTAACTACTAAACCGATAGGTTAAATATGTAAAACATATTTCGCAAAATATTAGTTAACGGAGGAGAAAAATTATGAGCTACAAAATCGAGTCACTTTTAATTCACGGCGGTATTGATGGGGATGAAACTACAGGAGCTGTTAACGTACCGGTTTATCAGACTTCTACATATAAGCAGGACGGCATTGGAGAAAACAGAGGCTGGGAATACTCAAGAACAGGTAATCCCACAAGAGCAGCCCTTGAAAAGCTTGTAGCAGATCTTGAGCATGGTCAGTACGGTCTTGCATTTGCCTCAGGTCTTGCAGCTATAAATACAGTTCTTTCACTGTTTAAATCCGGTGATAAGCTTATTGTTTCAGACAATATCTATGGCGGAACCTTCCGAATACTTGATAATGTATTCAAAAACTTTGGAATCACCTATGAAATCGTAAATACTTCTGATCTTAGTGAGATTGAAAATGCTATATCTCCCGAGGTAAAGGCTATCTACGTTGAGAGCCCTGCAAATCCTCTTCTTACTATTACAGATATCAAAGCAGTTTCTGAGATCGCTAAAAAGAATGACAAGCTTCTTATAGTGGATAACACTTTCCTTACACCCTATCTTCAAAGGCCCATCGACCTTGGTGCTGACATCGTAATCCACAGCGGAACCAAGTACCTTGGCGGCCACAGCGATACAATTTCAGGCTTTGTAGTAGTAAATGACAAGGCACTTTCCGAAAGGCTCTACTATTTGCAAAATGCCATCGGCGGCGTTCTTGCTCCCTGGGACAGCTTCCTTATGATAAGAGGAATCAAAACCCTTGGGGTACGCATGGACAGACACGTTGCAAATGCACAAAAAATCGCTGAGTGGCTTTCAGAAAGCGGCTATGTAGAAAAAGTCTACTATCCGGGTCTTAAGTCAGATCCCGGTTATGAGATTCAGAAAAAACAGGCAGATGGCCCGGGAGCAATGATCTCCTTTGTACTTAATAAAGGCTATGACTACAGAAAATTCGTAAAGGCCCTTAAGCTTGTAACTCTTGCTGAATCCCTTGGGGGCGTGGAGTCTCTGGTATGCCATCCCGCTTCCATGACTCACGCAGCAATACCCTATGAGATCAGAAAGCAGGTAGGTATCGTTGATGAGCTTATCAGATTGTCAGTAGGAATTGAAAACGTAGACGATATCATTGCTGATCTTAAACAGGCAATTGAAGCATCAAAGTAATCGAAGCAGCGGCTTATAAAGTCAGTCAGACAAATATCAGGAGGAGAAGACAATGGATGTATACATGAATGTTCATGAGCTTATAGGTAACACACCGATCATGAAACTCACTCATTTAGGAGTAAAGGAAGGCGTTAATATTTTTGCAAAGTTAGAGCTCTACAACCCTGCAGGCAGCGTAAAGGACAGAGTTGGACAGTATATGATAAGGGACGCTGAAAAGCGCGGAATACTAAAACCTGGCGGAACAATTGTAGATGCCACAGCAGGTAATACGGGAATTGGTATCGCCATCGCAGCACTAAATAAGGGCTACCGTATCATATTTGCAGTACCTGAAAAATTCTCAGCAGAAAAGTTAAAGGTAATGGAGGCTCTTGGCGCTGAGATTGTACACACACCAAGAGAAGAAGGAATGCTTGGCGCAGATAAAAAGGCAGACGAAATTATAAAAAGTATTCCCGGTGCGATCTCACTTAAGCAGTTCCAAAACCCTGCCAACCCTCTTGCTCATTACGAAACAACAGGTCCGGAGATCTATCGTCAGATGGATGGTCAGATTGATTACTTTGTAGCAGGTGCAGGAAGCGGCGGAACCTTCTCAGGAATTACTAAATATCTTAAGGAACAAAATCTCGATATAAAGGGTGTTCTTGCAGATCCTGTGGGTTCCATCATTGGTGGCGGCGAGCATGCTGACTATGATATCGAAGGTATAGGAAATGATTTTATTGCTAATACCATGGACATCACTCTTGTAGATAAGGTTATAAAAATCACTGATAAAGAGGCCTTTGAGACCTCCAGAAGGCTGGCAAAGCAGGAAGGTATCCTTGCAGGTTCATCCTCAGGTGCTGCTCTCACAGCAGCGCTTAAACTTGCGGAAGAAATAGATGAAGGTAACATTGTTACTGTATTCCCTGACAGAGGTGACAGATATTTCAGCAAGGGATTATTTTGATTTTCCAGGTCGTTTACAGCTTAGAACAATTACTCAAAACATTTTGAAAACGAAAGGCTTACAACATTGACACTCAACCAGTTATATTATGCCATTGCAATTTCAAAGGAAAATTCATTGAACGACGCAGCAAAAAAGCTGTTCATATCACAGCCCAGTCTGACAGGAGCCATGCACTCCTTAGAAAGCGAGCTTGGATTTGATATTTTTATTAGATCAAAGACCGGTGTAACTCTCACTGCAAAAGGTGAAGAGTTCATCGGCTATGCAAAATCCGTTGTTGAACAGTACGATATTCTTAATGCCAAGTTCATCTCAAAACAAGGTGTGAAACGGTCTTTTAGTGTCTCAACCCAGCATTACACCTTCGCTACGAATGCCTTTATTGAGCTTGTAAAAGAATATGGCTGCGATGAATATGAATTTGAAATAAAGGAAACAAAAACCTATGACGTAATAAAGAACGTAAAAAATCAGAACAGTGAACTTGGTATTTTATACCTGAATGATTTTAATGAAAAGGTTCTAAGTAAAGTATTTTCCGAAGCAAATGTGGCCTTCACTCCGCTTTTTGACTGCCACATTTATGCATATCTGAGCAAAGGAAATCCCCTGGCAAAAGAAAAGCTAAAGTCAGGTGAAATGATCGAGCTCAGCGAGCTGGATAAGTACCCTTGCCTTTCTTTCAACCAGGGGGAACATAATTCTGCATATTATTCTGAGGAAGTCCTCAGTACAAGGCACTATCACAGATCGATCAGAGCAAATGACAGGGCAACCATGCTTAACCTGATAAAGGGGCTTAACGGTTACACCCTCTGCTCCGGTATCATCTGCGAAGACCTTAACGGTGATGACTACTGCGCCATCAAACTGAACGTAGATGAAAAGATGACCATAGGCTACATATCCAGAAAAAATGCCATCATAAGTGATATTGGAAAAATGTACATTGAAGAAATATCAAAATACAAAAACAATATCTTAGAGTAAGCAGTCTTCTCCAAATCTGACTTTTGCGTAGGCCTTTATGGCTTCCACGCACTTGGCAAAACCAAGCTTACCACTGTCAAGACACAGATCGTAGTTCAGGGCATCAGTCCAGACTTTTCCCGTATGATACTCGTAATAGTCTGCTCTTGCCTTGTCGATCTGGGCAATGTATTTCTCTAAATCTTTTCCTGTAAGGCTCTGAACCTTGCCGGCTTCTCTCATAAGGAAGTCATGATCTGCATGGACAAAAACTCTCAGCGCATTGTTATAATCCTTTAAAACAAAATCTGCGCATCTGCCCACTATAACACAGGGCTCACCCTTTTCAGCAAGATATTTGATGGCCTTTGCCTGATTACTGAAAATATTCTCATCTGATGTTAGATCAGAGTCACCGGGCTTTTTCAGACTACCGTCATATATTGTGGAAACAAGCTTACTCTTCCAGCTTCTTTTAACCTTCTCATCAGCATCCACAAAATAGCTCTCGTTAATTCCACTAAGCTCCGAGGCAACCTTGGAAAGCTCCTTGTCATAATAATGGATACCAAGCTCATCAGCCAGCATCTTACCGACGGTTCTTCCGCCGCTTCCGTACTGTCTCGCTATAGTAATGACTATATTTCTCATTTGGAAATATCCTCCTATACCCTCATCCGTCAGCTTCGCTGACACCTTCCCCTTTTGAGGTGAAAGGGTTTTAGTATTTTAATTATGAATTCTTATTCTCCAAGATATGCTTTCTTAATGGATTCATCATTCAAAAGGTCGCTTGCCTTACCTTCCTTGACAATGCTTCCTGTCTCAAGAACGTAAGCCCTGTCAGCAATGGTAAGTGCCTTTTTGGCGTTCTGCTCAACCAGCAGGACCGTAACTCCATCCTTGTTCACATCCTCGATGATACTGAAAATCTCATTAACAAAAATAGGTGAAAGTCCCATTGAGGGCTCATCCATTAGTATTATATCAGGATGTGACATAAGTGCTCTACCCATTGCAAGCATTTGCTGCTCACCGCCTGAAAGAGTTCCTGAAAGCTGATCCTTTCTCTCTTCCAGTCTTGGGAATCTCTTGTATACCATCTCAAGTGTCTTCTGGAACTCATCCGCATTATCTCTGGTATATGCACCCATCTTAAGATTCTGCAAAACAGTCATATCCGCAAAAACTCTTCTTCCCTCAGGAACCTGAGCCATACCAAGGGATACGATCTTATGTCCCGGCGTGGTAACAAGATTATTTTCTTTATAGGTAATCTCACCCTCTGAGGGCTTTAAAAGTCCTGAAAGTGTGTGTAGTGTTGTGGTCTTGCCGGCTCCGTTTGCACCGATAAGTGCAACGATTTCACCCTTATCCACATGAAAAGATATTCCTTTAAGCGCCTTGATAACGCCGTAGTTTACGCTTAAGTTTTTAACCTCTAATAATGACATAATTTCTCCTCAATTGTTTTTCATAAGGAAGTTCTGCTCTCGCTTCGCTCGCCAGAACACGTTCGAACCAGGCTCGATAATACCTCGCCAAGTTCGCTCAGCCCCCAAGATATGCAGCTATGACCTCAGGATCACTAAGAACCTCTTTTGTCTCGCCCTGTTTAAGGACACGACCAAAGTTAAGAACTGTCAGTTTCTCACAGATACCTGATACTAGCTTCATATCGTGCTCGATAAGAAGGATCGTCATATCGAACTCCTTGCGGACAAGGGCGATGGTATCCATAAGCTCTGCTGTCTCGTTGGGGTTCATGCCCGCTGCGGGCTCATCGAGAAGAAGGAGCTTTGGTGATGTTGCCATTGCTCTTGCTATCTCAAGCTTTCTCTGTTTACCATAGGGGAGATTACTTGCAAGTACATCTCTCTCAGAGTCAAGGTCAAATACCTTGAGAAGCTTCATGGCTTCCTCATCCATAGCTTTTTCCATGGCCTTATATCTGCCAACGTGAAGCACGCCTTCTATTCCGCTGTACTTAAAGCGCTCTGTCAGTCCCACCTTTACATTGTCGATAACAGACATCTGATGGAAAAGACGGATATTCTGGAAGGTTCTGGCAATGCCCGCATGATTGATCTCTATTGTTTTTTTCCTGGTGATGTCTTCACCATCAAGGCGGATGATACCTTCGTTGGGCTTATAAACGCCTGTTAAAAGGTTGAACACCGTGGTCTTGCCGGCACCGTTTGGTCCGATAAGTCCGTACAGCTCTCCCTTTTCAATTTCCAGACTAAAGTCATCTACGGCACGAAGTCCGCCAAATGCAATACTTAAATTATTAACCTGAAGTAATGTCATATTACGCATTCCTCTTAATAAATTTGTGTTTTACCCTGTTTCTCCAATCAACTGCAGCAGGTGCCCAGTTAAAGAGCATCATTACTATAAGAACAATTGAGTAGATAAGCATTCTGTATGTATTAAGGCCTCTGAGCATCTCAGGAAGCAGATATAAAATTGCTGCTGCGATTACAGAGCCTCTGATATTTCCGATTCCGCCAAGTACCACATACACCAAAATCATGATGGATGCGTTGTAACCAAAGTACTGGGATGTAGCCGTAAGTGAAGTAATGTTATGTGAGAAAAGAACTCCGGCTGCACCTGCAATAGCTGCTGAGATTGTGAAGGCCATCATCTTGTAACGGGTTACGTTAATGCCTGCAGACTCAGCTGCGATGCTGTTATCACGAACAGCCATGATTGCACGGCCATCTCTTGAATTCATCAGATTAAGTACCACGAAAAGCGCAAGTAAAAGCACAACTATAGCTATGGTAAAATTAGCATCTCTTGGAGTACCTGTGATACCCATAGCTCCGTTAATTATTACCTGACCATCGGGTTCCATTCCAAGATCCATAACGTTGTTAAGAGAAATGTGTGCTCCCTTTGAATCAACACCAAAATAAATAGCATTGATAACGTTTTTAATGATCTCACCAAAAGCCAGGGTAACGATTGCAAGATAGTCTCCCTTAAGTCTAAGTACAGGGATACCGATCAAAAATCCAAACAGCGCTGCCACAGCGATTCCCACAACAAATGCCATGAAAAATCTAACGGGTGTGGGAAGTGCGTTCTGTGTAAGCTTTGAAAAAATGGAGCTTGCAAAAGCGCCTATACACATAAAGCCGCAATGACCGATACTGAGCTCTCCAAGAATACCTACGCAAAGATTAAGAGCCACAGCGATGATCGCATAATAGGTCATGGGCACCAATAGTCCCTTTAAATGACTGGACAGATTACCAGTCTTCATAAGAATCTCCATGACCAGATACAAACCGATCACGATTCCGTATGTTATTAAATTACTCTTTATTCGCTTTTTTTCTGCACTCATTATTTCCTCCAATGAAGTTCTGCTCTCGCTACGCTCGCCAGAACAAAAGTAAACTCTGGGTTCGAAAGAACCTCACCAAGAGTTATACTTTTTCTTGAATTTTCTTACCTAATAAGCCTGTAGGTTTTACAAGTAATACAACGATCAAAATACCGAACACAATGGCATCTGAAAGCTGTGATGAGATGTAGGTTCTGCTGAGAATTTCTACTATTCCAAGAACAAGTCCGCCGATCATGGCTCCGGGTATTGATCCGATACCACCAAATACGGCTGCGACGAATGCCTTGATACCGGGCATAGCACCAAGATAAGGTGAAAGTGAAGGATATGCAGAACACAAAAGCGCACCTGCTATAGCTGCAAGAGCTGAACCGATTGCGAAGGTCAGGGAAATAGTCTTGTTTACATTGATTCCCATGAGCATAGCAGCGCCCTTATCCTCAGCAACTGCAAGCATTGCCTGTCCTTCCTTTGTTTTGTGAATAAAAAGCTGAAGAACGATAAGAATTACCACGCTTGTAAGAATGGTAACTATGGTTACACCCTGGATTTTCAGATCGCCACCTGCAAAGGAAAGCCCCTGCCATGCAACCACTGATGAAAATGATTTAATATCTGCTCCGAAAATAAGAAGGGCCAGATTTTCAAGGAAATAACTGACACCGATAGCAGTAATAAGAACAGCCAGAGGAGATGCTGCGCCTCGAAGCGGCTTGTATGCTACTTTCTCTGTGGTGACACCAAGCAGTGTACACAAAATCACGGCTGCGATAATTCCAACAAAAGTATTACCGCTGAGCGTAGAACAGATTGTGAATATAACATAACAGCCCACCATGATGAAATCACCGTGTGCGAAATTCAGCATCTTGGCAATTCCGTATACCATAGTGTAGCCAAGGGCAATAATCGCATATATACTGCCCAGACTCAGGCCATTGATGAGGTAAACTAAAAAACTCATATACTCCTCCAACACTAAAGAAATTTCTTAAAAGAACGAGGAATGCCTTTGACAGCATTCCTCGCAACCTTGCGATATTATATTATACCATGATAATTGTCAAAATGACGATAGTCATGGAGCAATTCGTATATCATGGATTACTCCGCTGTTACGTAAGCACCGTCCTTGATAACAACAGCCTTAGGCTCTTTGTTAGGCTCACCGCTTGCATCCCATGTCATTGTGTCTGATGTAAGACCTGAAGCTGTGATTGTAACGATTGTGCTCTTTAAGCTCTCGCAAAGATCGCTAACGCTCATATCAGGTGTAGCACCTGTCTCTTCAAGACACTGCTTGATTACATATACTGCATCGTAAGCATCTGCACCGAACTGGTTGGGTGTCTCGCCGAATTTATCCTGATAGTTCTTTACGTAGTTAACTGTAAGATCATCTGTTGCATCAGCTGCGAAAGGAGTAAGAAGCATAAGACCCTCTGCAAGTGATGTGTCGAAGTTCTCAACTGTAAGGATACCATCCATACCGTCTACACCGAAGAATATAGGAGCATAACCCATTGTGTTAGCCTGTGTAAGGATAAGTGAAGCCTCTGTGTAGTAGATAGGAAGGAATAAAAGCTCAGCGCCTGCATCCTTAGCCTTCTGAAGCTGTACAGAGAAGTCTGTCTTGGAATCTGCTGTAAACGCCTCAGCTGAAACTACTTCAAAGCCCTGGTTGGGAGCTTCCTGTGCGAATGTCTGGTAGATACCTGATGAGTAAACATCAGAGCTGTCATAGATGATACCTACTTTAGAAGCCAGCTTGTGTGCACCGATGTACTGTGCTGATGCAAGTCCCTGGTTAGGATCTGAGAAGCACACACGGAAAACGTTGTCATAAGCTACGCAATCAGCAGCTGATGCTGAAGGTGTAAGCTGGAACATGTTGTCTTCATGTGTGTTCTCACTTACTGCAAGTGAGCATGCACTTGTTGTTGAACCAACAAGGAACTGCATACCCCAGTCCTTAAGTGTGTTGTAAGCATTAACTGATTTCTCTGCATTAAGTTCGTCGTCCTCGCCTCTGCACTCAACCTGATATCCGTTAATACCGCCATTAGCATTGATCTCTGCAACTGCAAGCTCGATGGAATTTGCTACTGCGTTACCGTAAGCAGCTGCGCCACCTGTAAGAGGTCCGATAGAACCAAACTTAAATGTAGCTCCGCTTGCTGCGCCTTCAGTAGCCTCTGTTGCTGTGCTCTCACCTGCTGTAGTAGCAGTGTCCGCACCTGAGTTGCCACAGCCTGCAAGTGTTCCTGCAAGCATAGCTGCTGCAGCCATCATGCTGATAAAACTCTTCATCTTCTTCATAATGTAATCCTCCTCGTCTAAATCGTATTGAATTATACGACTTTTTCAACACTGTATACATAAAATACATGTATACAATAATTGTTATTTGATACTTTAAAGTAGTACAGTGAAAATGTCAAGAAATTATATGTCATTTAAAAAACTTCCCACACTGGAAGGAACGCCCGTGGCCCTTCCAGTGTGGGAAGTTTTGATTATTTTATCATTGATACGGCTTCCTGGACTGAGGAAACGCCGATGAGTTCTATTCCTTTGAAGGACTTTTTGTATTTATCTGCAACGGCCTTGGGGACTATGCAGGTCTTAAAGCCAAGGCGCTGCGCCTCTGATATGCGGACATCAGGCATATTTACGGAACGGACTTCTCCTGATAAACCAACCTCTCCAAAGGCTATGACATCATCAGGGATCGGTCTGTTTCTGAAGCTTGATACTATTGCCATACACATGGAAAGATCTAGGGCAGGTTCTATAAGCTTCATGCCGCCTGCAAGATTTATGTAGCAGTCGTAGGATGATAGCTCAAGGCCTACGCGCTTTTCCATAACGGCCATGAGAAGATTTACCTTATTATAGTCTGTGCCGTTAGCCTGTCTTCTTGGAAAATTAAAATTAGTATGGCTTACAAGAGCCTGAATTTCTATAAGAATAGGTCTTGTGCCCTCTACGGAGCAGGTCACAACTGAGCCGCTGGCATTCTCAGGTTTTCCTTCAAGCATGAACTCGGATGGATTCTCAACCTCAACAAGGCCCTCACTTCGCATCTCGAAAACACCGATTTCATTGGTGGATCCGAATCTGTTTTTCACTGCTCTGAGTATTCTATAGGAAGCGTGTCTGTCACCCTCAAAATACAGCACAGTGTCAACCATATGCTCTAAAACTCTTGGACCAGCAACAGTTCCTTCCTTAGTTACATGACCTACTATAAAGATGGAAATGCCAAGCTGCTTTCCTATTCTCATAAGGACGCCTGTTGACTCTCTGACCTGTGATACGCTTCCGGGAGCCGATGATACATTCTCATTGAACATGGTCTGAATGGAATCAATGATAACAACTTCCGGTGCATGTCTTCTTATGGTCTCTTCTATGGTACCAAGATCTGTCTCGCACAGAAGCTCCATATTATCGGTAAAGTCACCTATTCTGTTGGCACGGAGTTTTATCTGCTGCAGAGATTCCTCACCTGATATGTACAGAACCTTTCTGTTATCCGCAGATAAAAGCCTTGCTGTCTGCAAAAGCAGTGTGGACTTTCCTATTCCGGGATCGCCGCCAACAAGTGTAAGGGAGCCTTTAACCAGACCGCCACCAAGAACTCTGTTCAGCTCTCCTATATGGGTATCGTATCTGTCTTCCTCATTCAAAGTAATCTCGGAGAGCTTCATGGGTTTATTTATGGAATCCCCTGCTCCGACACCGCGAGCAGCACTTACCTTGGAACTCTTACCTGTTACAGAGGGCTTTATCACTTCCTCAACAAAGGTATTCCACTCCTTACATCCGGGACACTGTCCCATCCATTTAGAGGACTCATAGCCGCAGCTTTGACAGTAAAAAACTGATTTTATTTTTGTAGCCATAATTATTCCTTTATTGCTTTGATATAGGATCAATCGCCTATAGCCTTTATAAGCTTCTTCTTTGTGCTTCCCTTCACACCCTTAACTTTTATTGAAGACTTCTTGTTTATCTTCTTGAAAGCACCTTTTCCGATAGTAAGGGATTTGTTTGCTTTTATGGTTACATTCTCCAGGGACTTGCAGCCTTTAAAAGCATTTTTTCCGATTTTTTTGACGCTTGATCCGATCACTACTGATTTGATTTTTTTATTTCCCTGGCAGGCACCGTCTGAAATTGCAGTAACAGGATAAGCCACTCCATTAACCATTGCGTTATCTATTTTTACCTTGCCTGAAGAAGTAATCTTAGTTACTGTAGCGCTTCCATTCTCATCGATACGATAGGTAATATTGTCCTTTGTAACAGTGTCAGGTATCACACTATTTGCTGAAAAAGCTGCCGGTTCCACAACGGATGAAGTCATATCATCATCGTAGAAAGGATAATTTGCATATCTATGGCGGTAAATATGACTATTACCATCAATGCGAAGTGAGGTGTAATACACACCATCATCTGATCTGCCATCACCATTGTCATCTATTATCCATCTGCCGGGAAGCTTAACTTCCACCCTGACATTTTTAGGCGATTTAAACGCACCGTTAGATGTACTTAACTCATCAAGCATGTGTTCCGTACTTGGATTAGCTGATAAATCAAGGCTGCTGAAATCGTATAGGTCAGGATCATTGCTACTTGTATATATAGTGTCATGGAACTCATAAAACATATAGTCCATGTTTGTGACTTTTGCAGTGTTAAAACCTTTTATATTAAATGAGCATATGCTTTCGCACCTGTAAAACATCTTGGACATATTTGTTACGTTTGAGGTATCAAAGTTACTTAAATTCAGTACTTCCAGATCAACACACTGCATAAACATTTCAGACATATCGGTAACCTTAGAGGTATTGAACTTTTTAAATTTGGTAAAGTCCATGTTTTCCAATGCATTACAGATTTGGAACATTCCTCTCATATTTGTAACATTGGAAGTATCAAATGTTTCAAGATTCAAATATGGTATGTCACAACAATATGCGAACATATAGGACATGTCCCTAACCTTAGAGGTATTAAAGCTGCTAAGATCAAGCCATGTAAGATCGCACCCAAAAAACATATAACGCATGTTAATAACACTGTGCGTGTCCAGCTTATGGTAAAAATGTCTTATATATGCCCTGTAAAACATCTCACTCATGTTGGTTACATTCCCGGTTGAAAAGCAGGATAAATCCAAATAATCCAGCCAAAAACAATCAAGGAACATCCTGGACATGTTTGTACATTTAGAGGTATCAACTTTATCACCGAATTCTATTCTCTCTACTTTCTGAATACGGGCAAACATCCCGGAACTATCCGGATTAAAGTATATTTTCACACTAGTGGAGTTTATGTGTACTTCCCTGTTTTTTGCATCATAATATGCATAAACATTATTGCCCACCTGCGTTTTCTGAAGAGAACCCTTTACAATTTCATTCTTTCCATCAAAAACAATCTTTTTGATAGTTTCATCCTCATAATCATAACCAGCGCCGGGAGTGACAAGCTGTTTTATTGCCTTATTAAACTCAGAGCCCTTATACAGCATTCCCTTTGATAGTGACGAATCTGCTGCCCTGACAGTTATTCCTGAAAATGATGCTGATAAAAACAAAACGCTTACAAATAACAATATATTTTTGGCTATTCTTTTCATACGGCTTCTTCCTCGCATATTAGTTCACTGTGGCATTTGTCTGCTTTTTTATTGCTCTGACTAACTTCTTACTTGTCTTACCCTTGGCAGCCTTTACCTTTATATGGCTTCCCTTTGGCAGCTTCTTAAATGCCCCTTTTCCGACCTTCAAAGACTTATTTGCCTTAATTGTTATTTTCTTAAGCTTCTTGCATCCCTTAAAGGCATTCTTTCCAATTTTAGTGATGTTTGATCCAATAGTTATGGATTTAAGCTTATTATTTTTCCTGCAGGCATTATCAGAAATGCCAACAACAGGATAGGTATGGCCATTTGCTTTCACCTTATTTATGGAGAGCTTCCCTGATGTCTTTATCAGGGTTGCAGTGGCATTCCCCGCTTTGTCAATCACATAGGTTACACCATTAACAGTAACTATGAATTCCCCTTCACCCTCAGAATTTCCGTAATCATTTTGGTGTGTATTTTCAAATGACGACTCGGATTCATCCTCTATGCCATCATCCTTCTTAGGCTTTAACGCCTTATAAAAAACATATCTGTGACTTGATGATGAATATAAAAGTTTAGTATATGTTTCAGAAGAATCGGAAAAACCATCCTTGTTATCATCAATATAGTATTCTCCCGGAAGATCGAAATCCTTTGTTATATTCCTTGGCGAAATAAATACCTTAAGACTATTATCACCATAGAGCACAGCTTTACATTCGGTCTTCTTACCCATCTTAAGACCGCTCATGTCCAGTTTTTCAAGGGAAGTACACATATAAAACATCCACGAAATATTATCCAAAGATGATGTATCTAAATCGCCAAGCTCTACTGATTCCAGCCCCTCGCACCATTCAAACATATACTCCATTTCGGTTACTTTAGCTGTCTTAAAATGAGAAATATCCATATGCTTAAGCTTTGTGCATCTGGCAAACATTTCGAACATATATCTGACATATGAGGTATCAAAACCACTTACATCTATTGATGTCAGCTCTGAACAATCAAAAAACATATATCCCATGTTCTCTACTTTCGATGTATCAAAGCCGCTAATGTTAATGGACTTTAAATGCTGACAGTATTGGAACATTCCATTCATATTTTGAACATTTGAGGTATCAAACGTGCTTAAATCCAGTTTTTTTACTTTACATCCATAAAACATGTTGGACATATTGACAACATTCGATGTATTAAACTGTGAAAAGTCCAAAGATCCTGCATAACACCAACTGAACATACTATGCATATCTTTAACTGCAGATGTATCTATCCTGACCTTGCCAAAATCTATCTCTTCCAGTTCATGAAATGCATAGAACATATGTGAACAATCCTCAGGAAAATAGATAACTGAAGAAGTGCTCTTTATATACATGGTGTGCAGGAAATAATCAAAATAAGCAGTAACATCGGTTCCTACTTTCTTTGATCTCACATCCTTACCTTCCGGCACCTTTTCATTTTTGTCAAGAAACTTGATTTTCTCTATTGTCTGATCTACAGGCAAAGATTTCTGATCCGGCAGGATATTATGTGCAAAGCTTTTAAGAGTTCTGTTGAACTCCTCACCGCTCATAAGCGTTCCTGATTTCGCTGTTGCTGCTTTGGTACTTATGGACGACTGTCCGCACAAAAAAAGACACAGCATGACTGTGATGATTAATGCCACGTTCCCCAACGATTTTTTCATTATGAATTCCCCTTCAACTTTATTCACCCTGCAAAATTGCCGTCCCCTCAGCGCTAACTATTATAGCATATATTCCCATGCAATAGTTTTGAATCCAAAAAGTATATAGACATAAAAAGAGCTGTAAAAAATGTTTTCCATTTTTTACAGCCCTAAATTATTTACTTGTGAATATCAACCTTAACAGGTGCCTGACCCAGTGCAACACTGAAGTTCAGTTTACCGCCAACCCCGGTCTTCATAGGTCCAATGTTTTTCCCATCTACAATTACGTGGTACTCTGCGTTTTCCTCAAGGCCTACGGTGATCTGGGCATCTCCCGGACCATCTACCTCAAAAGTGATTCCTTTCTCACTCTCCTTAAATCCTGTAACTGCGGTTCCGGGAACAGATTCGTAAAGGAACATGTCATTTTGCTCAAGCTTGGTAATGTCCTTATAAGTCTTGACCTTCAAAATATTACCATCAAATTTGAAGTCCTCAAGCTTTTTCTTCTCCGGAAGTTCGTAATTACCAAAGCTGATGGTTCCATCTGATTCTGCCCTAAGTAACTGTTCTACGACAGCCATTTTATACCTCCTGTTTATGTAAAAAAAGTGATGGTTAATCTTCTTCTATTATAAGGCATTAGTACCTATATTTTTATTAAATATTTATGAATCATTTCGACTTTTTGGACACTGATTTTCTTGCAGTAGTTTTCTTTGCAGCAGGCTTACGGGTAGTGGTTTTAGCAGCTGTGGTTTTGACTGTCGCACTCTTCCCTGCCGGTGCCTTTTGGGTAAAAGTGACCTTGTTGTCCTTAAGTCCTATAGTTACGTCATGGTCGCGCTTGATATTTCCTCTAAGAAGCTCTTCCGCCATAGCATCCTCGATAACGGACTGGATGGCTCTCTTAAGAGGTCTTGCACCCATCTTGGGATCTGAATACTTCTTTACAAGGAACTGCTTAACAGCAGGCTGCATGGTCAGATTGATTCCAAGTTGCTCCTTACATCTCTTGCTGAGGTTCTTGCTAAGAAGTGTGACGATCTCCATCATCTCCTTCTCATTAAGAGGATGGAATACCATGATCTCATCGATACGGTTAATGAATTCAGGCTTGAAAAGTTTCTTAACCTCTTCCATAACGCCGCTCTTCATGGTCTCATAGTCCTTCTTCTCATCTGATGCAGAATCAAAGCCAAGCTTCTTGGGCTCTACGATCCTCTGAGCACCTACGTTGGAGGTCATGATGAGAATCGTATTCTTGAAGCTGACCTTTCTGCCCTTGGCATCTGTTATATGACCATCGTCAAGTACCTGCAAAAGTACATTGAAAACATCGGGATGAGCTTTCTCTATCTCATCAAAAAGGATTACGGAATAAGGATGTCTTCTGACCTTCTCGCTGAGCTGACCACCCTCATCATATCCAACATATCCCGGAGGTGATCCGATCATCTTGGATACGGAATGACCTTCCATGTACTCTGACATATCTACTCTGATAAGTGCATTCTCATCGCCAAACATAGCCTCGGCAAGAGCCTTGGACAGCTCAGTCTTACCTACACCTGTAGGTCCAAGGAAAAGGAATGAACCGATAGGTCTGTTTGGATCCTGAAGCCCCACACGTCCTCTTCTGATAGCCTTGGATACAGCAACAACCGCATCCTCCTGACCAATTACTCTCTGATGAAGTATGTTCTCCAGCTTAAGCAGTCTGTCTGATTCCTTCTCTGCAATCTTCTTAACAGGAATCTTGGTCCACATTGCAACTACTTCTGCAATGTCATTCTCATTAACCACAAAGTCTGCGTTTTTCTCTCTCTTGGATTCCTTTGCTTTCTTGCGGTTATATTTCTTGATGAGCTCTTCCTGCTCTCTGTGAACTCTGCCTGCTCCGGCAAAGTCTTCCTGAGCAAGAAGCTCCTCAACCTTGGTATCCATTGCACGGATCTCAGCTTCCATCTCGCGAAGTCCGGAAGGCGAGCCTGTAAGTCTAAGGCGCACTGCTGAGCATGCTTCATCAATAAGGTCAATTGCCTTATCGGGAAGGTTTCTGTCGTTTATATATCTGCTGCTGAGGTCAACAGCTGCCTGAACTGCCTCAGGTGTAACCTTTACATGATGATGCTCTTCATACTTGTGAACGATACCGTTCATGATGGCAAGAGTCTCATCCCTGTCGGGTTCCTCGACGTTAACGGGCTGGAAACGTCTCTCAAGAGCCGCATCCTTCTCAACATATTTGCGGTACTCAGTGATGGTGGTGGCACCGATCATCTGAATCTCTCCTCTTGCAAGGGAGGGCTTTAAAATATTGGAAGCATCAATAGCACCTTCTGCGCCGCCCGCTCCGATAAGTGTATGCATCTCATCTACGAAAAGAATAATGTTGCCATCATCAATAACCTCTCTGATGACCTTCTTGATTCTCTCCTCGAACTCACCTCTGTACTTGGAACCTGCGATCATTCCTGACAGATCCAGTGTAAGAAGTCTCTTATTCTGTACTGTAAAAGGGACATCTCCCCTTACTATTCTCTGGGCAAGGCCCTCTACAACCGCAGTTTTACCTACGCCTGGTTCACCGATAAGACATGGATTATTCTTGGTTCTGCGGCTAAGAATCTGAATCACACGTTGAATCTCATTCTCTCTTCCGATAATGGGATCAAGCTTATCTGCTGCGGCAAGAGCCGTAAGATCTCTGCTGTACTGCTCAAGGGTTGATGCCTTCTTTTTGCCATTCTGTTTTCTTCCAAGGTCCTCTTTTACAAGAGCTGCGTCCTCGCCCATGGCAGCAAGAGTCTCAGCATAAACCTTCTGAATGGATACGTTAAGTGTGCCGATAAGACGCACCGCCACATTCTCGCCTTCCTTAATAAGAGCCAGAAGAATGTGCTCTGTTCCTGTCTTCTCAGCATGAAAACGATCTGCCTGTCTGTGAGCTTCCTCAAGGACACTCTCAGCCCTTGGTGAAAAGCCTTCTTTATCGAGAACGGTAAGATTGCCGCCCTCTACGATCAAATCCTTGATGATATCCATCATCTTGTCTTCGTTTATGCCATTATCAATAAGTATTCTTGAAGCCACGCAGTCCTCAGTGCGGATAAGTCCCAGTAAAAGGTGCTCTGTACCCACATAATTGAGCTTCAGGCTTCTGGCTGTTTTCCTGGCCTGTTTTAAAGCATATTCGGCCTTCTCTGTGTATTCCTTATTCAATCTGAATACCCTCCTGTCAAATATTAAATGTCACCGTAATCTGCATATATCTCGTCAATCAGTTCATGTATCTCCTGTCTTGAAACTCCCTTACACGTAGCTCTGGCAAGAACGACACTGAGCATATCATGTGCCTCCCTCAGGGCCTCAAGCTTGTTCAGAGAAGTTGCAATAATGGCACCTCTTCTCCTGTCAATCTTCACAAAGCCTTCCTGCTGCAAAATCGAGTAAGCCTTGTTAACCGTATGCATATTAATTCCAATGGTATCTGCAAGCTGACGTACGCTGGGAAGCTGATCTCCCTCACGGAACTGAGACGTGGCAATGCCCAAAATAATCTGATTGCAGAGCTGAACATAGATAGCTTCATCACTGTTAAAATCAATCTGTATTATCATGATGCCTCCTTCCGTTGCTGTGATATATCAAGTATAACAGACAAGGCTATAAAGTCAATTAAAATAAAATAGGATTTCGCTTGCGAAATCCTTGCGCGTATGATAAAAAACCGACCGGTTAGTGAAAACCGGTCGGCCTATCATATCATGATTTATTTGTCATCATCATCCAGATCAAGGAACTCGAATTCAAAATCGTCATCCTCTAAAAGGAAGTTACGAGGCTTCCTGCCGTTCTGTGCGGGACGGCTCTTTACAGGCTCATCCTCTACAGGTCTTGCTGCAGGCTGCACGGGCTTCCTGTCAGCGGGACGCTCTCTTCTCTCAGGCTTATCACCAAAGTTAAGTGAATCAGCTGTTCCCATGGGAGCGCTCTTTCTCTCGCGGGAAGGAGTAACAGGAGTAGAAGGTCTTCTGCTGTCTGCTACTGTTCTGCCCTTGCTCTCACGCTCAGGAGATACTCTTGATGCACGAGCCTTGTCTTCCTTCTTGGGAAGATCATCATACTGGCTCTTTCTCTTATTGCCGGCACTCTCAACCTGCTCTTCATCATCGTAATACATATAATCACGAAGTCTGAAGATAAGGAGAAGGATTGCAAGAACCATCAGGGCAATGATTACAGCCATAACTACCAATGCAACCTTCAGGCTGTTAGCCTGCTTCTTAAGAGCACCTGTCTGCTGTCCCTCTGTTGCATAATTCAAAAGGTCATTGAGCTTAACCTGTGTGCCCTCTACATTATCATAGAGATACCAAGCATCTGTACCTGTGCCGTCATCCTTATATGCAAGTGAAAACTCACCGTTACCTACTGTATCAATTGAAATGCCGGAATTGTCAGGCTCTTCAGCGGGCTGCTCTGCTGTTTCGCCCTCTGCACCTTCAGTGCCCTCAGCGCCTTCAACAACTTCACCGCCTTCGCCTTCTGCTACCTCGCCGCCTTCACCCTCTGCTGTTTCTTCAGCAGGAGCAGCTGCGCCGATCTGTAAAAGATCAGATCTTACAAAACCTGTTCTTCCGCTATCGCCAAAGCTTATCTGATACCATTTCTTATTATCAGTGCCGTTTGCTTCACCTGTAATTGTTACTGTATCACCGTTTTTCACAGTGCCTACTGTATCATATCCTGTACCTGCACCGCCTCTTACATTTGCGCTTGCAACTGTAACTGTAGCAGGCTGTGACTCTGTAGCTGTAACCTGCGTCTCGGGAAGAGATGCTGTGCTCTTGTTCTCTGAGCTGCTGACTGAACCGGACTTGGAAACAAGATCACTTCTAACGTATCCGTATTCATTGCCATTTACATAAATTCTGTACCAAACATATCCCTGAGAATCAGTAGTCTCTTCTATAATATCTACCTTATCACCTGAATCAAGGCTTGAAACCTGCTCAGATGCTGTGCTTGCCTCCGCACGAACCTTAACATTTGATGATGTTACCGTTCCTGTAGCTGCAAGAGCACTGATCGGTGACGCTGCAAACAAAGTGCATACTGAAAAAATTATGGCCATGGACCTAGCCATATTTCCCATTTTTCTCTTAATCATACCTTCAACCTCCTGCACTAACTTCATTAATCTACAAGGATTATACCATATCTTGGAGTATAATGCCCTGATTCTTCTAAAATTAGTGGTTTTTTATCTTATGCCTCATCAATGGCCTTACCGATATCATGACGCATATATTTATTTTCAAAGCTCACCCACTCTGTAGCTTCGTAAGCTTTTTTTCTGGCTTCAGCCAAAGTGTCACCCTTAGCTGTGATGCCAAGAACTCTTCCCCCGTTTGTAACGATCTTGTCGCCTTCAAACTTAGAGCCTGCATGGAAACAGTAATATCCATCCTTGCCTTTGAAGTTCTCAAGGCCTGTGATTTCTTTACCTTTTTCATATTTTACAGGATATCCCTCAGATGCAAGAACTACGCAAACCGCAGCCTTATCCTCAAATCTGAGATCAATCTCATCAAGCTTACCATCGATTACAGCTTCGCAGACTTCAATCATATCGGTTTCAAGTCTTGGAAGAACAACCTGAGCTTCGGGATCGCCGAATCTCGCATTATACTCAAGAACCTTGGGGCCATCCTCTGTGAGCATAAGACCGAAGAAAATTACGCCCTTAAACTCTCTTCCCTCTGCACGCATAGCATCAACAGTCTTCTGATAGATATGCTCCTTACAAAAAGCATCAACCTCATCTGTATAGAAAGGACTTGGCGAAAAGTTACCCATTCCGCCTGTATTAAGACCTGTATCTCCGTCTCCTGCGCGCTTATGGTCCTGAGCTGAACTCATGAGCTTTATAGTCTTGCCATCAACGAAGGACAAAACAGAAACCTCACGACCTGTCATGAATTCCTCTACGACCATTTTCTTTCCGGCATCGCCGAATTTCTTATCCTGCATAATCTCGCGAACACCTGCTACAGCATCCTCTAAAGTCTCACAGATAAGAACGCCCTTTCCCAGGGCAAGTCCGTCAGCTTTAAGTACAATAGGGAACTTTGCTGTCTGAAGATAATCAAGAGCATCCTCAGGATTATCAAAAGTCTCGTAAGCAGCTGTGGGGATGCCATACTTTTTCATAAGGTCTTTTGAAAAAGCCTTGCTTCCCTCAAGGATTGCAGCATTCTTACGTGGACCGAATACTCTGAGTCCCTCTGCTTCAAAAGCATCTACGATACCGCCAACAAGGGGATCGTCCATTCCGATTATTGTAAGGTCGATCTGCTTCTCCTTGGCAAAATCAACCAGTTTATCAAATTCCATTGGAGTGATTGGAACACACTCTGCATACTCTGCAATACCGGCATTACCGGGTGCGCAGTAAAGCTTATCAAGGTGCTTACTTCTGGAAACAGCTTCTGCTATGGCGTGTTCACGGCCGCCTCCGCCAACAATCAAAACTTTCATCTTCGCTCCTTACCCCTCATCCGCCCTTTAGGCACCTTCTCCCCTAAAAAAGGACGAAGGCATCCGGATGAGAATTATATCAACCAATCAGTATCATATCCTTCAATAATCACTTTATTGTCTTCAACCCTGACCTTATGGTTTGCTATAAGATCAATGGCTCTTGGAAGTATCTTCCACTCAGCCTGTTCCATAATGCGCTGCTGAAGCGTCTTAGCAGTATCATCCGGTCTGATGTAAACAGCCTTCTGAAGGATAATGGGACCTGTATCTGTGCCCTCATCCACGAAGTGAACCGTGGCACCGGAGACTCTGACACCTCTCTCAAGGACCTTCTCGTGAACCTTAAGGCCATAGAAGCCTGTTCCGCAAAATGAAGGTATGAGCGAAGGATGTATATTGATGATCCTGCCCTGGAAAGCTTTAACTATTTTCTCCGGTATTACCACAAGACAGCCGGCAAGTACAATAAGGTCAGGATTCTCTTTTACAAGAAGCTCATAGAAAGCTTCGTTAAATTCATCCCTGCTGTTAAATTCCTTAGGTACAAGTACCTGCGTCTTAATTCCATGCTTTGCTGCTCTTTCAAGGGCAAAAGCATTTCTGTTATTGCTAAACACCATGGAAATCTCGGTGTTTGTAATCGTTCCATTATCAATGGCGTCTATAATCGCCTGGAGGTTAGTACCACCGCCGGAAACAAGTACAGCTATTCTCAGCATAATGTAACTCCCTTATCTCCTGCCTCTACGCTACCTACGATGAATCCCTTCTCGCCTGAAGCCTCGATTGCTGCAAGTGTAGCCTCTGCATCTGCCGGGTCAACAGCAAGTACCATACCAAGACCCATATTATAGGTGTTGTACATCATGTCCTCATCGAGATCGCCCTTTTTCTGCATGAGCTTGAAAAGTGCAGGAACCTCGTAGCTGTCCTTCTTAACAACAGCTCTTACGCCATCGGGAAGCATTCTCGGAATGTTCTCATAGAAACCGCCGCCTGTGATATGGCTGCAGCCCTTAACGGTAATGCCATCCTTTTTGATCTGCTTAAGCATCTTCACGTAGATTCTGGTGGGAGCAAGAAGTGCTTCTCCAAGAGTAGTTCCGAGCTCATCATAATATGTCTCAAGGCTTTCCTTAGTCATATCGAAAACCTTACGAACAAGAGAAAAACCGTTGCTGTGAACTCCGCTGCTGGCAACACCGATAAGTGTATCGCCTGCCTTAATGGTGCTTCCGTCGATCATATCTGCCTTATCAACAACACCTACAGCAAAGCCTGCAAGGTCATATTCATCCTCGGGCATAAGACCGGGATGCTCAGCGGTCTCACCGCCTACAAGTGCGCATTCAGACTGCTTACAGCCCTCTGCCACACCCTTTACGATCTGAGCTATCTTCTCGGGATAGTTCTTACCGCATGCTATGTAATCAAGGAAAAACAGTGGCTCACCACCTGCACAGATAACGTCGTTTACACACATTGCAACAGCGTCAATTCCGATAGTGTCATGCTTATCCAGCAAAAATGCCAGCTTAATCTTGGTTCCTACGCCATCTGTTCCCGATAAAAGAACGGGATCCTTCATGTTCTTAATATTTGAAAGGGAAAAAGCTCCGGAAAATCCACCAAGACCTCCAAGTACTTCCGGTCTCATGGTCTCCTTTACAAATCCTTTGATCATATCCACTGATTTGTAACCAGCTTCGATATCCACCCCTGCATTTTTGTAGTTCAGCTCTGACATGTTTTCCTCCGATTTGGTTCTTCAATATTTAATTAATAGTTCTTATATCCAACTTCCTGAAGGTGGGCGTCCTTTTTAACGACCTGTTCCTTCAATCCGTTTGAATAATCCTTGAGTTTCGCAAGGAGCTCATCATCAGATGTAGCAAGAATCTTGGCAGCAAGAAGTCCTGCATTGGCTCCTCCGTTAATTGCAACAGTTGCAACCGGAATACCGGTAGGCATCTGTACAATACTGTATAAAGAATCCCTTCCACCCAAAGATGTGGTGTGCATAGGAATTCCGATAACTGGCATGGGAAAAATAGCTGCACACATACCGGGAAGATGAGCCGCCATACCGGCTCCCGCGATGATTACTTTAAAGCCCTTGGATTCTGCGCTTTTTGCATACTCAAAAAACTCATCAGGCTCTCTGTGTGCAGAAATGATGTTCATTTCATAAGAAATACCGAGCTCATCCAGAATCTGCGCTGCCTTAGACATAACAGGCATATCTGAATCAGAGCCCATGACTATCCCAACTTTTGCCATAGCTTCTCCTCCGAAAATATTGTTTTTTACCCTAACTTTTATACCACAATATACAGACGACTTTCAACCTTATTCGTCTTCATACATGAAGATAATTCCAAAGGCGCCCTGGCCATGGATTGCAGCACTGGCAGCCGACTCTTTCTGCACAATAACATCATCAAAAACCATCTCATCCCCAACCCATCTGATAATGTCATCCAGCTCATTTGCAGACAAACCCGTGTGGGTTATGAACAATCTTCTCTTATCAATGCTTCTGCCGGTATCAAACTGCATGCCGATATAGCGCCTCTTGGTCTTGCCTGAAGCACCCATAAACATTCTTAGCAGAGTTCCTCTTCCGTCTCTGAAAAGAATGCCCGGTTTAAGCATAAATATGCGGCTCATACCCTTCATCCTTGGATTGATTCTTCCAAGCTTAACGAGGTAATCAATATTGTTTATAAGGAAACTCGTATGTATTCTCTTCTTTATCTTATCCAGCTGACGTACGCATTCTGCAGGACTTATTCCTGTCTGGACAAGGTTCTGAGCTTCAAGCACCAAAAGTCCCATGCCGCAGGAAAGTGACTCAGAATCCACGATGTGAACCCTGTCGAAGGAAGCTGCTGCCTCCATGGCAACATGATAAGCACCTCCGGCTTTTCCGGACATGCTGATATGAATTACATTATCTGCTTCATCAAGTCTTGAAGCAAAGAATTCCTCATATTCCTGAACAGATGGATTTTCTGCAAAAAGATCCTCATTTCCGTTTTCAGAAATATATTCAAGTACACCTTCAGTCTCTGTCTCGACACCATCTATGAAGGAGCCGTTTTTATTCCTGATAGAAAAAGGAATTATTGGCAGTCTCATCTTCTCAACAATCTCAGCAGGAAGGTCGCAGATACTCTCAGTTGTAATAAGGATAGGAAGCTTATCCTTATGCAGACTTCCCTTTTTGCTTACAGCTGCATCCGGGTCTGTAGGCCTTGTTCTTCTGATAAGGTCGGCAGGAAGAATTCTAAGGAGCGTATTCTCAAGCATCTCACCATTGATAGGCTTCAAAAGATAACCGTCAAAGCCTGCCATACGGAATTTGGCCTGATCATCACCGGAAGTAAAGGCAGTAATTACAACTACGGGAGTTTCCCTGTTCATACCACCCATCTGCTGCTTTATCTGTCTAAGGCACTCTGTACCGTCCATCTCAGGCATTACCTGATCCATGAAAATGCATTCGTACTGGATATTGGCACATTTTTCAAGACATTCCTGACCGCTTCCTGCTTCATCAATCTCCATCTTGGTATCGCGAAGGAGCCTTTTTGTGACTACGCGGTTCATCTGATTATCATCTACTATAAGGATTCTCGCACCCGGAGCTTCAAAGCTCTGCTTATACTCAGTTGCCAGCTTCTTATGTCTCAGATCTTCAAGAGTTACCTCGCCTATAGATTCACTCTTAACAACCTCCTGGGGAATGGTAACAACAAAGTTTGATCCCTTCGTATAGATACTGTTCACCTGAATCTCACCATTCATCTGATCAGTAAGCATCTTCACAATGGTAAGTCCAAGTCCCGTACCCATTACATCCTTGGCGCCGTTTTCATTTACTCTCTTAAACTCATCGAATACATGAGCAATGGCATCCTTTTTGATGCCGATACCTGTATCTTCAACGGAAAAGACAAGCATTATCTCGCCGGAGTTTGCAGTCTTGGTACGAAGCGATAAGGTGATACTTCCTTCATTGGTATATTTAATGGCGTTATTTATCAGATTGATAAGAATCTGCTCTATTCTGATATCATCACCGATAAGAACCTTCGGAGTGAGGGGATCTATGTCCACAAAGAATTGAAGCCGCTTTTCATGAGCCTCCTCGTAGGTCATGTTGATGGTCTCAGCCAGCATGTTTACAACATCATATTCATTAGGCACGATTTCCATTTTGCCTGATTCGAGCTTGGCTACATCAATGACATCATTAACAAGATTGAGAAGCAGTCTTCCGGCACTTTTAATATTCAGTGCGTTCTCAGTAATCTCCTCAGAATCGGAGTCACGAATAATAAGCTCATTGAAGCCTACCATGGTATCAATGGGCGTTCTGATCTCGTGGCTCACAGTGGAGAAGAATTTACTCTTGGACTGTGAGAGCTTTTGAATTTCTTCCTTTTGTCTCTCAATAAGCTTATTCTCTGCAATGTAGACTCTGTTTTCAAAAAGGATCATTACTACAAGCAGAATACTTATAATAAGATTACTTATAAGAGAATCCATATGTGCCGCTAAAATCGTGTGACTTGCAACATATTCAGGATACATGTAAGCAAGATAATAGGATGCCGTCATAGCTACTGCGCCTATGGCCATAAGCACATATTTTCTTCTGCCGGCAACAGTCATTCCGATAAAGGCAAAACCAAAGATGAACCAAAGAGGTGATCCGCCATAGATTCCGCCGCCATAAATAAATGAAAGGGGCAGCAGAAAAACGACAAGAACCAGACCGATTATGGTGGCACCTGTCTGTACACGTCTTTTCTTGATAGAGAAAATTATTACACCTAAAAATCCAAAAAAGCATGCAATCAAAGCCAGAGTGTTCAGTATACTGTCACCCATGATCATTCCGATAAAAATCAGCAGGAATACCGATAACATTCCTATAAAGGTAAGTATGACAAACACTCTCTCCTGGAGGCTTTTGTTATGGTCTTCTACGTTGTTAAAAAGCCTTTGTATAATCATGATGCATTACCTCCATATACTCTGGATATGTCTGCATTGACTTCTTCTATTCTTTTCTCAATTGAATCATGGTTTGCGATAATATATGCATCCCACTTCTCAGCGGCAGCCCTCTCAATCTCCTGGGCTTCTCTTGATAATTCCTCAGCTCCGATTATTCTGGCTGACAGCTTAAGACCATTCAGGATGATTCTGTAATTAGTCCAGTCTTTCTTCTCATAACATGCCTGAAGCTCTGCCATAACCTCCTCAGAATCCTGCATGAACTCTTCAAGAACCTCACCAAAGAAGCCCTCGTTGCCTCTGCAGAGTCTGATACCTTCTGAAGCATCAAGGACTGTGAATCTCTCAGCGATACTTGTATCGATATCCGAGAAGGAATATTCATAGTCTTCACTTTGTTCAATTGCCTTGTACTGCCACATGGTAGAGGGCAGAATTTTCTTAAGAACACGCTCCAGTTCAGAACTTTCAATGGGCTTAGCGATGAATTCATCAAAGCCTTCCTTCATGAACATCTCTCTGACACCGCTTACTGCGTTTGCAGTGAAGGCTATTATCATAGTATGGTCATCAGTTCCGTAATGTTTTCTGATGAGCTTCATTGCTTCAACACCATCAACATCCGGCATCATGTGATCCATGAAAATAACATCAAATCTTGTTTTTTCACACTCATGAAGGGCTTCCATTCCGCCGCGTACAAGGGTTACATCCATGCCATAGCCTGCAAGTATACCCTTTGCAACAATAAGGTTCATCTCTTCATCATCGACTACAAGAGCCTTAACGCCCTCGAAGGTAAGCCTCTTGCCGCTGACCTCAGGATCAAACTCCCAAAGGGCCAGCTTTCTGTTTATGGCACTTACAAGAGAGTGACTAAATACAGGCTTTCTGACAAAGGTTGCATTGCTATCTCTTGGAATTCTAAAGTCAGGGGATACAGAAACAACTATATCTATATCTCTGCCAATAAACTCAATATATTTTTTCTGCTCTGAGTATTCTTCCTCCGCCGTGAAAATATGAGTGATATTGCCGGTATCAACTAAGGACTTAAGAGCATCAAGCTCTGTTACAAAGTTAAAGGGCATACCCAGATCGTTAAATGAGGATCTTAGCATTGCAATATAATATTCACGAATTGCAGGGCTTCTGTATTTGGAAGTTTTCAGATAGCATGCCGCTGTAATCTTGGCAGATCTGTCCACTACTACGCTTGGCTTATCATCAATAACCTTCTGAGGAATACTGATGCTGACTTTGGTTCCCTTTTTCTTTTCACTCTTTATATGGACAAAGCCGCCCATTTCCTTGACAAAACCGTAGACGATGGATAGTCCAAGACCGATACCTTCTACTCTTCTGCTTCTTCCGGAATCAGCCTGATAGGCAGCCGCAGTTACCCGTCGCAGTTCCTCCTCCGACATACCGATACCTGTATCAGTTACTTCGATACACAGATTTACACCATAATTCTTTTTCCTTGTGAAAACCCTGAGGAAGATACAGCCGTTTTCATCAGTGAACTTGGCTGCATTGGTTACGACGTGTCTTATGATTCTCTTAATTTTTAGTGCATCTCCTGCCATTCTCGCAGGAATATTGGCACACATATCTACCACCAGCTCAGGGGCAGTCTGTCCATAAGTCTCCCTGTACTCTGTGACTACGTCGTTGATTATGGAAGAAATATGATATTCATCATCAGAAATAGTGATACTGTCCGTATCTATCTCAGTATAGTCAAGAATATCTTCGATTCGTCCAAATAGTCTTCGACCTGCGTTCTGAATGGCATTAAGGTCTGCTTTTTTTCGGTCAACCTTCTCATCCTTTATCAGAATTGATGACAGACCAATAACAACGTTGATGGGGGTTCTCAACTCATGGGACACATTAGCCATGAAGTCCTCGGACTTCTGCTTCATTTCACCAAGCTGTCTCTCCAGATCATCCGACACACCGCGGGATGCACTTAAGATTTCACACACATAACCTGCAACTCTGTTGGATACCATCACAGCCAGCAAATTTAACAGCGTTATGGATGAAAAGAAATTACCACTGTCTTCCCTTTTCAGAATTATAAGGAGAAGATGATATGCAATTAGCAATAAATATGTCATGAAAAGAATTCGAAGTGATGCCTTATCCTCTGTAAGAGAAAAAAGCAACATAGCCAGAACTATTATCAAAGCAGAATGGTACAATGCATCAGAATGCGTACCATAGAAGAAAGTCGCAAGTGAAATAAAACCTGCGTAGATATAAATACGAAACCTGAACTCAAAATGCCCAGTGGAATAAAGGCTCCAGGAGATGGCCACACCCAAAAACATAACGGGGATAGTCCACATCTCCCAGCCTCTTGTAACTGCAGCAATGGCAAGACCAATCGTATACAGCAGGTAGCATAAAAGCAGTAGCAGCTGTATCGATCTTTGGTTTTCCTCATCCTTTTGGCTTCTGTTCATATTTGCACCTCACATAAATGCAAGAAACAGTAACACGCCCATAAAAAGAAGTGAGATAGAATTAAGTATAATACCTAGATGCGGGAAGAATCTGAAAATATCTCGCTCCATTCTGGACATTATTCCCAGTACAAGCCCCACTATTGCATATATTATGCAGATTAGAACAGCCACCGCAGATTTCGCCTGGGCCTGACCTCCGTTTTTAAATGACAGCACCACCGCATAGATGATCGTCACAAGGGAAATCAGACCAAGGGCCGCGGAAAAGACGCCATTTTCCGGATGCTTTTTATCCGTGAAAACATAGCGATCCCTTCGCCTGACCGGCAACTTGATTCTAAACTTTTTCCTTTTCCTTGACTCCTCCATAAACATCATCAGCCAAACTTAACGTCAGCTGCTCCGTACTCCTTATAATACTCATCGATAGCCTTCTTGATATCCTTGGTAAGGATAACCTCTCCGTCTATCGGCTTGTTGTAGAGACACTCAACCACTTCCTGCATGGTAACGATTGCATTTGCCTCAAATCCATAGCGATCGCGGATCTCAGAAAGAGCGCTATTGTCAGAATCCTGTCCCTTCTCCTGACGGTTAAGTGAAACCATAAGGCCTACGATATCAACGTCGGCCTGCTCGCGGATAATCGGAACTGTCTCTTCGATGGACTTACCGGATGTAGTAACATCCTCGATGATAAGAACTCTGTCGCCATCACGCAGCTTGGTTCCAAGCAGGATTCCCTTATCGCCGTGGTCCTTTATTTCTTTTCTGTTAGAACAGTATCTGATCTCTCTTCCGTATAATTCGCTGATAGCCACACAGGTAACTACTGTCAGCGGTATTCCTTTATAAGCGGGTCCAAAAAGGACGTCAAACTCAAGACCATAGGTGTCATGAATTGCTCTTGCATAGTATTCACCCAGTTTTCTAAGCTGTGAGCCTGTAACATAGGCACCTGCATTCATGAAAAACGGGGATTTACGTCCGCTCTTAAGTGTAAATTCTCCAAACTTAAGAACATTGCTGTCCACCATAAAATTGATAAATTCTTCTTTGTAGCTTTCCATTTTTAACAAAACTCCTTTGAAAAATTTCTATATTATAAGCACACAAAATTATAACATAAATCAGCTGTATAAAATATTCGTACATTATCAGCCAAGTGCGCTGTTTATATCTTCCTTCATATCGAGAACCGCAAGTCTAGCTGCTTCGCCAAGAAGCTCCTTAGAAGGATCGCCGTACTTCTCATTTTTCCATGCTGCGATGATTCCTCTTGAGGAATTAACGATTGCACCAAGTCCGTCCTTATCAAAGAAATGAACAAGGTCTGAACCTTTTCCACCCTGTGCTCCGTAGCCGGGAACAAGGATGAAGGCGTGGGGCATAACATCTCTAAGTACCTTACCCATCTCAGGATATGTAGCACCTACAACAGCGCCTACATTACTGTAATCTCCGTCCATGGATTCCTGACCCCATTTTTCAACCAGAGCGCCTACCGTCTCATAGAGAGGCTTGCCGTCACATATCTTATCCTGGAACTCTCCGCTGCTGGGATTGGAAGTCTTAACAAGTACGAATATACCCTTATCGAACTCGTTACATACATTTATAAAAGGCTTTACACCGTCTGAACCAAGATAGGGATTAACCGTTGCAAAATCAGCATCAAAGCCCTTAACCAGAGTATCGCCAACTTTGGATGCTCCAAGATGTGCCAGGGCGTATGACTCAGATGTGGAACCGATATCGCCTCTTTTTACATCGGCAATTACGAGAAGGCCCTTTTCATGGCAATAATCGATGGTCTTCTGATAAGCCACAAGTCCCGGAAGTCCGTACTGCTCATACATCGCTACCTGGGGCTTCACTGCGGGAACAAGGTCATAGATATGATCCACTATTTCCTTATTGAATTCAAAGAAGCTCTCCGCTACAGCTTCCGCTGTGTTTCCATGCTCTGCCAAAGCCTTATCAAGGATCCTTTTCGGAATAAAATCTGTCTTGGGATCAAGGCCCACCACAATAGGTGCCTGCATCCTTTTAATGCCATCTGCAAGTCTTTTTATCATACGTGTTCTCCTCCAATATATTTAGTTAAAGTAAGCTGTACTCACGCATAGGGTCCGAAGAAAAATTCGTCTATTGCGCGAATAAGCTTTGCCTTAGGCATCGTTTTTAATAGATATTTCTCAGGTCTTAGTGATGCAACGGTTATAACACTTTCCTTATCACTCTTGGATGTAAGGAACATAACCGGAATGTCAGCCGTTTCACTGTTGGCCCTTATCTGCTTAAGGACCTCCGGGCCATCCATCTGTGGCATCATATAATCCAAAAGCACCAGATCCACCTTGTTGTTCTGAAGGAAGGTGAGGGCTATTTTGCCTGAGCTTGCCATATAAACCCTATACTTAACTGAGAGCCAGGTTCTTATCATTCTAAGCATGGTGCCGTCGTCGTCCACAACCAGAATCTTCTTTTTCTGATCCTCACCAAGTCTGCAGTTCTCAACCGCCATATCAAGATCGCCTGCAAGCATCTTGACATCAAGGGGTCTTAGGTAAGTCTCTGTAACCTTTATCTTGGACAATACCTTCTCTGCATAGGCAAGCTCATCGGTGTTACCGACTTCATATAAGAAGAAATGCTCCTTGTCTATGGCATCATCCAAAAATCTCAGTACAGAAAGACCATTCATTTCCGGATCAGAATAATCCAGGTCGCCAAGATATAAAACATAGAGCTGTGGCTTATCCTCTATATTATTGATCGCACCTGCTGAAAACTCGCACTGCACAACTTCATAGTCTTCGTTTTGTAAGCCTCTTGCTATGGCATTAACCATAAAGCTTTTAGGTGATCCAATAAGAAGTACTCTTTTATCCATACTCATATCCATACTCACACCTTCTTTTCTTACAAACATCTTTCTTACAATAGCTTTAACAGACCGTCTCTGTCAACAGCAGAGAGAAGTCTTTTGATCTCTTTGTAAGTATCCTTAAAATCATCAGGCATCCGATAGTCGTCCATCATGGAAACCACATCATCTGCACTGTCAAAATAGTTACCTTCGACGAATTCCCTAAGACTCTTTAATGCACCCTTAAGTTCATCAGGTTCGATGAGAGGCTTTTTGAGCTCTTCCTCATTATTGTCATCTGCTGTGTTAAGGGGCTTTAAGTATTCACTGTATGCCCTGTAATGCTCAAGCAGTTCAGGAGTGCGACTTGTTATCTCGTCGATATCTTTTTTATTTCCACACTGTTCAAGGTATGCAGCCAGGTTAGAAAGCTCCGTTGCTCCTATTACCCTTGCACTGCTCTTTAGTCCGTGAACATAGGTGGTGTAATTCTCATAATCCTCAAACTTCCATGCATCCTCGATGGATTTGGATTTAGATTCAATTGAAAGGACAAAGTCCGTAGCCACTTTCTTAAGAGCTGAAGGGCCACCGCAATTGGTGGATCCTGTTTCAAAATCAATCCCCTCAAGCTTGGTCATGATCTCGATAGCTTCCATATCCTCACTGCTGAATCCCTCCTCAACAATGATGTCTTCAAATCCGCCTTCTCCCGGTCTTATGATCAGCTCTTCAGGAAGATTTTTCATTATGGTATCTTCAAGTCTTGCGGAATCTACAGGTTTTGGCAGGTATCCGGCAAAACCTTCCTTTAGATACATCTCTCTGGCACCGCTTATTACGTTGGCGGTCAGAGCATAAACAGGAACATCCTTATTTATGTTCTCTTCCATTTCATTCATGGCATGAAGAGTTTCGATTCCGTCCATCTTGGGCATTCTGTGATCCATGAAAATAATATTGTACTTATTCGCACAGACCTTTTCCAAAGCCTCGTAGCCACTTTCAGCAAGATCCACCTTTACCTGGGTGGACTTAAGCAGTCCCTGGATAACCGTAAGATTGGCAAGGGTATCATCAACAACAAGTATTCTTGCATCAGGTGCATGGAAGCTCTCGTGGTAAGTAGCCTGCCCCATAAGTGTCTCCTCATAGGTGGCTGCAAAATCACCGATGGGATTCCAGTTAAGAACCTTCTGCTTTACACTGAAGGAAAACTCACTTCCCTGGCCATACTGGCTGCTGACAAGAAGTCTTGAATCCATAAGTGCCAGAAGCTTTTTGACGATATTCATTCCAAGGCCGGTACCCTCGATGGTCCTGTTTTTACTCTCCTCGATTCTCTCAAAGGGAGCAAAGAGTCTTTCCATATCCTCTTTTTTTATACCGATTCCTGTGTCCTTAACCCTGATTCTCAGGGATATTGTTTCATCATCAACCTTCCTGTGATCAACAGAAAAAGTGATGCTGCCTTCATTGGTATACTTTATGGCATTGGTCAGAAGATTCATTGCACACTGCTTTATTCTGATCTCATCACCCATAAGTATCAGCGGGAGCTCCGTTGAAATATTAGTTTTCAGCTCAAGATTTTTACCCTTCATCCTTACCTTGGTGGTATTTATAAGGTCATTTATCATGGAACTGAGGTCATACTCAACAGGAATGATCTCTGTCTTACCCGCTTCTATTCTGGAGAAATCCAAAATATCATTAACAAGCCCCAGCAGATGTTTGCCGGAATTATTAACATTTGACGCATACTTGGTGATCTCAGGATCCTTACTCTCCCTTAGAATCATCTCGTTAAAGCCCAGCATGGCGTTGATAGGCGTCCTTATCTCATGGGACATACTGGATAGGAAATTGGTTTTTGCCTCATTGGCCATCTGCTGCGCTCTCAGCTCGTCAGCCAAAGTCCTTTGTGCCTGGATCATTTTTACATACTGGACCATGGTCTCCGCCGTTTTTACGAAGGTCCGGTACATGTACTCAATCTCATCCCCGGTTGTAATGTTCAGATTTTGCAGTCTGTTTAGATTATCATCAAGCTTCGACGCCCCAAATTCATAAAAGGCTCCGACAGCATCCGCCACCCTCTGTATTGGCTGCGAGATTCTGCTTTGAGCAAACTGATTGGCAATTACACTCATGGGAATAATTACTATCAGAATCAGCATGATGAGCTTCGTATCAAAAATCAGCGTCTGCCCGGTAAAAACAAACACTCCGTAATTCAGGTTTCTGACCTTTTCTATATCACTTACGTGCTGCTCCAATATGATGGCATTGCTGACGCTGTTCCAGTCTATATCCTGAATAATAGCTGTGACCTCAGGACTCTCCGCACCATTGGCGGTTCTCTGCATACCGGGTATAAGAGTGTTGGCATAAACTGCAGCGCAGATACCAAGTACTATTGCCTGTATGGAAATGGTCATACTTACCGCACGGCTCAGCTTAGAGTTGCGAATATCCGCGATTTTTTTACTAAAGGGATCCACATCCGATCTATAGAAAACGCCACAGAAGAACAACCCCTTAACCTTATTAGGCGCAATGCCAAAAGTAATATATATGATAGCTACAGCAACGAAGGCTTCCGGAAACTCATTCAGGAAATAAAAAATACTTCTTGATGGCAGAAATTCCATAAATCCCCTGCCTGCCAATATTCCAAGTACGCCGCCCCATACGCTTCCATAGAGAGCCATATAAACAAACATCATAATGAGAGCCTTGCGCTTTTTGGCAAACATCCCTGCCATAGTGCAATAGTAGGTCACTGCTCCACCCACTATATAGATTGCCGTTGTAAAGGCAAGTTCTTGATTTACCATTGTTTTTGAAACGAAAAGAATCAGACATGAAATAATAGAAGGAATAACACCTTCAGTTGCAGACAGCACAATTATAGGTGAAAACTTGAAGAGATACACAGCAAAATACTGAAATGTCGTCATGTCATCGCCGCTATCAATATGGATATTGTTTTTAATCGTGATTACCGTACAGAGCGTCAGCATTATAAATAAAACAAAATGCCTTTTTATGCTCTCTTTTCTTGCCTCTGACATTCTCTTTATTTCCTCTTTGCTTTAACCCTCATCATACTTTTGTGAAAGACCGTTACCATGGCTCTTGGCATTGCAAAGGGCTGCATCTGCCTTTCTGTAAAGATCATGATATCCTCTTCCATGATCGGGATGAATTACATAACCGCAGGACACAGTAAATGGAATCAGATCGTTGTGGAACCTGACTTCAAAAACATTACCGCTGAATCTGTCTATTCGGTTTTTAAGATCACTCTCCTCCACATCTTCCACGAACACAAGGAACTCGTCCTGATCGATATGGCAGACTATTCCATCTCTTCCAAAAATTTCATCAAGCCTTGCGGCTATTCTCCTTAGGACCTCATCTCCCGCAAGATGTCCAAACCTGTCATTGATATCTCTGAATTCATCTACATCCATCATGATCATCGCTGCCTTACCCTTTTGACGTCTGTAGAGTCTGTTTCTGATAAGCGGAACCGCAGTATGCCTGTTATAGAGACCTGTAAGGGTGTCTCTTTCCGCCATCTGCGTTACCAGTTCCTTGGACTTTTTGTATTCATCTATATCGAAGGACAGGAAGTAAGCAACAAGCTTTCCATCTTCCTCCACTATCTCATAGGTGGTATGAGTCCATCTGGGTGCAACCTTTACATTGGCGATTCTGTGAAATTCAATATCATCGCTTGATATTCCGCTGTGATAAGCAAGAACAAGCCTGTCTCTGTTAAAGAATGTAGAGACATCACCTTTCTCTTCCTGGATAACTGTATCTCTTACAATCTCATCGATCATGTCTTCATAGGAATCTTCAGAACGATAGCGCTTATCGAGAATCTTCCTCTGCTTACTAAGATGCAGGTTTAAAAGCTTATCGTTTGTCAGATCAGCCACTATGAAAAATGAATACTTCTGGAACTGAGAATAGGAATTGTATTCCAAAAGCGCGGCAAAGCCTTTGGCTGCAAGCTTTGTGTACATCTCTGAATTGGACATATACAGTTCCTCTGCCAGACTTGCTTTTTGTTCTTCGAGAGTTTCAGTAGTATCTTCTTCCAGCAAAATCGCATTATCATCATTTAGAAGGTCCTGATATCTTGGTTCCGCAGAACTGTCTCCTAATGCCTTTTCGCCGTACTCATCAAGATAATCAACCACCTCTTCTTTACTCATGGGTCTTCCAAAGAAATACCCCTGCGCCTTTTCACATCCAACGCGCTTTAAAAAGTCCCAGGTTTCGAGGGTCTCAACGCCCTCAGCCAGAGTCTGTATGCCGATCTCTTCCGCCATGTTTATTATATTTTCCCAAATCGCAGTCTCTCTGGGTTTTGATGCGAAATCCTGAAGGAATTTCATATCGAATTTAAGGACATCAAATTCGTAGTCCTTAAGCAGATTGAATGAAGAATATCCGCTGCCAAAATCATCCATCCAGACCTGATATCCGCCTTGTCTGAATTTGTCCATGGTACCCTTAAGAATGCCGGATTCATCTTCAAGAGCGCTTTCCGTAATCTCGATATGAATAAGACTTTTGGGAATATCATTACTTGTAACCGCTTCATTAACTACGCGGTACATATCCCTTTGATGGAAATCCGCACGGGAAAAATTGACAGAAACAGGAAATGCTTTATATCCCTGCCCTGTAAACTCTTTAATATCCTCGCAGACCTGCCTTACCACAAAGGCATCAAGCTTGTAGATAAGATGTGCATCCTCCAGAATAGGAATGAACACACTGGGCATAAGAAATCCATGCTCAGGATCTATCCATCTTGCAAGAGCTTCAAAACCGCATATTTTACCGCTTAATACTCTTACGACGGGCTGATAGTACACCTTTATATAGCCTTTGAGTATCGCTTCATTTACGTTATGCATGATGTAGTTAGCGAGGTTTATTCTGTTGCCTATCTCTTTGTCATAGACGCGAACGATGACATCATAGCTGTTTTTAATGCTGGCACAAGCCATCCTTGCCTTGTCGCATGCCATACTTATATCAGAGTCGTCGTATTCAAGCTCGTAGACTCCGGCCTTCATCTGTACGTCTGCATCGGGATTGTAGCCCTTGACTCTTCTGTAGACATCATTAATTCTGGCCTCTATGGAGTTAGCATAGGCCAGTACAACGAAATGATCATCTGAAAATCTTGCAACCAAAAGCTCCTGAAAAATCTTCTTGATGCTTTTTGACATATTCTGTAAAAAGCGATCTCCTGCCTCAAAACCGAATTTGGCATTGTAGGCTTTAAAATTTTCCACATCAAAATAGATGATAACCAGATCCTTCTTCCTAAGCTCCGGATCGTCTATCATTTTCTGCGCTTTTGCCCTGAATGAATACAGATTTGACAGTCCTGTCAATTGATCTATTTCTTCGTTTCTAAGCATATTCCCCTCAATTTGCAGATACTAACGTAGGTGCATAATAAGTGTTGTGATAATTGATTATCACAGGCGCTTCCCTGAATTTCTCATCTCCCACGTAGCACCTGTCCTTCTCTTCGTCTAAGGCAAAAGTTCTGCCTTCTTTATCGTTTTTATTGATATTATCTATAGCCTCTGACAGCGTTTCATTAACGCCACATAAATAAATATTCATCGAAATTCCCCTTATTATCTGTAATTGTATAATACTATAAAAATCGCAGCGCATATAACCCTTGTGAATGATTTAATTGTTTTTTAAGACTCTTTAACTAATACTTTACAATATTTTCAAAATGCTCTAAATTAGTAAGGTCGCATGCAGAAAACAGGTCATATTTTAGCGTTCTGTTTTTGCAATGAATATAGATATGAAAGAAGGTTCAGTATGGCTTTGTTAGATAGATTCACTAAGGATCCTTTATTTAAAAAGAAACTTGCGGTTATGTCGATTGGAGTTTTTCTCATGGGATTTTTCCTCTCATTCCTTATAAAGGTTGATCTTGGAACTGACCCCTGTACATTCATGAACGTAACCCTTTCAAACAGACTTGGCATCGGTCTTGGAACATGGCAGCTTGGACTTAATCTGGTTCTTTTCATTCTTGTAATCCTGTATGCAAGGAACCTTATAGGTCCCGGAACTGTAGCAAACATGGTTTTCATCGGATATATAGCTCAGTTCTTTGGATGGCTTTGGAAACAGATAATACCTGAGTATATTTTTACCACATGGCCCTACAGAGCAATCGTATTTGCACTTGCTCTTTTGTGTTTTGTAATCGCAGCGTCTTTCTACATGAATGCCGATATGGGAGTTGCACCTTATGATGCTCTTCCTGTTATTATCAGTGAAAGATTGCTAAAAAAAATCCCATTCAAATTTGTTCGAATGGGATTTGATGGATCTGTTACATTGATCGCTATTTTATTCGGTGGCAAGATCAGAATCGCCACTGTCCTGATGGTCTTCCTCCTCGGACCCACCATCACTATCGTCGGCAAGTTCCTCGGGAAGCACGTCTTCAAGTTCGGAACTGTCTGAAGCGGATTCTTCGTTTTGTACATCCTCTGCTTCTGAAGCAGATTCTACATCGGCAGCTGTCTCCTCTGGCACTTCAGTCTCTACTGATTCGTTAGTGGTTTCGGCTGCTTCTTTATTTTCTGCAGTCTCCTCAGCAGGTCCTTCATCTTTCTTAGTCTCATCCTCTGTTTTTTCCATAAGGTCCTCAGATTTGATAAGTCTGATGTCGTCTGCTGTAGGTGACTCGATCTCTGCAATTCTTCTGGCCTGATTGGTTACGATCTCCTCGAAGAGATTTCGCACTTCTCTAGCGTTTGCGAAGTTCTCAGTTCTCTCAAGCTTCCTTGCTGTGATCATCTCGCGGATATGCTTAGCTGTATCCTCTTCCACTTCGTACTCGTACTTTTTGCAGTTCATGTTGAAGATAGCTTCAAGCTCATCGATTGAATAATCCGGGAATTCAATGTACTTATTGAATCTGGACTTTAAGCCGGGATTGCTGTTGATGAACTTCTCCATGGGCTCTGTGTAGCCGGCAACGATTACAACGAGATCATCTCTGTGATCCTCCATTGCTTTAAGGATCGTATCAATTGCTTCCTGACCGAAAGCGTCATTCTCCTGAGAAAGTGAATAAGCTTCGTCTATGAAAAGAACGCCGCCGAGAGCTTCGTTGATTTTTTCCTGAGTCTTAAGAGCTGTCTGTCCAACGTAGCCTGCAACAAGTCCTGATCTGTCAACCTCAACAAGCTGTCCCTTGGAAAGAACGCCTATCTGCTTGTAGATTCTGGAAATGATTCTTGCTACTGTGGTCTTACCTGTTCCGGGATTACCTGTAAATACAAGGTGAAGTGAAACAGGAACAGCCTTCATACCTTCGTCTTTACGAAGCTTTTGAACCTTGGCAAAATCTGTAAGTTCCTTAACATCATGTTTGATAGAGGCAAGACCGATAAGAGCATTTAAATCATCCATGGGATCTGTCTCAGGCTCCTGGGGCTTTGGCTCTACGGGAGCTGAAGTTGCCATCTGCATCTGTGGTGCGCCGGACTGAGGAGTCTGGTCGTTCTGGGGTGTTAAAGCTCCTGTGTCATTCCCTTCAGTAATGTTCTTAGCAAAATGCGTTGAGTTAAACAGTGCTCTTGCTTCTCTTAAGGCTTCATCAGCATCCTGATAATGTTTTTTCTCCCCTGAAAGTATATCCGGATTTTTATCCGGTGCTGACTTACCTTCATCACCAAAGGATAATTCCGGTCCGTTAACACCGGAGCTGTCCTTCTCATTTTTAAAGTCCTTCTCTACGCGCTCTTTAATCTCCTTTTCTTTATTTGGATCATCAAATACGGGAGGCTTACCATCTCCGCCTGACCCCGGTCCAAAAAAGTCGTTATAAATGTTCCCCAACAAATCCTGATTCATGTAATTCCCCTTTAACCTTTAATATAGCCTCAGGCACCGATGTACCTGAGGCTTAGATTTTCATATTAACTTTTTCACATACTGTGCTTTTTATGACTTATCTGCTATGCCCGGTTTTATTAGTCGTACCAGTAGGATACGTCGCAGCACTCACGTCCGCCTGTCTTTACACCATAGCCGGGAGCTGATGATGTGTACTGCCAAAGGAGCTTTCCTCCGCCATATGTACAGGTTGAACCATACTGTGCAACCCATACATTATAAGGAAGGCTGCCCATGTCTACGCGGTTATTAAGCCACCATGTGGAACCGTATACACCTGCCTCAAGGCCTCTTCCCTGGAGCTGTGAGCAAGCACCGCCAACTGCTGCAGTTCTTGCACCCTGTGACAATCCATCACTTCGTCCGTTGTGCTCGCCGTTACAATACTCGGTATCGATAAATACAGGGAAGCAGAGATTCATTCCGCCTACTCTGTTAGCGATCCAATCAGCCTCTTCACGTCCCTCAGCTTCTGAAACAGCTGTGGTAAAGAAGTATACTGCGTAAGGAATTCCGTACTGCTGTGCGTTGTAAACATTGCTTGCGAAGCTGCTATCCTGAACGATGCTGCCTGAGCCGTAGCCTCTGTATCCGATACGGATGATTACAGCATCTGCATTCTCTCTGAGCTTCTCCCAATCTGAAACAACGTTATGACTGGAAATATCTACTACCTTACCTGTGTTGTAGGTAGGTCTTCCGCCTGTTGTTCCGCCTTCGCCATCACCACCAAATCCTCTGCTGGGATTCTTGGGATCAATGACTTTTATCTTACAGTTGGCTGATTTTTTATTGGAACCTGCACTGCATGTAATATACGCAAGTCCATAGCCTACAATTTTAACCTTACCATACTCATCAACCTTGGCCACATTGGTATTAGAAGACTTCCAGCAAACCGGAACATCACCGGTCTTCTTGGAGGTGTACTTGATCGTAGCCTTAAGAGTGAAGGTCTTACCTGTCTTCTTGAAATTCTTCTCTGTCTTATTAAGCTTGATGCTCTTAACCTTTACATGCTTAACAACGTTGAGGTGAAGAATGAACTGTTCTTTATCTGATTTGTTGGTGATTGTGATATCACACTTACCTGTCTTAAGAGTGGTTACCTTACCATTCTTATCAACCTTGGCAATCTTCTTATTAGAAGATTTGTACTTGAAGTTCTTGCTGTTCTTTTTTGTGTTAACAAGCTTGCCATATCTGGTTGTGGAAATGACGAACTGCATTCCATTCATAACCTTAATGGTCTCATTCTGTATCTCCGGCTGCTCTACATCTGTAGAAGCTGCGCCTGTTCCATTAGTAGGATCCGCAAATCCTGTCTGAGCTGATGCACCGCTTGATGCTGCTCCAGATGCGTCAGGTGTAGTCGCCGATGATGAAGCATCCGATGTAGGCAGAACTGCATTCTTCTCAAATGTAATGGTCTTAACATAGAGATCTTTATAAGTCAGCTTGGTCGCTGCGCTCGCACTTACTCCCGGTACTGATGTGAAAATAAGTGATGCAGCCATAATGCCAGCTACTATTCTTTTCTTAAAAATCATGAAATTACCCCCGAATCAATAACAAAACTTTAATGCATTTTATATTGTATCACAAAGCGTGCATAAATGGGCTGCTTTTCGTACTTTCTTTCGAAAGATTTTAGAATTTGTCTTGCTTGGAAGGATAAAAAATCCCACACTCCCGTTGTGGAAAGGGATTCCTCATGATCATTTTGTCTACAGAATAGAATATCTACTAAGATGAAAAACCACAATGAGATTCCTTCCTTGCAGCTAAAAAAATCTCGCCGCGGTGATTTGAGATGTTTTCAAGGCATTTTCGCCGTGCGGATTATCGTAATTTAGTTTTGTTTTAAACGATAAACGAGAACCGCGCGGCGATTTCCACTGCTTTCAGGCCTATTTCACCGCGTTAGCCCTCTGTAAACCATCTTCTCGTATGAGATTTGACCGAGATTCAAGTTATCGAAAGCTGCGCTGCGCCTATTTTCAAGCCATGTCGATGTAAACAATATATCCAATTTCATCGAAACACCCATTTTCGAATCATGTCGATGTAATTTGAACCTTCTCGTCGCCTTACATTACATCGCATAGCCTGTCCTGAAGCTCCTCCGATGTAATCATGTTATTAAATTACATCGTATCATCCATCCAACAGCTCCTCCGATGTAATTCAGCCTTTCAAATTTCTTCAATTACATCGCGTAGCCCATAATCAAGCTACTTCGATGTAATCCAAGATTTCAATTACCGCGATGCATCCAAATAATAGCTTCTGCGATGTAATCCCGCCTTTAGCACTCTTAGCAGCGCACTTATTTAAAGGCCTCCACTGTAATTTCGGAGCGGAACCGTTGTCAAGGAAACCGTGAAATACCACAGCGCCTCCGAGCAGTGATGCGCCGCAGAAGTCCTCAGCATTCCTAGCATTCCATGTTCTATTGAACTACTCGCGCGAGGATATGCCGCGAAAGTTCCTTGGCATAAGGTTCTCGGATTATCCTAACCCCCAGGTCAGCAAGCATGCTTGCTGGCCTGCCTTCCGGCGAGGACGGGTGTGGGCAGAGCCCGCGATATGAGTCAAAGAAATAGTCACTTGCCTGTTCTTATGACAATCCCCAATACCCTAAGATGACTCAACCAAACAGAAAAAACCCTCACTCCACCAGGAGTGAGGGCTCTATAACATCCTTCATTAGGAAGTTCCGCTCTCGCTATCGCTCGACGGAACGGTCTCGCTAACTAGCTTCGAGAAAACCTCAGCAAGTTATTTAACAAGGTAGTTCGGCTCTCGCACTTCATGCTCGCCCGAACGACCACACTCACTAAGCTCGACAGAACCTCGCTAAGTGATTTTCACAAGGAAGTTCAACCTCTCTTCGTTCGGTTGAACGGTCTCGCTAACTAGCTTCGAGAAAACCTCAGCAAGTTATCGAGATCAGAACTTACCAGCCTTTGCAGCTTCTTCGATGGAAACGGCTGTAGAAACAGTCATACCTACCATCGGGTTGTTACCAGCGCCGATAAGACCCATCATCTCAACGTGAGCGGGAACTGATGAAGAACCAGCGAACTGAGCGTCTGAGTGCATACGACCCATAGTATCTGTCATACCGTAGGAAGCAGGACCTGCTGCCATGTTATCGGGATGAAGTGTACGTCCGGTACCACCACCTGAAGCAACTGAGAAGTACTTCTTACCAGCCTCAGTACGCTCCTTCTTGTATGTACCTGCAACGGGATGCTGGAATCTTGTAGGATTAGTTGAGTTACCTGTGATAGATACGTCAACGTTCTCCTTCCACATGATAGCAACACCTTCCTGTACATCGTTAGCGCCGTAGCAGTTAACCTTTGCACGAGGTGAATTTGCATCCTTTGAATAGCACTTTCTGAATACTTCCTCTACCTCACCTGTGAAGTAGTTGTACTTGGTCTCTACATAAGTAAAGCCGTTGATACGGGAAATGATCTGTGCTGCGTCTTTTCCAAGACCGTTAAGGATAACGCGAAGAGGCTTTGTACGAACCTTGTTAGCCTTCTCTGCGATACCGATAGCACCCTCAGCTGCTGCGAATGACTCGTGACCAGCAAGGAATGCGAAGCACTCTGTGTCCTCTTCAAGAAGCATCTTACCAAGGTTACCATGGCCGATACCTACCTTACGGCGGTCAGCAACAGAACCGGGGATGCAGAAAGCCTGAAGGCCGATACCGATAGCTGCAGCAGCCTCGGAAGCCTTGCGGCAACCCTTCTTGATTGCGATAGCAGCGCCTACTGTGTAAGCCCACTTAGCATTTTCAAAGCAGATAGGCTGAATGCCTTCGATGAGGCTGTAAACATCAATGCCTGCTGCCATTGTAATATCTTTACATTCTTCGATGGAAGAGATTCCATACTCCTTAAGGCAAGCCAGGATCTGGGGCTCTCTTCTTTCATATGATTCAAATAAAGCCATTATTTTTTCCTCCTTACCTATATCACTGTTTTCTGGGATCGATGAATCTAGCTGCATCAGCAACACGACCATACTGACCCTTAGCCTTTTCCATAGCTGTGTTAGCATCGTCGCCGGCCTTGATGAAGTCCATCATCTTTCCGAAGTTAACATACTTGTATCCGATGATCTCGTCGTTCTCATCAAGAGCAAGGTCTGTGATGTAACCATCTGTAAGCTCAAGATAACGAGGTCCCTTATCAAGTGTTCCATATGTAGTACCAACCATTGAACGTGATCCCTTACCAAGATCCTCAAGACCGGCACCAATCTGAAGTCCATCCTCTGAGAATGCAGACTGTGTTCTACCATATACAATCTGAAGGAACAGCTCTCTCATAGCTGTGTTGATAGCGTCACATACAAGGTCTGTATTGAGCGCTTCAAGAACTGTAAGACCGGGAAGAATTTCAGCTGCCATAGCTGCTGAGTGAGTCATACCGGAACATCCGATAGTCTCTACAAGTGCCTCCTGGATAACACCTTCCTTAACGTTAAGGGAAAGCTTACAGCCACCCTGCTGAGGAGCACACCAGCCAATACCATGTGTATAACCGGAAATGTCCTTAATCTCTTTGGACTGAACCCACTTAGCCTCTTCAGGAATGGGAGCAGCACCATGATGTACCCCTTGTGTTACGGGACACATATTTTTTACCTCTGTTGAGTAAATCATAAGTACCTCCTTATTGTTAGTGTTTACTATAGAATGATAAATTTTTATCCATTACTACGCACTACACAAGGATTTTACTAAAAATTGCTGATATTATCAAGGATTTTGAGGTTGTAGGTTATAAAATATTGATTAATTTTCCCTTTTTTCGAAAAACATGAAAAACGGCAGCCATTTAAGGCTGCCGTGAATCCCTCAATCGAAACATTATGTATGAATCAAAAGAATACATAAAGCATTCCGATCATTCCTACTACCATTAAAAGCAGTACGAAGTTTTCAAGTCTTTCCATTGTCATAATCACTATCCCCCCAGATCTAATTTGACAATCGTTCTCATAAGAAAATCAATTTCTAAAATTATTATAAATTATATTGTCCATCAGATGTCCAACAAGATACTAATTTTATTAATTTTTTTTTAATTTTTTGCTTCTTTCTGTATTACCAAAGGCCAGCAGATCATTGCAAACAGCAGCATTATAAGCCTTGCGATAAAGTTGCCCCAATGTCCGCCAAAGGCAGCTCCAACGGTGGCAGGTCCAAAATACTCTTTCCAGCCAAAGGTTATGGCAACACCGACACAAACCAGCATTGGAAGGTTCTTGGCTCCAACAGGAATCTCGTAGTGAATATAATGTCTGTCCACGTAGCTTCCTATCAGGAATCCGAGAAAAGCTCCTGCTGCCTTGAAGCAGTCATTCATCATCTTGGACGGATCAACTAGAAGCGCTCCCGCTGCATCATAGTCCATGGGGTAAGGTTTTACCTGAATATATATAAGGGCTGCCACAACAAAAACAACACCAAGCAGTGTGAGAATGTCTAAGGTTTTCTCATCGCCTTCAACTCTCTTAGCCACTCTGTACACAATGAAGATTATAAGTATTGATTCAAGGGCTGCTACAATTACATCCTGAGGTGTATGAACCCCAAGGAAATTCCTTGAAAATCCTGTCAGGACGATAAGTACGGCGCTGGTAATTGCAAGCCATTTGCGCTTATCCTTTTGCCATACAAAGACATCGCCATAAAGAGTTGTTGCGGACTTTGTATGTCCACTCGGGAAAGAATAACCTGTTGCCGCAACCTTGGAATCCCCGGCAGGCTCAATCAGATCAGAGCGGATCCAGGGACGATATGCGCACACTGTAAGTTTGATGACGCCATTTATAAGTTCGCTAAACCAGTGTGTGGTCAGGAAAAAATATCCCCATGCTTTATCTACTCCCCAAAAGACCACAAAGGGCAGAAATGGTAAAACATCCACAGCGAATTTTGATATGGCATTAAAAAACTCATCAAAAATACCGCCTGTGGCATTTCTCAAATTCTGTAACAATAGCAGGTACTGAATATCAAATTCCATTTTTACTCCTCGCTTTCTTTATTATCGGATTCTTCCGAATCCTCTTTTACTTCATCCTTACTTTCAGAAGGTATTTCCTCAACTACCTCGTTCTCTTCCTTGTTTTCAGAAAGTGTTTCCTCAACTACTGCCTTATCTTCTGTCTTTTCTTCTGTCTTTCCCTCCTTATTATCTATCTTCTTAAGAAACTTCTCCTTGTATTCCTCCAGTTCTTTTTTAAGCTCATCATCCTGAGAATCGTCATAGAAAATCTGCTCTTTACTCTCAATCTTCTTGGAGACTTTGGTCTTAACTCCGCCGAGGAACTTGGGAAGTTTACCTTTGTTTCTCCAGATTACAATGATGATCAGTATTATAAGAACCACCAAAGCTATGATAATGCCGCCAAGTATTCTGGTAAACCAGATGGAGACCTTATCTATATTGGCTGCTCCCATGGCAAGAACAAATTCATTACCCTTAACCTCATAAAGAGAATAGCCACCCATCTGGCCTTTTTTCTCAAGAAGCGTGCTCTTATCTCCATCAAGAAGATATAGATCAAATTCCTTCAAAGCATCTACAGGTAATAGATCGGCTACCTGTGCATATTCGTGCAGTGGTTTGAATCTGATCTGATGGACATCGGAGCCATCATAGGGAATTTTCACCTTCAGAGTCTCATAGTAATGCTCTTCCTCGGATGAATCTAAGTTTGGATCGTAGGTAACGGTTCTCTCCACAGATAGCTTCTCGTTATCCTTGAACATGCCATCTACCAAAAGCTCTGACTGATAGAAGCCTTCGGTTTCACTATCCTGGGCAATGGTGGTCCTGTAACGGTTGTACTTAGCGGTTATGGTGATATCATTTACAATTCTCTCTACTCCGTCGATATCCCAGGTTACATAGAAGCCTTCCTTTTCATCCACCTTGGGATACTCAGGGAGCGAAATGGATTCGCCATACTTTTTAACAATCTGACCTACCTTCTTGCTGCCATCTTCAAGGTCCTCATCCTCTACAATGAAATTGACATTAAGAGTCTCAAACTCATAGGGAACATCCTTGATTCCCATGGCAGCTTTGTAGTTTACAGGTTCTGCCTTAAGTGAATAGCTTACTCTGTCAATTCCTGCAAGGTCATCACTTACAAAAAAGTTATCCCTGACTTCACCCTTATCATCCACATGACCTGCGATAGCTCCATACCAATTTTTGGCTTCGCCAACAGTTACTATGCTAAGGCACTGCTGCAGATGCATTGCATTTCCTGCGATTCCGCCCACATAGTTGTCTCCGTCCAGCTCGCCTCTTGCATAGGACTTTACTATGTGTGAAAGAGATGATCCCGCAACTCCGCCTACATATTCTCCTGAAGTTGATGCCACCTTTGAAAAGCTTCCGCAATTATAAATGGTACCCATCTCCTGAAGTCCGCAAACACCGCCTGCATTATTCTTAAGAGATGTAATGTCACCGTAATTCTTATTGCCCCTAAGAACACATCTTGTGATATATGAAGCCAGAATCGAATTGTTCTTAAGACCGGTTATTACGCCCTCCTGATCAAAGTCATAATCTATCGCCATGGTTCCTGCGATTCCGGAAACACTTATATCTCCCTTGCATTCTCCGTAATTCAGGCAGGAATCTATTGTGGCATCAGTTGTATCATTTACTGCTTCGTAGGATGTATCAGTATATACTTCCGTGTAATCTTTATCTAAAACTCCGTCTATGGCATCTGTATAAAGCCCCAGAATATTTGTGAACTGATCATTGATATCCTGGAGGTCGTCCACCAGTACACCGGTTGCGTTATTGACTTCACTGTTCAATAATCCGAAGTTGTCGTTCATCCCCTGCATATTATCTGCAAGGCTTGCGGTTCTGGCTTTATATTCCGGAGAAAACTGAGGGAAGCCTATAGAACCTCTTCCAGCTACCTCAGCAAGAATGTCTTTGGTCTGGTCGCTGGCTGATGCAAAAGCATCCGTAGCTTCATCTAAATCATTCATGGCACTTTGGGCATCACTTCTCACATCATCTGTCATCTCAGGCAGATGTTTTTCATAGATGCCAAGAATCGTCGCTGTTGCAGTTGCTATGTCATCAGCATAATTGCCCTTCTCACCGGTTATGGGATTGACATAGTTATCAGTTGCATATCTGATTCCATCAGCGTCTGCCTTGACCTGTGCCATCTTGTGGAGACTGTTGTCATCCTCATTTTTATCCTGAGGGAATGCTCTTCCATCCGAATGCTCCCAGGAACCATTCATGTCAGAATTAAGTCCTGTTCCGATGTCACTTTCACTCCAGGAACCAAAATCTGTTTCTACCGAATCATTGGCATAGCGATATTGAACATCCGCTGCCGTATCAAAAAGGGCTTTGCTGTTTGCAATAGCAAGGTTATAGAAAACCCTTTGGGATCTTTTCCTTAGCTCAGTGTACTGGGCAGTTGCGGATTCAAGGATTGTTTTTGCCTCTGTGTACTGCCTCAGCTCATCCTCATTCTCGATATACATTTCAATATCTACATCATCGCCTACGTCAGCTATATCCATCGAGGATTCGCCTATTTCTTCCATGCCTTCGCTGACCTTATCAAAGGTTCCGTCCTGTCTTGATGTTTCTTCAAGCACATAGTCAACTCTTGAAAAGGCTTCTGTTGCACCTGCGGATACCCCATTTGCAAAATCAACAACACCTGCAGCAATGTATCTGGTATCCTCCACTGCACCTGCAGTGAATTTCTGTATTACGGCAAGTCTTTCGGATATGGTATTTGACTGTGACTTGGCATCCTGCAAAGTAGTGGTGACACAGTCATGGAGCTTTGATACAGACTCCTGAAGCTGAGCTGCAATATCAGAGCTTAAGTCAACTGTTATGTAGGGCTCAGCCTGACCGACGATTCCGCCTATATCTTTTCTTCCTTTTATAAGTCCGTTGTTGGAGCATTTCAAAAGATAGCCCGACTGTCTTCCTGCAATTCCGCCCACGTTATAACCAACATGATCATAGCCTATCTCTCCGTCATTGATGCAGCGGGAGATGATTCCTATGGATTGTCCTGCTATTCCGCCTGTGTCATAGACAGTGACGCTCTCCTTTGCAACATCTCTCTCATGGCCAAAACCGTCTTTGATCAGGTTGATAAAGCTTGTCAGCTTCTCAAAGGAATCGATTGTGATCTCAGTGTCGGTATTGGTGGTATTTACAAAGGCTTTGTTTGTACAGTTCTCGATGTCTCCTTCATTTAATCCCGCTATTCCGCCTGTAAAATGGACGCCGCTTATATAGCCATCGCTGGTGCAGTGATCGATTTTACCTGTAAGCTCATTGATACCTGCAACGCCGCCTATATAGTCATTTCCTTTAACTACTCCGTTAAAGGAACAATTGCTTATATTTCCGCTATTATCTCCCGCTATTCCTCCAATGATCGTTGTATTTCCTTCCGGGATCACAGAGCCGATAAAATTCAGGTTCCTGATGACACCTGTCTTCTGAACATGGACAAAAAGTCCCGCATAGGACAGGCCACTTGTAATCTGCACACCGGTTATGCTGTGTCCCTGCCCGTCAAAAATACCGCCAAAGGTTGGAATGCCGCTAAACTCTTTGCCGCCAAAACTTATATCATCTGTCAGAATAACCTTCTTATTTACAGACCAGGTATCAAGGGCGCATTTTGAAGCAAAATCAAGTAATTCTTCTGCACTTCCAATGCTGATCTCCTCGATGGTCTCAGGTATCAGCGCCTGTATCTCTTCTCTGATATCCTGATCAACATCCTCAGCATTATTCGCGGCATCCTCCTGAGTGCCTGTGGTGTAGAGGCTTTCTGTATTTTCGCTCTGCTCATCACCGACAGCTTCCGCAAATACAGCTATGGGAGAAGCACTCATAATGGTTATGGCAAGAAGGGCTGCTACGATTCTCTTTTTCATGTCACACGCCCTCCTGTCCTGATACTTCGCTGCCTTTGGCACCAGCTATCTCATTTTCATCAAGCATTGTAACCTCGGCATTATCAACGAAGGCGCTGACATTTCCGCGAACCACTGCGTTTACAACACCTGTTACGTTACCGTCAATTTTGCCCCTTACAAAGCCGTCAATTCGCATAATTCCTGAGAGCTGCCTTGTCTGCAAAGGTTTATTCATAACAAAAGCAGTAAGCTCAATGATCTTATCTCCCACAAGAAGTATCTGAGGAAGAACGAACATAGTTACAAAAATAGAGATTATTGTACCTCTTCCAAGACATTTTCCTATGCCGTAAATAGCACAGTCAGATGTCATGTTACCGATGAGCATACCTGCAACTGCAAGCATTGTTCCGGAGGTAATGATCGTAGGGAAGGACACATTCATTGTCTCAATGATGGCTTCTCTCTTACCTCTTGTACCTCTAAGCTCTGTATATCTGCCTGCAATAACAATTGCATAATCGATATTGGCACCCATCTGAATGGAACTTACGATCAGATAGCCAAGGAAAAACAGGTTATCATGCTGCAAAGCAGGAATCGAGAAATTGATCCAGATACATCCCTGAATAACTGCAATAAGAAGAACCGGCATTCCAGCGGATTTAAAGGTAAAAAGAAGGACCACAAGAACTGCAAGTATCGAAATTACACTGGTAACAGTATTGTCTCTTGCAAAGCATTTTTTAAGGTCAAGCTGACTTACAGATTCTCCGACAACATAGATCTTGTCTTCGTCATAATATTTTTCCGTAATATCATGGAGCTCAGATATAAAAGCAAAGGTATCATCGGACTCCTGGGGAAGACTTGAATAAACAAGTATTCTTGAATATTCTTCACCCTGAAGCTGCTTTTTGCCAAAGTTCATCATTCTGTTCGCATCACTTAGCTTGTCCATAAGCTCATCACTTAAGGTCACATAGCCCTCATTTACCTCCTGATATACATACAGGAACATGTCTATAAGGGGCACTCTGTAGTTAACAAGCCCGTTTACAACCTTGGCATAATCAGAATCATTCAGAGCATAGGCAGCATAAACAAGCTCTGCGATTTCATAATCGATATTTAAAAGCTCAGAAAACTGTCTGGGAGTTAATTTGTCCGTAAGAGTGTAACCGCCAAGGGCTTCGGTATTGGCAAGACCTGTAACGGAGGTTACATTTTTATTATTCTCAAGCTCAGAAATAAGCGCCTTTTCCTTATCGTAATCACCAGCAGGGAAAACCAATGCCATCATGTTATCCGCCGTAAAGGTTTCCTTCTGCATGTTTTCAGCTATCTGCACATCGTTGATAATGGGTGGTGTTATCTGGCTGTAGCCATACACATAGGGAGTACCTGACGATATTTTCTGAGCGAAAATGATCAGCACCAGGAATGCAGGCGCAATAAGATACCTTGTAAGATATGCAAATTTACCTACAAAGGGAATTTCAGGAATAAAGTTTTTGTGCTGGGTTTTCTCCATAAGCCCCGCAAAAAGCATAATGATGCCGGGCATTAAAAGGAATACTGACAAAAGGCTAAGTATGATAGCCTTTATTAGAACCATACCAAGATCCTTACCTATTCCAAACTGCATGAACAGCATGGCAATAAGGCCGCCCATTGTGGTAAGCGAGCTGCCAGTGATCTCGGGAATAGCTTTTGATAAAGCCACGATACAGGCTTCACGATTATCACGCTTTGCCTTTTCTTCTTTATATCTGTTTAGGAAAATGACTGCATAGTCAACTGAAAGTGCCAGCTGAAGCACTATTGTGACTGAATTGGATACGAATGAGATAGTACCAAAAAGGAAATTGGTGCCCATCTGCACAAGGGCTGCAGAGCCAAAGGTAAGGAGCAGCACCGGAACCTCAGCATAGGCCTGGGATGTCAGAACAAGTACTACCACAACTATAATGACTACAAGCACGGATATGACATTCATTTCCTTGTCGATAAGCTCAGCCTGAATATCGCCTAAGGTAGTGGATATATATGAATCATATCCGGAAAAATACTCTTTTACCTGATCCAATAAAACAAGGCACTGTTCTTCTTTTTCATCATAATCAAAGGTGATGCTAAACAGCGCAGAACCGTTATTGTAATGGGCACTTTTATCATCAAAATCGCAGGAAAAGACTCCGTCGATAGCTTCGATATCTTTCTGAATCTTAAGCCCCTGCTCATAAGAGATATTCGCCACCATTACTTTTACACTGCCATAGGTGACAAACTGTTCTTCCATGAGATCGAGGCCCCTTCTGGTCTCACTGTCAGAAGGCAGGTAAAATGCAAGATCATTTTCTACGCCTACCCATCCCCTTGCTATCACGGAAAAAATGCACAAAATCGCATAGATAAGGAAAAAAAGATTCCTCTTGTCTACGATGAATGAGCATATCTTAACGCCCAGTCCACCTCCGCCATTCTTCATTTTAGTTCCCCCTCAAAAAACTTCAAATGATTCTACTGACTATATATATTGTTTAAGAGCCCTTTTCCATGAGAAAGGGGCTCTTAAACAATATTATTATACTACCATTTTATAATTAACCAAAGCTATTACTCCTTCCACATTTTGGACAGATAATTATAATTTCTTCTTCAAAGTAAGGATATTTTGCCCATCCTTATGCTCGTAAATCACATCATCCATGACCTTCTTGGTCATGAAAATACCAAGACCTCCGATCTGTCTGTCCGCAACGGGAACAGTGATATCAGGGTCCTCTTTCTCAAGAGGATTATAAGGAACGCCGCTGTCTCTGAATTGAACAGATAACTCACCGGCTTCCTCATCTATATCCAAAATGATAGTAGCATTGCCCTTCCCCGGACTGTATGCATAGTGGGCGATATTTACAAATATCTCTTCCACCGCAAGATTGACCTGCATAGCAGTCTTAGGGGTTGCGCCTGCCTCATCCAGACTTTCTTCTACGAAAGCCATAACATCATTAAGCTGATTAACATCAGCTTCAATCTCTAATTTTTTCATACGCCCTTTTCCTAAAATCATTCGATAGTAAGGATATCTGAAAAACCGGTTACTGACTTCTTCGCTGACATTCTTCACGATCATCTTGCCCTGCTTGTTCATCTTTTTCTGAGCAGACAAAAGAACACGAAGACCTGCGGAAGAAATGTATTCAAGCTTTGCAAAATCAAATGTGAGCTCCTCGATATTCTCAAGAGAGCTGTTGACCTCTTCTTCGAGACTGGGCGCTGTTGTTGTGTCGAGTCTTCCTTCAAGTGCGATAGTTAATGTTTTTCCCTTTACGTCCTTATTTATTGTCATTTTGTTCTCTCCTCTCAACGAAAAATAATTATATACCTAATTTTACCTCACATTGTTTGGTTTTAAAACGTAATTTAGATAATGTTAATATTTACATTGCAATTTTCTATCTCTTCATTTATACGCTTTTTTAGCTGCGTTGAGACTTCTCTAATTTCTTTGTAGGTCATATCAGGTCGAAATTGCAACGATATATCGACATTTTTGTACTTGCCGTTGACTCTGCTCTTTATATCCCCAAAGAGGTCATAGGAATCGTAAAACTCGTTTAATACCTTAATTATCTTAAGCTGGCTCTCTTCATCCAGAGTCAGATCCACAAGCTCCACCACAGCGCTGTTAAGGTGCTTTGCGACAACCACCGCAAAGGGGATTGCCAGTATGATACATACCATAGGTGAGAAATATCTTATCCACAGAGTATCATGGAATAATATGCCAACGATCAGGGTAAAGATTGTGATAAAGTCAAAAACAAATTCCTTTTTGGCACTAAGATATGCAGTATGCAGAATACGACTGTGTTCTTTTTCTGACAACAGCTTTTCTCTATACAAAATAAAAAAGTCAATCAGAAGGCCAAATGCACTGATAATAAGAGCCAGCTTAAGATTACCTTCCTCCTCAGGGCGGATCAATTTATGCACCGCAAAAAACAATACGCATCCAAGACCTGCAAGATCAAAGATTTCACAGGTCTGGGCAGTTATAGCCTCTATTTTGCCTGTACCATAGTTGAACATAAATTTGAGGTTTTTCATAAGCTTCGCAGAAATTACCAGAAGAAGTAATCCCGGAACAACAATGCTTATGTTCTCAATGAACTCCATCCAAACAACCATGGAATTACTGGCTATAGCTGCGAGAAATGATGTAATAACTCCGGGGATGCGCCACAGAACAAGAAGTACTGCCAACTTATGCTGCCTTAAAAATACGTCTTTACTCATCTTCCCCTCCTAGGTGAATTCACAGTGCAAGATCAAAGTCATCATATTTAGCAGCCAGCTCCTTAATATGTGCTACGGTATGCTCGATTCTGATGGCTGTAAGATCCTCTCTTTTTGCAACGCCGGAAGTCACCATTCCAAGGAATCGTATATATGCGAGTAATTTTACCTTCTCCATTATAACAGAAATGTCATTATCATTTTTGTCTTCAAAATAATATCTTATGGTGTGCTCCCAAATGTGATCTGCCATGTCCTGTGTTATACCAAGGAACCGCTCTGTATTTCCGGGTTCATCCTCTGCATAGGCACGGTAGCTTACAAAAAGTGCCTGGAGATCAAAAATAGGCTGACCTGTAGAAAGGGTATCCATATCTATAAGCATAGGTTCATCATCTGATATCATCACATTTTTCATGTGGTAATCCCCGTGAATAACGTGAAGGTCATCAGGCAGTGCTTCAAGCATACCGCGGCACTTATCAGATGTTTCCTTATCAAGATAGCTTTCTATTTTATCCAAATAATGAAGGAAGGTATTTCTTGCAAGAGGAAGGACTCCGGGTTCCATCTCGGTTCCATGAACCATCTTGGCAAGCTCAGCAAGCTTTTTCTCAATCTCTTCAAGCCTCTCCGGCTGTTCAAGAACAATGTCGTTGAAGCTCTTTGATTTTAAGAGCTCAAAAACAGAGCCGTAGCGGCCATCCTCAGATTTTACGATATCAAAAGAAATGGCTGTGGGAATTCCCTTAACAAAAGCCATCTTTGCCATCTTCTTTTCATTTTCAATCATGGGAATTGCATCAGGAGAATCATACATCTTAACGATTGTATCCTGATCTATACGATAGACAGTGCCATAGAAACCGCTTCCGATTTTCTCGCAGCCGTCCAGTGAAATTACTCTTAGTTTTTTCTTGATGTTGAATAACTCAGTAAAGCCTGTGGTCTCGAAAATGCTGTAGACATCAGGTGAAACCTCAATGATCGTCAGCTCATCATCAATTAACTTGCGAATTTTCATAAGAACGCGAAGTCCCGCACTGGATATGTACTCCAGATCTGATGCATCAAAAACAGTCTTCCTGCCTCCACTGTTTTTAAGGAGTGAGATAAGCTTCTCCTCCCACTCGTGAGCATTACCTGAATCAATTCTGCCTTCCAGCTTCAAAACCATTTTGTCAGTAGCCATAAGCTTTACCTCCATTCCCAGCCTGCCTCTTCAACCTGTTTTTTTATGGCAAGAACATGTCTGTCATAGGTCTCATAGCGCTCATCGCCTCTATGATCAGGAAGCAGTTCTTCGCCGTAAAGTCTTCTGAGGTCCTGTCCAAGGTACTTGGTATACTTTGTACTTCCATAATAATTCAAATGGGAGCTTCCGTCAGAAAAATCTGAGCCGCCCTCGTAGTCAATTCCAAAATCCTCCGGATGCTTGAAGGTGTAGTCGTAATAAACATGGCTTACACCATTTGCCTGGAGTTCAAGTACATATTTCTCAAGCCAGTTATATCTGAGATCTTCCTCATTCTCCATAACTTCATTGCCGTCATTTATGGCATAGGGGACACTTGTAATGTAGAGCTGTATGCCCTTTTCTCCCGTGTATTCGATTATCTTATTAAGGTATTCCACAGACTTATCAGATGGGGCCTTTTCTTCATCAAGTCTTAGAACCGGCGTCTGGAAGGACTGGTTGTGGAACCTTGGACTGTAGCCCTTGAAGGCTTCATAGTCAAACTCAAAGGCTTCCTTCACATCCTCTGCCTTGATATCAGCGTATCTGTCATGATATCCAAAATAGGCAGGGAAATATTTATCAATAAGCTCAAGATTACCATCCAAAGCCACGTTCATCATCTGAAGCTTATTCAGTGAAAACTTCATGCCGTAAAGAGTATCATCCATGAAGTAATACTTATCTTCGTAGTCATCCTGATAAATTGCAGGAGTGAAAAAATCAAGGACAATTACCTTGGGGCTCTGATTTTTGCAAAGCTCTTTTATGTAATGATAAGAGCACCAGAGGGGCTGTTCAGCTGATGAATAGTCATAGGCCGTTATGCCGTAGTCATTAAAAAGGCATGCGGTATTGATTCCGCAGTGAACATGACTTGAACCAATCATGGCAACATCGATTGTATTCTTTGGCTGATGATACAGTGCGCTGCCCTGAATGATTCCCGCCTCCGACCGTTCCTTAAGTATAGTATCGGAAACGGATATGGCAGTTATTATAACTATTATACTAAGAATTGTAGCAATAAATGATCTCATTTTTATCCTTGTTTGCTGGTTTATGTGTGTTTATGTGTTGTGGCGGCCAGAGGTCTGCCCTAAAAAGTGTGTATTGTGGGAGCTTGTAGTTGCCACTCATGATCAGAACTGCATATATACGAAGCTTCTTATCTCTTCGCCGGATCCGTATTTCCCAAAAATAAGTATCACGATGATAAATACAGTAAAGAACACTGCTCTTTTTATAAGGCCAAAGTCAAGGCGAATCACCTCAGGGGGAATAGTATCTTTTCTGTAGGCGATCACATCCATGACGATAAGCGCTGCCATGCATATAGCAAGAAGCCACCACTCAAAGCTTCCCATTCCAAGAAGAAGAGATTCTTCAAATTTAAGACCTTCTGTCAGAGCTGCCGGGTTAACAAAGGGAATCATTCCTTTTACAAAGGCAGTAGCATTTTCCATGCTGCTTGCGCGGAAAAATATCCATGCAAAGGATACAAGAAGGAAATTTATAACTCGTCCGCTCATGCCTTTTACAAGGAATGCCGCAGGTGATTTTCTAAGGTAGCCTGCAAGGACGTTGAATACGCCGTGAAGAAGTCCCCATATTATGAAGGTCACTCCCACGCCGTGCCAGATTCCGCTCACAAAAAATACCATCATGATATTGAAGATTTTTCGGATAGAGCCTTTTCTGTTGCCTCCAAGAGGAATATACACATAGTCCTTAAGGAAGTTACTGAGGGAAATGTGCCAGCATCTCCAGAACTCAACGATATTCTCTGTAAGATAAGGAGTCTTGAAGTTCTGTGTAATATCAATGCCAAACATTACAGAAATACCCATCATTATGTTGGTATATCCTGCAAAGTCAGTGTATATCTGCATGGTATAGAGAATTGATGTAAATATAAGCGTTACTGCGCCGTAGCTTGCAGGATCCTCGAAGACGATATCAACAACGCCGCCGATTCTGTCTGCAAGAACCATTTTCATAAAAAGTCCCCAGGTAAGATATGTAAGAGCTTTAAGTGCTCTTTCCTTATCAAACAGCTTTGCCTTTTGGCAATTATCGATCTGCTCATTAAAGGTAAGTTCTCTTTCTATAGGGCCGCTTATCCACTTGGGAAACCATGTCATGTAAAGAGCAAACTTAAATGGATTCTTCTGAGCTTTTCTCTTACCCATAGTGATGTCTGCGAGATAGCTGATAGCCTGGAAGGTATAAAAAGAGAGACCTATAGGCGCTGCATATTTAAAGATGCCTGAGAGCTTTTCTGAGTGGAATAATTCCCCAAGAAAAGGGAAATATTTCCATCCAAAAAGCACCAGAGCAAGAGCAGCAACTCCCATGCCTCCGATGATCTTAAGTGCTTTATTTTTGTCCGCATCCGAAATAAGAAGCCCCATAATCCAGGTAAATGCCGTCATAGCAAGAAGCACGAACAGGCAAAAGCCATGTCCCTGCCAGTAAATGAACAGAACGCTTCCTGCCAGCAGCACATAGCTGCGGAGCTTTTTCGGACAGATATTAAAAATCACAAATAATATGAAGATAAAAGCCAGTGTCGAAAACTGAAAATGCATTTTTCCTCCGGTAATGTTTTAGTCTGCAAGAGGTGCAACCTTTTTGCCGTACACCTTTTTAAAGAATACAGTAGAAAGTCCAAGGGATGCAATCTCTGCGATGGGGAATGCCCACCATACAGCGTTAACATTGCCTGTAAGTGAAAGAAGCCATGCAACGGGAATAAGCACCACCAACTGACGTCCCACTGAGACGATCAATGAATAAATACTTTCTGAAAAAGCCTGGAATACTGAACCAAGGGCGATACAAATGCCGGCAATAGGGAAGCTAAGGCTTATTATCCTAAGGGCCGGAACACCGATTACATCCATCTCTGCTGAAGCATTGAACAGTGCCAGGAGAACCTTTGGAAAAATTTGGAAGCTAAGTGTACCTACTAACATTATTCCAAGGGCAAGAGTGATTGCAAACCTGAGAGCCTCTTCAATTCTCTTTTTGTAGCCTGCGCCATAGTTATAGGCAAGAACAGGAATAAGCCCGTTGTTCAGACCAAATATCGGCATGAAGAAAAAGCTCTGAAGCTTAAAGTACACGCCAAATACAGCTGCTGCCGTTGTAGAGAATCCAATTAGTATCAGGTTCATGGCATAGGTCATGATAGAACCGATGGACATCATAAGAATTGAAGGAACACCTACAAAATATATCTCCTTAACTATGTCCGCCTTGGGTGAGAAAATGAGCTTTGGCTTGATGCTAATATCAGGATTCTTTTTGAGGTTACAGAAAAGTCCCACAGATGCCGCAACGATCTGTCCCATAACTGTGGCAACTGCCGCACCTGCAACTCCCATTCTGGGGAATCCGCAAAGTCCAAAGATCATAATAGGATCGAATATGATGTTAATTACAGCACCTGTCATCTGAGATGCCATACTGAAAACGGTACGTCCCGTTGACTGAAGCATTCTCTCGAAGGTCATCTGGAAGAATATTCCGGCTGAGCAGAGGCAGATGATTCTAAGATACTGCACTGCATACTCGATTATAAGCGGATCATTTGTCTGTGTACGAATAAAGGGCTCTACGAAAAATACACCTATAATAAAGAACACGAGATAGTTCATTAATGTAAGAAGTATAGTTGTGTTTGCCGCTGCGTCAGATCTGTCGAATTTCTTTTCTCCAAGGGATCTTGAAAGCAGTGCATTCATACCTACGCCTGTACCGGAACCAAGAGCAATCATGAAGTTCTGAAGAGGGAACGCCAGTGTTACAGCAGTCAGAGCCGCCTCATCAATTCTTGCAACAAAGATACTGTCTACAACATTGTAAAGGGCCTGCACCAGCATGGATGCCATCATGGGCAGGGACATAGTGATTATAAGTTTCTTAATGGGAAGGACACCCATCTTGTTTTCTGTAGCTGACATTATTACCTCGTCTTTCATGAAATGTATGTTTATAACGAATGGCTTAGCATAAAATGATTGAGCCGAATTAAGATTTTATATTAAATATTGTACCATGTAAACCTTAATATCTGTATGTATGAAAACATGTCCACGTAAAAACGGGGCCGCGCCTGGCAGCCCCGTTTTAATTAGTTCATAGCTAATATGTAAGTTTATTAAGCCTTTTAGTAATTCTCTCTTGTCTCTTCCCCTAAAATACTGCCCTTCATTTCTTCAAATTTCTTATCAAGCTCCTCTAAAAGAGCATAGTCTTCGTCGGAATATTCTTTGTATTCATCAAGATAAAACATCGAGCGACGCTCATCATCCGGAGATGCTTTCTTAAAACAAATTGCATATTCCCATGGCGAATAATCTGTCACAAAATTGTTGCTGTCCCCTCGTTGTTCCAATGAAACGACATCCTTTTCCCTGATAAATTCATCAAAGGCTATGAGCTTATCAACAAGAACGGCATAGGTGGTAACGGTCATAGGCTCCCCCGCAGCCTCACAGTAAAAACTCTGAATAACCCACCTGTCGTCAATTTCCCTGACAGTGTCGTAAGAGCCCCCGCCGATCATGGTGCTGGTTCCTGCCCTGTGATCATAGTATTCAAGCTCTATGTTCTTAAGTCTTTCGTCATTAACCTTTGCTTCATCTTCAGAAGGCTTTTTCAGACCGCAGCCAAAGAGCGATGTTAGAAATACCATTAGTCCCATAGCTAAAGCTATTCCTTTCACATTTCGTTTCATCACGTTTACCCCCGTAAATACCGGTCAACTCTATAAAAAAATGTCGAACATTATAAATATAAAAACAATTATCAATTTACTAAATCACGCAACAATTATAACAGAAAAAAGAACCCCAAAGTAGCATTTCTTAACTACCTTGGGGTAATCTGATTTATTTAGTTTCCGAAGATCATCAATATATCTGATTCAAATATCAATGAACAATTACCGCGGTTCCAACACTTGCCATATCGTAAAGTGCAACTGCTGCATCATGAGGAAGATTCACACATCCGTGGGACCCGTTTGTCTGATAGATATCTCCACCAAAGCTGCTGCGCCATGTGGCATCATGAAGACCTATGCTTCCATTAAAGGGCATCCATCTGTCTACCCATACATGCCATGTGGGACCTGTGAGATATTTTCCCGGAACCTCTGCTGTAATTGCATAATTACCTGCAGGCGTTCCGCGACCAAGGCTTGTATTACCCGTAACGCAAGGCGTAGAAAGAACCACCTGTCCATTTACGAAATAATTGACCATCTGCGCCGCAAGATCTACGTCAATATATGTACTACCGCTCTGGGGCTGAGACTGTGGCTGCTGCAACGGTGTTCCTTGTGAAAACAGTCCCTGACAGCTTGCTATTTCTTCCTGCTGATTCTGGAATCTTCCTTCCTTAATTCCGAAATTCTGATAATGATTGTAGAGAGCTGCGGGATCGCTGCCCAGTGCCTGTACCACATCCGGATATTTCCTTGCATAATAATCAGCATCAAATCCGTCTGCTTTAACAGATGTAAAATAAAAACAGAATACAAATACAAAACATGGAATAAAGATAAAGAATAGTTTCTTCATATCCGGAATCCCCCTTCGTGTACCCACAATTATATCATCAGCTCGTATATGAAAAGACTATTTTACGATATTTTTACAAATGTTTTATTTTTCCATAATGATTGAAAAATTAATATTCTCTAAAATCGATATGGTCATACCTTGCGAAAACAGTGGATATGATATAATCCCATCTTTGACAGTCTAAATGCGAGGAACCGCAGTAATTATGCGGAAACCTCGCATTATTTTTTGGTAAAAGTGTAGCTATATATTATTACTTTTTCTTGGATTCACGGATAACTTTCTTCATGCTCAGGTCAGTCAGAATCTCATAGTCTGTGCGGAATCCAGCGGTCTCATGAAGCGCATCTGTCAGGTCTGTTCTTGTGTATGATGGGATATATCCACGTTTTTCTCCGGGGCGGTACATGTTCATATCCCTGAGGGTGTGGACTATATCTTCGCAGGTATACTGTTCGCTCAGTTTTTTTTCAAGCAGTCTGTATATGAAGAGTGATATAAAGCAGGTCAGGAAATGCGCTTTTATCCTGTCTTCCCGTTGAAGGTAAACGGGTCTTGCCTTGAACTCGGTTTTCATTATCCGGAAGCATTCTTCTATTTCCCAGCGTTTCTTATTGATGTGTATCACTTCAGCAACATTCATGTCATCAAGATTGGTACAAACTGCGTAGAATCCATCATATTTTTCTTCTTCAGCTATGACGTCTGTCTTGAGATATGGAACTTCTTTTGTACATGCCTCGCCATCTTCAGTCATGATTTCCTTTCCGATAAATCTGTGTGGATCATTCTGATTCTTGGGACGCTGTTTATATTTTCCGCTGTTGATAATAGCTGTTGCCCTGTCTATTTGCCCCTGCCTGATCTTACGCTGATAGATTTTGTATTTGGGAGAGTAGGAGACTATAAGGTGCTGCTCTAGAGGCTTTGCTCCCTGCCTTATTTTTCTTCCTGAAAGATCTTCTTTTATCCATCTGTCTTTGTAGAAAATCTTATCGTAGAACTCAGACTCATCAATCTCTTCGATGTTGTAAATAGTAGCGTCTCCAATGATGTGCCAACCGGAAGGGTCAAGAGCAAACTCTTTGAGGTGTTCCGGAAGCTGCTTGACAGACTGTGTTGTAATAAAGCTTCTCAGGCGCTCACCGTTGATGGATTTGTCATTGAATTTTCGATTGCTTTTGGAGGACAGTCCAGCATCTGTGCAAACAATGATCTGATCAAGTCCATAGTCCTTAAGAATCTTCTTTTCAAGAGGCTTTAGAGTAGGTTGCTCATTCTTATTTCCAGGATATATGTCAAATGCAAGAGGAATTCCATCATAATCCATAAACAGTCCCATTCCGACGATTGGCAGTGGCTGATGCTGCTTGGATTTGCCATATTTCCTTAAATCGTCTGCTTCTTCAAGCTCAAAGAAATAGTTTGTGCAGTCGTAATACAGCACGTCACTTCTGCGTTCTAATACTTTCTGGCTGTTCTTGTAGAGCTCAGCCTGTATAAAGTCGTTCTCCTCGGCGAGGATGGAAAGAGCACGGTAAATATCATGAAGTTCAAATGATGGCTGTTCAATGAATGATGCTGCAAGCTTGTTGGATGACAGCTTTGATGACGGGAAGATCACTCTTGTGTATACAAGTTTGGAAAGTATGTCGTTTAGGTCATACTCAAAAAGGTGACGAGAAGATATCTTACTGCAAATCTTATCAAGGCCCAGGCTGTAGTAGATGTCCTGGAGGAAGAGATATCCGCAGTTGAATGTTTTCTGCTCGTTCTTTTTGATGAGTTTGGAAGGTGCATAGCTGAGGATTATTTCCTTCTGTTCTTCATACTCCCTGCGGTTGAGTTCATTTACGTATTCCTGTGCCCAGGCGTAAGGATCCTGCCCTTTGGCTTTTGCCTTTACTTCATCAAGGTTGCCAAGCTTTTCTACGGTAACAGTTGTGACAGAGCCGTTTGACTTTCGGATAGTTTTCTGAACATAGAATGATGCAGAGTTTTTGGATTTACTTACTGTTAGTTTCATACTGATATCCTCCAACCCTTATTATACCATATATAGCTACATATAGCCACATATAAAGTGATAAAATTTGACAAAAAAATAAGACTGAAATATCAGTCTTTATGCGGGATTGAGGGGTATGATGAACTAAGATTTATGAGGCTAGACTGTCAAACTTCCGAGATAAAGAATAGTTTCTTCATATCCGGAATCCCCCTTCGTGTACCCACAATTATATCATCAGCTCGTATATGAAAAGACTATTTTACGATATTTTTACAAATGTTTTATTTTTCCATAATGATTGAAAAATTAATATTCTCTAAAATCGATATGGTCATACCTTGCGAAAACAGTGGATATGATATAATTATTGTGATTAACTGTGAGGAAGGGTTGGAAGTAGCATGTTTACCTACATCAAACCGGAATTCATGATACATACCTTTACGCAGCAGCGGGACAATGTACTGAATGAACGCAGTCTTTGTGTTGCCCGCTTAGGTGACTATGCCATTCAGATGGCAAAAGTCGACGATTCTACCTTTTCTTTAAGCCTTGAGAATGCTTCCGAAGGCGCAACCTACGCAGGAAAAGTCATAAATATAAATAACACAAACGAAGAGTCCATAGCTCTTATCGTCGATGACCTGTTCAGACGTATGCAGGCCATCAATGAAAAAGAGATTTTTGATATGCGCGAAAATATCTGGAAATGGTATGCCCTCAGCTGGCTTGAAGAGCAGGATATATCACTTGAGGATTATCTGGACAGCAGAATGGGACATTCCTATGAGGAGATGCCTCACTGGAAAAGCTTTGAAGAATATATGGCGGAGGACTATCTGAGCATCGCATCCACCATGAACATTATAAACAAGTATGCTCAGACTCCTGAAGAAAGCGAGAAGTATCGCACCTTTGCAGCCAAAGATATAGTCGAGGTGCGCCAGCGCCATTCTCTGGATATCATCCAGAAGGAATTCGCAGCAAAGGCAGATGGCTATGAGAAAAAGAAGACTTACGGTTTTGGTATAGAAATTGTTGCAGATTCCAGAAATGAAGCAAGGGAAAAGCTTGAGGCATTACTTAAAGATACTCCTGTTGGAGAATTTATCATAAGAGGTTAAAAGTACCCTGTTTTAAGCCGAAAAACATTTATATAAGTTTTTCGCAAGTTAAACTTCAAGGGGGATTTAGATATGAACAGACCTTTAGTCAGCATAAATTCGATGATCAAATATGCCATAGCTGCATTCTTTTTATCCATGATCATTTTTTTATTCCCAATTAGCGCAAAGGCTACAACCTTAGAGCCTGTAGATGGAAATGACAATTCAGTTCAGGTCACGGTAGGTACGGACGCAGACGGTAATACCACTGTTTCTTACAACAATCATGTTTTTACAAGAAAATATAATGGTTGGTATGTTCCCGCAGCATATATTTACGATGGAACAGACCTTGCTGTTTATCTTGATGCCAAGGTTGCTTTTACAAGACGAACAAGCACAAGGCATGACGGCTTTTTATTCGTAAAAATGTCAGGGGGCTGGTACCGTCATGAGCTTCATATAAACGACGGCCGTGCTCTTGCAGATGTATTCAACGAGGCGGCAGGTATCACCAGTACTTATAATCCCTACGGTAATCCTGTTCTCTACGATCTGCCTATTCCCAGTGGTCAGCCAGAAGCCACTCCTTAAGATAATGTTTTGAGACTATATAAAAGGCTCCCCTATTCACTATTGAATAAGGGAGTCTTAATTATTTGTTATAGATTTCCAGCTTCTTAAATTCATCCAAGGCAACAGGCATTGCGTAATAATAGCCTTGATAATCATCCACAGGATAATCAAGGATGCGCTCTGCTGTGTCCTCGTTACCGATACCCGTCGCGCACACACTCATATTCATGTTGACCGCAAAACCGGTGATTGCTTCAGCCATGTGTCTGCTAAGAGGGTTCTTGGTAATATTCTCTGTGATCTCCTGCCCCAACTTAATGATATTAAGAGGCAGAGACGTTGCAAGATCCAATGTCGTAAAGTCGCTTACATCAAGAGCTATTCTGATTCCGCAGGACTTAAGGAAAATGACCTGGCTCTTTAAATAGTCAAAGTTAATATCCCTTGTCACATTTGAAAGCTCAATACACAGAGCTGTTCCGGGGAATCTGTTGCTCCTTAGAAGCTCTACTATGGTAGTTCTGAAATCGCTTCGCTCTAGCTGCATATAGGCCAGATTAATGCTGAGATAAAAATCCGGATGATCCTTTAATATCTCAAGTCCGTCCTTCATGGCTCTGTCGAGAACCCATGTGCCAAGAGCATAGAAGGATTCATCCTGCTCAAGCCATGGGATGAATTCACTTGGAGAAACATCGCCGTAGGGCTGCATGTTCCATCTAAGGAGAACCTCAGCTCCCGTAAGCCTTCCATCCTTTTTGGCAATTATAGGCTGATAGTTCAGATAAAAGCCCTTGCAGTGATCAAGAACCGACTCTCTAACAGCTGCCACAAGTTCAATGGTGCTCTTATTGTTATCAAGCTCGTTATTATGGAAAATAATCAGATTTCCATGTTTTCTTCTCTTGGAATAATCAAGGGCGTACTTGGCACTTGTGTAAACCGCGTGTACATCAACTCCCGGTTCATCAGCCACAATAACGCCGCCTCCAAGCTCTGCAGAAACGCTGCTGGTTCCTACCTTGATGCTCTGCCTTACATACTGGCGCATTCTCTGATAGAGAAGCTTTATCTCTTCAAGAGTCATCTTGGTGGTACATACTCCGAGAATAGTACCGTCTCCTCTGTAAACATGCCCCTTTTCTCCAACCTCGGACTGGAGATATTCAGCCATGGATTTCAGCATTCTGTTTCCGAACATGTAGCCGTAAAGCCTGTTAATATCACCAAAATCAATTACATTTACAACAAGCAGAATGTATTTTTCCTGGAGAGTCTCAAGCCTGTGCATGTAGTTCAGCATCTCGTAGTGATTGGACAATCCGCTGATAGGATCTGTGGTATCAACGATACCTTTATTTATAAGAGAGCAGGCATAGAAAGCTGCTTTACCCGAATAATCCTTGATGACAACACCCTTGCAGGAGCAGGCAACATATTCGCCGTTCTTATTGCGGGCACGATATTCGAAGCTTGGATTAACCCTGTTTCCTGAAAAAGCCACCGCCAGATGTTCTCTGTAGGTCTCCCTGTCCTCGGGATGAACGTGCACTTCCCAGACCTGATCTGCCTTGTACACAAACTCTCCCGGCAATCCGAAATACTTTACGGCATTCTCAGACCACCTGGCCATGTTTTTCTCAATATCATACACATAAGAATATCTGCTCTTAGATGTAACCGCAAAAGTGTCATAGATTTTGCTTATAGTATCATAAGGCCCCTGTTTTTCCGCCATAAAGACGCATCCTCCACAAACGATGATAAACGTAAATAATTATGTTATACTGATAAAAATTATAGTTTTTTCTTCAGACTCTATCAACTGTTTTTGCATTTTGATATCCGCATTGCAGATGATGAGCCGAATTAAAAAAACAAAACGGATTTTGGGAGGTTATAATGGCAAAAATTTCTAACGAAGCACAGAATCAGGCTTCTATTCTCGCAAAAGGAGATCTTCAATACAAAGAATACGGAAGGCTTCTGTTTTTCGGAATTCCGTGGCCCTTCAAGCACTATGAGCTTTACAACAATGAGCTGACTATAGTTTCTGGATTCCTTAGCATCACTGAGGATGACTGCTTCATGTACAGAATAAGTGACGTGGAATTAAAAAGATCTTTCCTTCAGAGATTGTTTGGTCTTTCAACCATAACCTGCTTCACTTCTGATGTTACCGACAAGACCATTGTCATGAAAAATATTAAGCACGGCCGCGAGATCAAGGATTTCATCAATCAGGAATCTGAGCGCGCCCGTCTTCGCAGACGCACCGTTAACATGCAGGATATCGGTTTTGCTGCAGAGGACGGATCACTTGATGCAGATGATCTTAACGACTGATGGAACGACAGAACTTAATGTAGTAGCTTAACCATTTTGGTTCTTTACTAAAACTAAAAATCCCGCAGGTACTATGCAGAACACATTGATTTGTGTTACTTAGTATCTGCGGGATATTTTTAATCTTATTTCGCGAACGAAATCTTTTTAATTTTAGGATGCGTGATGCTTTTTCTTTACTTCGTACATTCTTGAATCACTTTCTGACAGGCACCTTTCCACATCGGATTCCTTGGTAAGAACTGACTGATACCAGCCAATTGATACCTCCAGATCGAACTTTACGGATTCATCCTTACTTTTTTCTTCGATATGCTTCTCCAGTTTAGCTGCCATCTTCTTGGGCTTCATCTCAGAGCATGGATAAACAAGAAGGAATTCATCTCCGCCCATTCTGGAACAATGACCATTCTCCGGACAATATTTCTTGATGACATCTGCGATCATGATAATGGCTTCGTCGCCGGTTTCATGACCATAAGCATCATTTATCTTCTTTAGTCCGTCCAAATCAATAGTCATAAATACCAGCTCCTGGCCGGTCTTTATCCACTCATCGATGTTTTTATTCATCCACACATCAAAGCTTCGTCTGTTGCTCATATCAGTCATGAAGTCAGTCATACTCTTCTGCTGTGTCTGGGCAAGGAGACACCTTAGCTCTGATGCAATATAGAGCTTATTGAATGCAAGTGACAGCTTCAATATCCAGTCAAAATAATACTGATCTACTGTATCACTGAGGCTTTCAAATTCCGATACAACAAAACCAAAGCATCTGGTGCTGTCATGGAGCAGTGAAAAATACAGCGTTCTTGGCTTGTCATCATCGAAGGCTTCAAAGGTTAAGAGGTTATTTTTATTAAATACCTTGGTGTTAAAGTTTATTCTCTTTCCGTCTCTGTAGCCAAAGACAGGCTCAACCTCATCTGTGATATCTTCTTCAAATATGCGTCCATTGTTGGCATTCTTATGTCCTGAGAGGCATATAAAAAGGGATTTATGATCTACCACAAGATTGATGTGCTTTTGTATGGTATCAAGAAGCTCCTCAATAGAGTTGCTGCTATCAAGATCTATCTGCAGCATGGTCTGGTTATGAGGCTGTCCCAAAAGGTGACTTACTCTCTCATAGTATTGATTGAGCTGCTGCTGATGGGTTTCAATTACTTCTTCACCATTGCATCCGCAGCTCTCTCTGTACATGATCTTGGCAGGAACAGAATTAGGTGTCTTAACATAGACCTTTCTGATAAGCTTGTCGGCAAGATCAATGGTACACTCTGCCATTCCTTCAATATCAACGCTGACTGTTGTCAGGGTAGGATGATATTCAATAGCCTCAGAAATATCATCAACACCTGTAACCTTCAGGTCTTCGGGTATGCGAAGGCCATGGTCAATAGCAACTGTACAAAGTGCTCTTGCCATGTAATCGTTAGCACATATTACTGCATCGGGAATGTGTTCGGGATCTGAAAAGAAGTACTGGAACGCTTCTTCGCCCTTGAAACGCCACATATCTGCATGGAAAATAGAATTCTCGTAGATGGGAAGTCCCTTTTCCTTCATTGCAAGCTTATATTTTTCAAGTCTCTCATTACTGTCGTAATGGGCAGGGTAACCCGCCATGAACATGATATTTTTGCAATTATGACAATCAGCAAGATGATTGACCACATTTACTATGGCATCATTTGCATTACTTAAGATGCTGAGAAAATCTTTATATTTTTCTCTGAAGCTGATAACGGGGCAGGTGGCTCTGCTTCGTATCTCATCCTCAAGCATCTGTCTGATCTCCGGTCTGTCGAAGGTATCATACGCTATAATCACCGCATCGAGACTCTCGATGGGCGCGAATTTAATAACCTTCTCATTCATCTTATTGAAATCACTCTCATCATCAATGACCTCAAATGCAATGAAAAAGAGAAGATTATAATCCTTTTTTCTCGCCGTATTGGCAAGAGCACGGCAAAATCTCTTCTGAAATCTTACCTCGGAACAGTTAAAAAATACGCCAATGTTCTTTTTCCCATTTAAAAGAATATTGTCCATGGCATTCACCTCTATGATAAATACTGTTCGTAGATTGCGACCTGATCATAGATACATCTCCAGGAGCTCCAGGCATTAGCTGAAACACAGATATAGTGTCCGCCTGAATTGGAGATTGAATAGCTGGCTGCGCAGCAACCTGACTGGTTAACGAAACCGGTCTTGGCGCAGAGCACTTCTCCGTTGGTCTCCTTATCCTCGATTCTTCTAAGGAACCAGTTGGAAATTGTAATTCCTTCCGGATGCTGCTCTGTAGCTGTGGTGGTATATGTGTGCGCAGAGAGTATCTCTCTTGCAAGATCATTCTCAACTGCTGCCTTAAGGATCATAGCCATATCCGTAAGGGTGCAGTAGTGATTCTCGTCATAGATTCCGACGCAGTTGGTAAAATGCGCTGTATCTGCCAGGCCAAGCTCAGCAAGCTTATCGTTCATCATATCAACGAAGGCTTCATGTGAGCCTGCAACATAGGTTGCCAGTGCAATTCCTGCATCAGCTCCTGAAGGAAGAATTGTTCCATACATAAGATCCCTTACGGTAACAACTTCATCCACATCAAAGCCCACGATACTGCAATCATTTGAAAAAGAATAATCAGTGATATCCCTTGTGATAGTAAAGGTATCATCAAGATCTGTCACATGCTCTGCTGCCACAAGAATGGTCATGATCTTTGTCATTGAAGCAGGCGAAATTGTGGCATCCGCTGCCTTTTTGGCAATGACCTCTCCCTTGTCCACATCAATAAGAATTGCATTCTCACTGACAACCTCTTCACTTACGATATTTGAAACAGAACCGCTGGTCGTAACTTCATAGCCCTTGCAGAAGCTTGCAACCTCCGGAGAAAGCTCCGGCTCCTCTTCAGGTTCTTCTTCCTCTGCAACAGGTTCCTCTACAGGCTCCTCCGGAACCAGGTCCACTTCCGGTATCTCTTCCTTGATGGAAACCACCTCAGGACTTTCACTTGTTTTTTTGCTGATAAGCTTGTAGGCCACAACGCCTACCGTAACCACAAACAGAACTGCCAGTATTCCGAAAAGAACAAATAACCCCTTATTTCTCTTTTTGCGCGGCTTTCTCCTTATATAGTAGCTGCTGTCTAAATTTCTATATCCATTCTTACCCAAAATCAAATTACCTTGTCGAAAGGAATATCTCCTCTCTTATCGCATCCGCATCATCCGGATACGCCTTCCTGTATTTTTCCATTAAAGTTTTTGCCTGTGCAAAATTGCCGGCATACTCATAAGCTGTTATCTCATTGAGCATAAGTGACTGATGATATTCACTGTTCCCCAGTGAAAGTCCTGCCTCAAATGAGCTGACAGCATTATCGTAATCCCCCATTTTCACCTGACATAAACCAAGCTGATTGTATATGTCGGGATGATTGGGATCCTCTGCCAGAAAAGTCTTATAAACGCTGATGGCATAGTTATAGTCGCCCTGCTTTTCCCCTGTTTGACCAAGCAGAACCACAATAGGTGCCTTCTGCGCATCTCTCTCATTCCTAGCAAGCTCCAAATAACTCTGAGCATCCGCATTATTCCCAAGATAATACGAAATCTGTCCCTTTTCATAATTGGTCATGTTGGGATCAACATTATTCAGACATGATTCCAGAATCGCGGCGCCTTCATCCTCGTAACCGTTGGCAGAAAGTGCCTTGTAAATCATGATCCTGAGATCGTAATCCTTGGGTGAAATTGTTATTGCTTTATTAAAATCTATCGTTGCACCATCATGATCCTGGCTGTAAAGCTTAGCAACCCCGCGCATGTAATAGGCGTCTTTTTCCTTCTTACGAAGTCCTAAAATTGCGTCATATACCTGTATAGCCTCGGCATATTTCCCCTGCTTGATATAGGTATCCGCAAGATAGTAGTTCGTATCGAAATCCATATCTCTGGCAATTCCATCTGTTGATGCCAGAGATTTAAGAAACTCGGTGACAGCATTATCGTAATCACCGAGGTTCCTGTACAGGATTCCCTTTGCCCTGCTAAGGAGATGTACATCCTCTTCAGCCTTCTCCGCAGCTTCAAGACTCTCCCTGGCCTCATCATATTCAAGGTTCTGAATATGCAAAAGCGCAGAGTCAACATTACCATGCTTAAGTGCCGGACCGCATCCGCAAAGCATGGCTAAACCTGCGGTGAGCATAATGGTCTTTGCCATTTTCCTGTATAACATTTACTTAGTCCTCGCCAAGATATGCTATTACCTCTACTTCACACAATACGTCCTTGGGAAGCTGCTTAACTGCAACACAGCTTCTTGCAGGCTTGCCTGTGAAATATTTCTCATATACTGCATTGAAAGCACCAAAATCTGCCATCTCAGCAAGGAAGCAGCTTGTCTTTACTACGTGCTCGTAGTCTGTACCTGCTGCCTTTAAAATCTCCCCAATATTCTTGCAAACAAGATCAGCCTGAGCTGTAACATCATCTCCTTCAATCTCACCTGTTGCGGGATTGATTGGAATCTGTCCTGAAGCATAAAGGAAATTATCTGCCTTTATAGCCTGTGAATAGGGTCCGATTGCTGCGGGTGCCTTGTCTGTAACGATTTTCTGCATTTTTCATACCTCCGTTAAAAAATTATGTATTCTCTTTTTGTTTTTCAGAATCGAATGCTGCTGTAACATAGAATCCCCTGGCATTCTCCTCCACATTAAGAACCACGCCCTGTCTCATGGACATTCTCTCCCTGAAGGGGAAATTCCCTGACATTGCAAGGGATGGATCAATGGTGTAATACACGTTACTGGGAAGCTCTCCCTCCGTCACCGTGATCTCATCGCCCTCCTTCAAAAGTCCCGGGCGTTCCATCTTAAAAACCATTTCTCTAACCATTTTACTATCTACTCCATAGCCACATTATCTGCAATTACATAAGCATGGTTTTTCAAATAATCATACCATAATGCGTAAGATTTTGCTTTCAAATGTACGTTATCAAATGAAAGATCCTGAGTCAGTGCCCCGTTCTCATCATCAGTGGCTTCATTCATATCAATATAAAAAATGTGCTGATTGTCCGCTAGCTGCGCAATTACCTGGTTGCGCTCATTTATGCGGTCATTCTTAAATACCTTGTCTTTATTACTCTTCGCAGCGGTTACATGCATTATGCCCTGAATATATATCTGCGCATCGGGTTGCAGCTCTCTTATTCTGTTAACTACGTTCCCGTATGCTTCTCCGAAGGATTCAGGAGTTCCGCCGCCAAGCTCGTTAAGACCGAGCATAATATATATTTTACCAAATTTCTTCTGCTCTAGCGCCTGTGCAATTGTAATTTTTTCAGAATTATCTTCAAGTTTTACAAAGGACTTTTTCTCAAAATCATAAATAGTGAGAGAAATCTTGGCATAGAAGGTGGATCTGTCCATGAGCTCCTGACAATACTCCGAAAGTCCAACTGTTCTGGAATCGCCAATAAAGAGCGCATCGCAGAAATAATCATCATCCACGGATGCAATCTGATATACCGGGGGCTCAGGTTCTGCTTCTTCTACAGGCTGTTCTGCAGGTTCTTCAGTAACTGCATCCTCTGCAGGTGCCTCCTGGCTCTCTGCCGGCTGCTCGCCCTCTGCCTGAGTCTCAGTAGCTTCAGGATTCTCACCCTCTGCGGGATTCTGCTGCTCTCCGATGGCTTCCTCTGAAGGCTGTTCCTCTACAGATTGCTCTTCTGTCAGCTGTTCTGCATTCTCAGTCTGCTGCGCATCTGCTTCAGCTACATCAGTCTGCTCAGAACCATCTGATATCTGCTGATCAGATCCATCAGCGGTCACTACATCCTCATTCTGAGCTTCGCTCTCAGGGTTCTGTGACTGCTGCCCATTGCCAGTACCCATCACATTATTTGCAAGAGCCACAAGATAAGGCTGATTGCCGTCAAAGAGACTACGAAGTGTCAGCGACATTACAGGGGCTGCCTGTGGATCATATTCAATTTCTCCGTACTGAGTATCTTTTCCCAATATTGAATCAGCAGTTGTCAGTATGTAAAACAACAACACCAATATAGTAAGCAGATACTTTGAGAGTTTTTTCAAAATACACTACCTCAAAAATTAAAATACAAGAACGGATTGCCCGCCTTAGTAGATGAAATACATGCACACACAACAAAGAGTACAAATACCAATATTTTTATAACAGGGCTTTTCCTGTTCTCCTTAACAAATTCAAAAAACAGCGGAACAAGAAGTACAAGTCCTGCAATCATAAACATGCCATATCTATCCGTGAACTTAGCAAAGTCTCCGGGATTCACTGCAACTCCGACTCCGAAAAAGGGGAAAAGTCGTCCGAAATAGTTGGCGATATCCGTGAATGAATTAAGCGCAAATACCACCCAGGTAAGGGGTATGAGCACAAGCACGTTGATTCTTCCAATTACTGCCATTAGTCCCTTGCTCTTAGATAAAACAAACTTCTCTGCAAGTATCATCAAAAGAAGGGATCCGCTCCAGATAAAGAAGTTCGGTGTGATGCCGTGCCATATTCCGGTTAACAGCCATACAATAAACAGATTTAAAACTGTACGCTTAGTTCCCTTTTTACTTCCACCAAAGGGGATGTACACATAATCCTTGAACCAGGAGCCCAGGGTCATATGCCATCTTCTATAAAAATCACTGACACTTCCTGCAATGTAAGGGTGATTAAAATTCTGTACAAAAGGAAATCCAAGAGCTACGCCGACACCAGCAGCCATAAGGGAATATCCCCAAAAATCAAAATACAGATTCAGGGAATAGCACACTGCTCCAAGCCATGCCAGTGGTGTGGAAATACTCTCATAGCCTATGGTTCCGATTTCATTCCACATCATAGCCATATAATCGGCTATAAGAATTTTCATTCCAAAGCCAAGAGAAAACCAAAACAATCCGCTCTCTATTCTGCAAAGATACATGGGAAGCCTATCCCTAAAAAGTAGAAACATCTCCTTCTTACCGGATATGGCTTCATTTTTCTCATAGTAGTCATAGCGCATGATGGGACCTGAGATAACCTGGGGGAATAACGAAAAATAAGCCAGTGCTGAAAAGAACGCCGGCCTTTTTTTAATTAATCCCTTATAGCAGTCAACCTGATATGAGATCATTTTGAATGTGAAGAAGCTGATACCAAGCGGAAGTGCGCTAACACGGCCAAGTTGCACAAGCAGCTTAAATGCCATTAGAACTCCCGCATCCAGCAGAACTGACAGATATAAGAACTTCTTATTTTTAGAAAGACATTGCAGAGACAACAAATAATTCACAACTATTGCAGCTGCAAATATCCCTAAACTCCTGATATCTCCAATTGCATAAAACACCAGGGAGCCCACCGACAGGACAATACTCCTGAAGCGGTAAGGCACAGCATAATACACAATCAGAAATATCGGTAAAAATCTAAATATAAATGATAAATCCGAAAAATTGATCATATTCGCGTTAATCTGTAGCATTGTTTATCTCAGCCAACTTCGTTTCTGCTGATGATGCGCTTCTGGTATCCTCAAAGTTATTGATTACCTGGTCGTAAATGACCTTAGCATTGTCTGTATCTCCGCTCTCATAATAAGAGTTGCCGAGATTGTACAGCGCATCAACGTTGGTGTTATCGTACTGGAATGCCTTGATCAGTGCAGGAATCGCAGTTTCATAATCACCGTTCCTGTATGCATCATAGCCCACAGCATAGCTTCGCTGTGAAAGATCAGCTCCCACAAATGTCATAAGACCATTGTAGAGGTCCATGAACTGCGTAGATGCTTCATCACCAAGATTGTCGATATCCACATCCTTAAGCTGCTCTTCAATTCCTTCGATATTGGTCTGATCAGCAAGATACAGTGAAGCTGCCTCCATAAGATTATTACCTACTGAAGCAGGTGTATCTGCGCCCTGATATGAGCTTATCTCGTTTTGAAGCTCATCAATCTGGGCCTGAAGTGTACCTATCTGCTGCTCATACTCACCCATTTTGGCTGATTTTGAATCAGACTCTTCACTTATTTCTGAGATCTGAGTCTTGTAATTGGCATTCATTTTCTGTATTCTTGCGGGCAAAATAAGGAAATTAGCTGCTGCTACTCCAAGAACAACTCCCAAAACTATTCCCCATATTGATCCGCTCTTAGTAAAGACATTCTGTCTAACAGGCTGAATGATGGTCTCATTGTCTCTGGTATATCTGACAATATCATTGCCTGACTTCTTATTCTCTTCCTGGGCCTTAAGATCCTGGGGAAGCATCATGCTCTCAGCTTCCTTGAGATAGCGGGCTGCCATTACGTTGCCTGTATCGAGCTTAAGACTCTTCTCCGCCTCTGTTTTGGCCTTGGCATAACTGCCGTTGTTCAGATAAAGAAGCGCTAAAAGAAGATGGGCCCTGATAAAACCGGGGTTCATCGAAAGTACTTTTTTAAGCTGAATAACTGCCATATCCAGGCTGTCCTGGTGGCAATAGTTCAGTGCTATATTGTATTTTTTTATTGTCTGATTGAAAACTTCGAGTCTTGAAGGATCATTACGGACCATGTCCATGTAGTCATCTGCTGAGTTGTCCTCGCTCTTAAGGTTCTTACTGATAACCCATTCACTAAGGGCAGCAACGACTTCACCGGTCTCATAATAGACCAGTCCTAAAAGGTTTCTGGCCTGAATGTTACTCTTATTGAGTTTTAGACTTTGATGCAGGGATTCGATGGCCCCTGACATATTACGCACTTCTGCTCTCTCTAATCCCTCATTATAATAGCGGTTGGAAAGAGCGATTATGCGCTTATATACCTTTACTCCCGCGCCGCAGTTAGGACAATACTCGCGGCTTGTGAGCTCTGCTCCACATTTATAGCATTTCATAATAAGAAGAAAGCCCCTTTTCTATTAAATCATGAACGACTGCGCATCTGACGATTTGTTTCCTCTGCCTTGGCATCCTTCAGAAGGCTGACAATGACATCTGCCATGTCGTCCAAATCCTGGTTATAGATGATCTCCTCAGCATCCTCTATCTCCAGACTGGGCCTGAACTTCTTAAGTTCATTTTCAAAATTGATCATTTTTCAAAGCTCCCTCATACCTTTTACATCTGATAAAACTAATTAATTGCCGGGCAAAATGCCAAGGGTCTCTCTGACCTGCCCAACAAGATATAAAGATCCGGCAGCAAAAACAACATCGCCGGCTCCCCTGTCCGTAAGAATATCCATAAGTGCATCCTTTACACCATCATAATATGAAAAACGAATATTCTTTGCATCCTCAAATCTGGATGTCTCGGACGCAATCGCAGCACGAAGCTGTGATTCTGAGGCTGTTCTGGCAGTATCAAGAACTGCAATATATACTCTGTCGAACAACCTGCTCTCAAGTATTTTCCTGATCATAAGATGGTACTGCTTGTCTGATACGGCACCGAAAAGTAAATATCTGTACCTGTTGCAGGGTACTTCCTTAGCACTTTCAAGGAAAGCATCCATTCCATCTACATTGTGGGCACCATCAACATATATTCCGGGAAGAATAAGCTCCATTCTTCCACCCCATTTGGCCTTTTTCAAGCCAAAACGAATATCATCTTCGGAAATCTTTATTCCAAGATCCCTCAATGCCCGAGTACACATTATCGATATTGCAGCATTTTCTGTCTGAAATTTCGCAATAGTTTGCAGTCTGAGACCGCAATAATTATCATACTGAGATTCATAGGAAAAATCAATGCAAATATTACCTGATTCATCGGGCGTAGGCACAATATCATAGAGAAACTTTGGCTCAACACGATAAACCTTAGCTCCCATTTCCTGTGCTCTTTTTTCTATTACCTCTGTACTGTTCTCTCTTTTATTAAGGAAAACAAGAGGAACTTTATTTCGTATAATTCCTGCCTTTTCAGCGGCAATCTCCGAAATTGTATTTCCAAGATACTGCATGTGGTCCATGCCTATCTCAGTTATCACATCAAGTATAGGCTCATGTATGCTGTTGGTAGCATCCAGCCTTCCGCCAAGTCCTGTCTCGAGCACCAGAAAATCCACAGAGTGCTCGCTATAAAGCTCCATAGCCATAAAGAACAGGAACTCGAAATATGTAGGGAAGTATTCTCCCGTTTTATACCCTTTTATGCTCGTAAGGAGCTTAGCAAATATATCACAGAAAGTATTATCCTCAATGGGCTTTCCGTTAATGCAAAAGCGCTCCGTAAGCTTTACAAGATGCGGTGAAGTAAACATTCCCACGGAAAAGCCTGCCTGCCTCAGAATCTCTGAGAGATAATTGCAAACAGAACCTTTTCCGTTAGTACCTGCCACATGAATGATCTTCATATTCAGGTCAGGGCTTCCCATGTATTCAAGGAATTCCCTGGTCTCTTCTACAGAATGTTTCTCGGTAAATGCAGGTATCAGTTCGATAAACTGCTCGCACTCATAAAAGCGGGGTTTCTCTCCGGCATCTAAAAGACTCATTATGTCTTCGATGCGGTTTGTAAGCTCGTCTTTCATTACCACACCTGTTATTACTTCTTAAGCTGAGCCAGTCTCTCCTGCACCTGTGCATAAGTCTGCTCGTACTTCTGCTGCTTAGCCTTTTCTTCCTCAATCTTCTCAGCGGGAGCCTTGGAAAGGAACTTCTCGTTAGTGAGCATGTTCTGTGATCTCTTAAGCTCACCTTCAAGCTTCTTCATCTCCTTCTCAAGACGCTCGATCTCAGCTGAAATATCAACAAGATCTGAGAAAGGAATGTAAATAGTAGCATCTGCAAGAACTACTGAAACTGCATCTTCAGGAATACCTGTCTTGTCATTCTGACATACTGACTCGGATGCGCTTCCCAGTGTCTCAAAGAAAAGCTTACCTGTACGGAAGATATCAAGAGCTTCCTCATTATCTGAAACTACAAATACCTGTGCTTTTCTTGAAGGAGCAACATTCATCTGTGTGCGGACATTACGGATACCTCTTACGGCCTCTTTAATGGTCTCAATTGCCTTCTCATCGGAAGCATAGTTCCACTCTTCCTTATACTCAGGCCAGTTGGAGATCATGATTGACTCCTCCTCGTCCTGAAGTGTGCAGAAGATTTCTTCTGTAACGAATGGCATATAAGGATGAAGAAGCTTAAGGCTGTTAATAAGCACTGTCTGAAGTGTCCAGAGTGCTGCCTCGTGTGACTTCTTATCGTCAGAATTGTAGAGACGGGGCTTAACCATCTCGATGTACCAGTCGCAGAACTCTTCCCAGATGAAGTCATAAACCTTCTGTACTGCGATACCAAGCTCGAACTTATCCATGTTCTCTGTTACTTCACGGATAGTGTTGTTAAGTCTTGAAAGGATCCAGTGATCTACAGGCTCAAGACCTTCAGGCATGGGCTGGTGAATTGCGCTCTTAGCATCCTCACCCATGTTCATCATGATAAATCTGGATGCGTTCCAAACCTTATTTGCAAAGTTACGGCTGTTCTCTACTCTTTCATTATAGAAACGCATGTCGTTACCGGGTGCATTACCTGTAACGATTGTAAGTCTGAGAGCATCAGCACCGTAATTCTCAATAACTTCAAGCGGATCAATTCCGTTACCGAGAGACTTACTCATCTTTCTACCCTGAGAGTCTCTGATAAGACCGTGGAAAAGAACTGTCTTGAAAGGATATGTTCCCATCTGCTCGTAGCTTGAGAAGATCATTCTGATTACCCAGAAGAAGATAATGTCATAACCTGTTACAAGTACGTCTGTAGGGAAGAAATATTTAAGTTCTTTGGTGTCATGAGGCCATCCAAGAGTCTCAAAAGGCCAAAGAGCTGATGAAAACCATGTATCAAGTGTATCGGGATCCTGAGTGAAATGCTCATGTCCGCACTTAGGGCAAACCTTGGGTGCTTCCTTGGCAACAACTGTCTCACCGCACTTATCGCAGTAGTATGCGGGGATTCTGTGTCCCCACCAGAGCTGTCTTGAAATACACCAGTCACGGATATTGTCAGTCCAGTTGAAGTATGTCTTCTCCATTCTGGAAGGAATAAGCTTGATTGTGCCATCCTTAACAGCATTGGATGCAGGCTTAATTAGCTCGTCCATCTTAACGAACCACTGTGCCTTGATCATAGGCTCAACTGTTGTATGGCAACGGTCATGTGTACCTACATTATGAGAATAGTCCTCGATCTTAACAAGAAGGCCCATCTCGTCAAGTTCCTTAACGATGGCTTCTCTTGCAGCATAGCGATCCATTCCCTCGAACTTGCCACCGTTTGCATTGATGGTAGCGTCATCATTAAGGATGTTGATCTCCTCAAGGTTATGTCTCTTACCAACCTCAAAGTCGTTAGGGTCATGACCGGGAGTGATCTTAACTACACCGGTACCAAATTCCATATCTACATAATTATCTTCAACGATAGGAAGCTCTCTGTTTACTATAGGAAGAAGAACCTTCTTACCCTTGAAGCTCTTATATCTGTCATCATCAGGATTAACAGCAACAGCTGTATCACCAAGCATGGTCTCGGGACGGGTTGTGGCAAACTCAATGAACTCTGTCTTTGAAACAGTACCATCCTCGTCGATAACAGGATACTTGATGTGCCATAAGTGACCTGCCTGCTCCTCATACTCAACTTCGGCATCAGAAATAGAAGTCTTACATACAGGGCACCAGTTTACGATTCTGCTTCCCTTATATATGTAGCCTTTCTCATGCATCTTACAGAAAACTTCTGTAACAGCCTCATTACAGCCCTCATCCATTGTGAAGCGCTCTCTGTCCCAGTCGCAGGAAGATCCAAGCTTCTTAAGCTGTGAAATGATGGTTCCGCCGTATTCCTTTTTCCACTCCCAGGCACGCTCAAGGAATTTCTCTCTTCCAAGATCTCTCTTATCAATACCTTCTTCCTTAAGAGTGTCGATGATCTTAACCTCTGTAGCAATAGAAGCATGATCAGTTCCGGGCATCCAAAGTGCATTGTAGCCCTGCATTCTCTTATAGCGGATAAGGATATCCTGCAATGTGTTATCAAAGGCATGGCCCATGTGAAGCTTGCCGGTGATATTCGGCGGCGGAATGACTATTGTAAAAGGCTTCTTAGTCTCATCCACCTCAGCGTGGAAGTACTTATTATCCTCCCACTTCTTATATAATCTGTCCTCAATCCCTTTGGGGTCGTACGTCTTTGCGAGTTCTTTTCTCATAATTCGATAACCTCTTTAATATGCGTTTAGATATTCTGTTCAATAATATTAAAATAAGAAATCTTTGTCAATGTAACAGCGATTTCCTTAATAAAAATATGCTCTTTTACGAGAACTATTTCATGTGGTGACACGCGTGTCATAGCACAAGATAGGTTTACATAGTTGTATTGACTAAATTAGTACTATCTCACTTTTATGAACTCAATATTCATAATATCGTAAACCAGAGTATTAAGCCATTTTATGGGGCTCTCGGAATATCAGTTTCCATTTAATCCCCAATTTCCACAGAGTTATCCACATGTACACGAGTGTCATTTTTTATGGTCACATACCACCTGTTGTATTAAAAACCGTAAATTTGGATAAATTATATATACAATTGATACAATTCATTGGTTTACATAATTTATATCTCATATATCATTATGTAAACCAACCTATGTTTTTGAGTGTATAAATGGCTGTTTTTTATGATAGTAAACTAGTTTAGATTGTCATCCAGACCGCTCCAGAGCGCATTTACGGTGTTTTTGACCGTACTGGTCGATACGAGCTTTATATCCTTCCACTCTCTGGGGAAAAAATCGGCGTAAGCTCTCTGAACAAACCTTTCATCAAGAAGTGCCACTATTCCAGTGTCATTCTCTGTCCTTATAACTCTGCCTGCCGCCTGAAGTACCTTGTTCATTCCGGGATACCTGTAGGCATAATCAAAGCCATCCTCGCCATCTGATTCAAAAAACTCTTTTATGATCTCTCGTTCGTTGCAAACCTGTGGAATTCCGGTTCCGACTATTATGACTCCGATAAGGCTGTCTTCCTTAAGATCAATGCCCTCACTGAATATGCCGCCCATAACACAAAAGCCAAGGATACTTTTTGACTCCTCCACTTCAACTTCCATATTTATGATACTTCCAAAATCTATGTCATTACCCGGGGTGAATCTGGACAGGAACTCCTCTCTGTCTTCCTCAGTCATCATCTCATTCTGAACAAGGATCTCCTGAGTGTCTTCATCGAAAAATTCCTTCTCATATATGATTCCCACATCATCCATAAAAATCCTGGAAGGAAAGAATATCAGATAATTACCGTTCTTCTCTGTTGTAATATCGTGTATATATTTAGCGATTTTACGATACTCGTATTCACTTCTTCTGGTATATTTACTGGTGACGTCGGTTGCAATGATGCGTCCGCATTTTTCCGGGTCAAAAACCGAATGAGCGTAAATCTCATAGTCTTCCTTTGTGCCCCCAAGAAGCTTTTTGTAATACTGAATCGGAAGAAGTGTTGCCGAAAAGAGTATTGTGGATTTCGCTCTTGCCATGCAAAGCTTCAGGTTCTCTGAAGGGTCAACACACAAAAGCTTTATTTTAAAGCTCTCATCTTCATATTCTGCGTAAATCACATACTTGTCGTCTAACAGTTCATAAATAGTCTCAAAAGTGAGAATATCAAAATAAAAATCAAGAATATCGTCTCTATATTGTCCTTCTGCGTGATCCTCTAGCCATTTGGAAATGATCTTACTCATATTTCCAATCTTCTGCATTAGTGGAGAGATATCCACAAGCACTTCGCAGTAATCGGTAAGAGCCATGATCTTCTGCATCTCGGTCTCGCAGGATTTGATGAGTCCGGCAATCTTTGGATGTGCCTGCTCAATAAGAAGCCTTGTATTATTAAGTGTTTCGAACCACAACTCTGCGCTGTACATGTCTCTGCCTCTGTCCAGCAGATTGTGTGCCTCATCGATAAGGAAGATATTGTCCCCCTTTATCCCATCTGAGAAAAAGCGCTTCAGATATACAAAGGGGTCAAAAGCGTAATTGTAATCGCAGATCACTGCATCCGCAAAAAGGCTCATATCAAGAGACAGTTCGAAGGGGCAGACATTATATTTTGCCGCATATTCCATGATCACATCTCTGTTAAAATCATCCTCGGAAGTCAGAAGATCGTAGATGCAGTCATTTATTCTGTCAAAATGCCCTTCTGCGCAGTGACAGGCCACCGGATTACAATCGCTCTTATCCAGTACACAAATCTTATCCTTTGCAGTCAATGTCACGGTTTTAAATTCAAGTGACTCTTGATTTCTTAGTACATCAAAGGTATTTTCTGCAACTGTCCTTGTAATAGTCTTGGCAGTAAGATAAAAAATCCTCTCTGCCTTATGCTCACCCACAGCCTTAATTGCAGGGAACACAGTGCTTATGGTCTTACCAGTTCCTGTGGGTGCCTCCAAAAACAGCTTCCTGCCGTGATAAATAGTCCTGTAAACACCTGCTGCCAGATCCTTTTGGCCCTCTCTGTACTCAAAAGGAAACTGCATTCGATGGATGGATTCTATTTTCTTATCCTCCCAGGTAGCCATGAAGTCAGCCCACCTGTGATATGCTTCCAAAAGATCATCAAACCAGGCTGTGATCTCCTCTGCAGTAAAGTCATAGGTAAAGCGCTTTATCTCCTCTGTATCAATATTACAGTAGGTAATCTGGACACTTATCTCTTTAAGATCATTATCTCTTAGGTAAATTGCTGCATAGCACTTAGCCTGTGCGATATGAACCTCGTCGGGAGTCTTTATTTTCTTTAAATCTCTGTAGGTACCCTTAATTTCGTCCACAAGAACAGGGCTGTCGGCCTTCCTTAGTATTCCGTCAGCTCTGCCATCGATTTTTAAAATATAATTTTCTCTTGTTATGGAATAGGTCAGAGGAACCTCTGCCTCATAATCTCCACCCTGACTTTTCTGTATCATCCTGTGGATACGCCCGCCTTCCTGCATGGCGGTATCAGGTGCATGATGAATTCTGTTGTCTATATTACCGGTTCTTAGAAGGAACTCCACAAGTCCCCTGACCGAAATCTTAATCTCTTTCATAAAATTGTATAAAAAAACTCCCTGTAGAATATAATACCACAGGGAGATGTCCTAAATCATAATATGATATACGAATTGCTCCGTTTCTTCGAAACTCTCGCAATTCTATATCATTATATATATTAGCAAGCTACTGAATGCTCAGCAAGGTAGTTCTCAAAATCTTCGTTAAAACCACGATAGCTTACCTTAAGGGGCTGTCTGAAATCCAGTCCGAAAACTCCTAAAATTGATTTTGCATCTACAGTGAATCGATTGTAAGAAATGTCCACATCAAAATCGCACTTAGTAGCTGCGCTTACAAAATCCTTAACCTGATTGGGACTAAGCTTGATTAATTTACTCATTGCCGTATTCTCTCCTAACTGTTACGAAAACGATTTAGCTGATTTGCAACTGTTAGAATTATACGTCATATTTTTGAATTAATCTTTGAGAAATTCTTAGGGTTTTCTTAAGAAATTCTTAAGATTAAATGGCAATGATTATTTTTTTAGCTTCTTCCAAACATAGGGCAAAACGCCGGCATTATACCAGTGAAAGCTTATCTCTTACCTCGTTCTCATTGGCCATAACCTTGATCATGTTCATAGCCTTATGAACTGCAGGAATGCTGATAAGAACCAGTGTCATGATACCTTCAGCGCCAATGTATATACCGTTGTATCCAAGTGAATATACAAAGGGATGCATACCTTCAGGAGCATACTGACCAAAGAAGATCACACCGGAAAGAACGCTGAAGACAAGTCTTCCAAAAATACCTGCGATGTATCCAAGAACCATGCCGTGCTTTTTGTTATTGAAAAATCCTGAAACACCAAGGGCACCAAAAGCAAGGATGTAATCACACAGAAGCTGCGGTATGCTTACGATGTAGGGTCCTAAGATAAGCTGAAGGATTCCGTATGCAAGAGCTGCTGTAAGACCTGCTCTTACTCCGTAAAGATATCCTACAAATGTTATAAAGAACATTGAAAACAGTGTAACTGAACCGCCCATAGGCAGGTTGAAAAATTTGATCATTGATGTGATCGTTGCAAGTGTTACACACATTGATGCAAACACCAGCTGTTTTGCGGAAAAGTGATTTTTCTGATCTTTTCCTGTGAAGAAGCATGTGGCAATAAGTGCAAGGATAAGAAGGGCTACCAGTAAGCCATAGCCCGATGATGTAAGTTCGTAGGTATCCTCAACCTGTTTTAAAAATATTGACATAACAAAACCTCCCTTTTGATATAGCAAAGGGAGGTCTGACAACTCATTTAAGATACACGCCTATTGTCTGCGTGTCTGTATCCTGAATCGCTTCCTTACGCCGGTATTATCCGGTTCAAGTAATGAGGGTCGATGTAAAACATCTTCTCAGCATAGCTCCCCTAGCAAATATCGCTTTTTATTTTTTTCGAATCTAATTAAAAGCCATTTAGCCTTAATTGTCAATACAAGTTTCTAAAAAGTACTCAATTTTCTTAGAGGATTTGGATACCATTCTTTGTAGCTTCTTCTACTTCCTCATCCGGCCAAAGTGAACACTGAACTTCACCGATATGAGCTTTTCTCAGGAAGAACAGGCAAAGTCTTGACTGTCCGATACCACCACCGATGGTGTAAGGAAGCTCCTTGTTGATGATTGCCTTCTGGAAAGGAAGCTCTGCTCTCTCTGTGCAGCCTGCCTTCTCAAGCTGAGACTTTATGGAATCCTCATCTACTCTGATACCCATTGATGACAGCTCAAGCGCAATATCAAGAACAGGATAATAAACAAGAATATCGCCATTTAATGCCCAGTCATCATAGTCAGGCGCACGTCCGTCATGCTTCTTTCCTGATGCAAGAAGATCACCTATCTGCATGATGAAAACAGCACCCTTTTCTTTGGTTATAAGATATTCACGCTCTTTTGCGGATTTATCCGGATACATGTCTTCAAGCTCCTGAGATGTGATGAAGAAAATGTCATGCGGAAGAATCTCCTCTATGTAATCGTACTGAATTGACATGTATTTCTCTGTCTTACGAAGCACTTTGTAGATAGTGCGAACGGTGTCCTTAAGGAAATCAAGATTGCGGTCTTCCTTGCTTATAGCCTTCTCCCAGTCCCACTGATCCACGAAAACTGAGTGAATGTTATCAGGGATTTCGTCACGTCTGATAGCGTTCATATCGGTATAAAGGCCTTCGCCTACCTTAAAGCCGTACTTCTTAAGCGCAAATCTCTTCCATTTAGCAAGAGAATGGACGATTTCGGCTTCACGCTCATTTTCATTTCTGATATCAAAAGCTACAGGACGCTCAACGCCGTTAAGATTATCATTAAGACCTGACTCCGGTGCCACGAAAAGCGGTGCTGTAACACGCAAAAGGTTCAGGTTCTCAGAAAGTGTATTCTGAAAGAAATCCTTCACGGTCTTGATGCCTACCTGCGTATCGTGGAGGTTTAATGCTGATTTGTAATCCTTGGGAATTATAAGATTCTCCATTTTGCTCCTCCTCTTTTTTCACATTAAAAATATAGTAATAATTAAAACTCTTTTTTTTGCTTTAGGCAAGTAAAACATCAATGTACAAAAAAGTGGCGCAAAAAAGCCGATGGGGAGCTGTTTTTTCCTCATCGGCTTAGCATGGCATTCAAATATTTTATTTACTTTGAACCATAGATTCCAACAAACCCCACACCGCCTGAAGCCTTGTTCTGACTCCAGGTATCACTGTCAGAATCCACTATCATGTAGGAACCTGTCTGCAAGGTCAGATTACAGGTCACATTCCAATAGGTATTTCTGTAAAGACCTATTGCTTTATATGTGGCTATCTTTTTGCCCCTTTTACCAGTTTCAGGATTGTAGTTGTAAATACTGATGGTGCCGGGCTTTTCGCCATCACCGTCATTGTAATGATAGGTGATGATATTGTGAATATGGATTGCTCCATAGTCATCACAGACATTGAATATGGCCGGATCTGCACCGCCATCAACGCTCTTTCCGTTAAAATTGGATAGGTAGCTGGCAGGAAGAACCATTACCTTAGTTGTTATCTTCTTTGTGCCTGCTTTGGCGGTAAGCGTGGCAGTTCCAACTCCAACTGCGTAAACAACATTTTTAGCGGCATCAACCTTCAGTATTTTCGCCTTTGATGATGTCCACTTTGGGTTTTTAAGGCTGCATTTTAGCTCATAGGCTGCCCCAAGATAAATCTGATAGGGCTTTTTTGTCTTTTTCAAGGTAAGGACAGCTGCCTGTTTTTTCTTGGAAAATGCCACTTTAGACGCAGCACTTGCAGGCACTGTAGTGTTTAAAAAGAATACAAAGACAAGTAAAACCGTAAGAAAAACTGTAAGAAGACTTCTTTTTCTTCCCCTCATAAAACCCACTCCTTTCAGAAACCATTCTTCAGGTACATTTAGTGAATTTCAAAATGACTCTCACATATATATTTATCGGCTTATTACATTAAAAAGATAAGTAATATACGAAAAAATATGATAAAAAACTGCCGGTGAGGAAGTACCTCACCGGCAGTTTTCTAATCTTATATTCTTTTATTAGTTAATCACTTGTGTAGTATATCCAGGTAAATCCTGCTCCATCAGTATCAGTGTTCTGGCTCCAGGTCTTGGGATTGGAATCCTCTACTACATAATAGCCTTTACTTAGCTTCTTAAGGCATGTAGCGTTCCAATACGTATTACCAAAAAGTCCGTTTGCCTTTACCGTGAATACTTTCTTTCCGCGTTTCTGGGTGTCTTTATTGTATTTATATATACTGATAGTTCCGGGTTTCTTTCCCTTACCACCATTATAATGATAAGTAATTATACTCTGAATACTGAAGTTTTCACTACCAACGGTAAGATATACAGGTGTTCCGCCGCCACTAACAGCCGCAGTATTACTTATAGTCATACCTTTAAGAGCCTGAACCTCAACTTTGCGGGATATCTTCTTGCCACCCTTCTTGGCTGTAACGGTCGCTGTTCCTACACCAACTGCATATAAAGTATTTTTTGCTGCATCAACGCGTATTACGTCTTTATTTGAAGTTGACCATTTAGGATTATTCAGGTTGCAATTAAGTTTATATGCATCTCCTAAATATATTTTGATTTTTGCTTTTCCGGCTACAAATTTAATTGATGCAGTTTTCTTTGCTGATGCCATAGTAAAGATACTTGCCGCATTTGCAGGTGCTGCTGAATTTGTAAAAATAGCAAATACAAGTAAAGTAGCCAGCAAGATATTGATTAGACGTCTCTTTCTTCCCTTCATAAGACCACTCCTTTCAACCACATAAGCTGTCACGATCCGTAACACTTTTCTTACAATGACACCGCTTTAAAGTCTTTGTAAGAATAGATGTTATATTCATTATCGCCTATTTCCGGGAAGAATACATGAAACGCATAGAACTGTCATTGACAGTTAAATCTGTCACGTTCTGTGCCTATTTTTTTATTTCTTTTTTAGATATTTTTTTCATCCCTTTCATTAATTTTTGAAAAAATATTCCGAAGATCGGTAATCAGGGAACTTCAATGGCCTCGCCAAGGGTAAAGGAGTAAATTATCCTCTCTTTTACCTTCTTATCAGTTATGCGCTCAAGAGCTTCCTGATAGTAATCAAGCTGAACCTTGTATCTGCTGACAAGCTCATCACCGGATCTGACCTTATCTGTTTTATAGTCAAGGAGAACGATGCCGTCATCCTCTTCAAACCACACGTCGATGATACCCTGAATAAGCACAAGCTCTTCCGAAGGAAGCTCTTTATCTATGCGGTCCGCAGGAACTCCCATCATGAACTGTGACTCTCTGTGGAGAAGGCCCCTTTCCATGGCTTCCTTCATACGAATGCCTACCTGGCTATTGCAAAATGCAGTGATATCCTCTGTATTTACGCAGTCTCCTGCACCGGCCGCCAGCATTCCGGTCTCTTCAAGGTATTCAATCCATTTATCCAGAGCCTTTTGCCTCTCGTCATAGCTTATGAATTTCTCATCTTTACTACCTGTAGAATCTTCTGCGCCTTGGAACATATCTGCGCCGGCTTCTTTAGTATCATAGATAAGCTCCATTATCTTATGGTAAACAGTACCTCTCTCTGCGCCAAATAGACTCTTATCCGCTGCTTTTACAAAGGAGGGCACAAGCTCATCATCGACATCTCCCAGGGCTGCCTTTGGAACTGCATCATGGACAGGCTCATCCTCTTCCATGTATGCCGCCTTTTTAAGCTCTGAAACAGTGGTTTTTACAAAAAGCCTGCCAAGATTCTCATAGGCATATTTTTCAAGGAACTGCTCCTTAAACTTTTCGGAAAGCGCCTTTTCATCTGCGCTTAGAACCGCTATATCCTTAAGCTTCATATCCACGCTTATGTCCTCTGAAAGCTCTGCCGCCTCAAGGTCATTTGCCGTGAATATCCTGAATCTGTAGGGCACAACGTAGCTGTTATCATCTCCTCGTATTGAGGAAACACTAATTCCGCATCTATCATCTACATCATCGCAGTCAGTCTCTGCCAGAGTGCACAGCTCCTTAAAGGAAGGATGTCTTGCCAGAGCCATCAGCAAAAGATCCTGATAACAGGCCGCCGTACTCCTTAAGAAAAACGGAAGAAGGTATGGCTGATTACCTTCTATGGCTTCGCGATTCCTGAACCTTAAAAGTGAAGAAAGCTTTGGTCCAAAATCAGTTGCCGTATGCTTTTCAGGGTTGCCAAGCTTCACAGCGCCTGTAAGGATAAGCTTTTCCTTTGCTCTTGTCATGGCAACATAAAGAATTCGCATCTCTTCGCCGAGGATATCCATTTTCATGGTCTCCTCCATCATGCGTTTTCTCAATGTCCTGTATAATATGCGCTTTTCAAGGTCTATGGCGTGGGTTCCTATGCCAAGCTCCATATCACTTACAACAGAATCATAGACATCTCTGTAATTGAAGCTCTTGGACATGCCTGCCACAAAACAGATGGGGAACTCAAGACCTTTACTTTTATGAATACTCATAAGCCTTACAACATCAGCGCTCTCATCAAGGGTTCCTGCTTCGCCAAAATCCACCTCGTATTTGCCAAGCTGCTCTATATATCTGACAAAATGGAAGACTCCGCGATAACTGGTTTTCTCGTAGGCAACGGCTTTCTCAATAAGCATATTAAGATTTGCACTTCGCCTCTCTCCTCCGGGAAGTGCTGCGCAGTACTCATAGTATCCTGTAATGTCATATATCTCTTTTAAAAGCTCATTAACAGGAAGGAACTGACTGTGATGCCGTAATTTAGTTAATAATTCTACAAATTCACGTATTTTGTTTTTGATATTTGTTGAGATTCCTACCGCTGCATCTCCGGCTTCTGTAGTATTAGCAGATCCATCAGCATCTGCAGGTGTCTCCTCAAGGCTTCTTTTCAGAATCTCATAAAAGCTGCCGCCAAGGAGAGCATCCTTCTTACGCCTTACATCAAAGGCCTTAATAAGTGCAAGGTCCTCATCATCAAAGCCTCCTATAACCGACTTCATGACACTTACAAGAGGAATATCCTGCATAGGATTACTTATAACCCTAAGGAGATTCAGTACTACCGCCACTTCTGTAGCTGAAAAGTAGCCTGCCTTGGACTCGATGTAGGCAGGAATTCCCATCTCATCAAAGACCTTCTTTATAATATCCTCAAAGCCGCTTGTGGCTCTCATAAGGATAACAATGTCGCTGTATTTAACCTTCCTAAAGCCTCCGTCCTTTGCGCTGACTACACCGTCAGCCATTAGCTCACGGATTCTGGCTGCGATCATTCTGGCTTCAAGCTCCCTTGAGCCATCCTTCTTTTCATCACCGGCATCCACAAACAGATACTCTGTGGCATATTCCTCAGGAGTCTCGGGCTTTTCAAAGGATGCCCCTGCAATAAGAGCTGCGTCCTCGTCATAGCCGACTTTTCCTAAGTCCTTACCCATTATCTGCTCGAAGATGTAGTTTACGCTGTCCAAGACTTCGCGTCTGCTTCTAAAGTTATTATGAAGGGATATTTTGCGCTCCTTAGCATCAGCTTCGCTGCCATAGCTATCCATTTTCTCCATAAAAATCTCAGGCCTTGCAAGGCGGAACTTGTAGATACTCTGCTTCACATCACCTACCATGAAGCGGTTATAATTGCCTGTTTCCTCCCCGGATATTACAGAGAGCAGCATCTCCTGAACATTGTTGGAGTCCTGATACTCATCTATCATGACTTCTTCATAGTAGTCACGATACTGCCTTGCTGCGTTTGTGGGCACGCATTTCCCATCCTCATACTTTACAAGAATCTGCAGGGCCAGATGCTCCATATCGCCGAAATCGATGATGCCCTTCTCTCTCTTTTTGGCATCGAATTTCTCCTTAAAGCTTATGGCAAGGTCAGCAAGCACTGCCACAGGCTCTTTGGCATAATTCATGTGCTGGCAAATTGTCTTTTTATCTTCGGTAAAGAATTTGTCCGCTAGCTCAGAAAGCTTCTTTTTCACATAATCTCTGTGACCCTTGGCGGCTTCCCTTTTATCTGCGTTTACAGAATCATCCTTTACAGGCTTAAGACGGTCAAAGTTCACATTAAGAAGAGCTGCCCTAAGTTCATCAAAGCTGCTGCCTGCCTTAGACCTTATAGCAGATACCATCTCCAGCTCTTTTTCCAGATAATCACCGTACATGTGGGGACCATCAGGCTCATTTGAAATATCAAGTGCCATCTGAAGCCTCATCTCGCACTCTTCAAGAAGCTTTGCAGTAAGCTCTTTACATTCTTTTACGAAAAAGACATTCTCAAAATCAGCTTCATCTATCTCATAGTCCTTTTTTCTCTGAAGAAGCCAGTCCTCAGGAAAAGGCATACTCATGGCATAGTTATAGAGATCCGTTATGAAATCCTCTATTCTGGTATCGTCCTTACCTGTGGAAAAATACTCGGTGCAGTTAAGAAATGCTTCGTCCCCCTCTGCGTACTTTTCCTCTAAAAGCTCCGCAAGAACATCCTGCATCAAAAGCTTCATCTCGCCTTCATCACCTACGCGGTATGAAGGATCAAGGCCGATCTCATTAAAATTGTTCCTAATAACATACTGACAGAAGGAATCAATGGTTGTTATCTGTGCGCCGTGGACAAGAGTCTCCTGCCTCTGAAGATGAGCATTTCCGGGGTCTTCCTCCAGCTTTTTGGATATTGCTTCAAGGATTTTGTCCTTCATGGATGATGCTGCTGCCTTGGTGAAGGTAACAACAAGAAGCCTGTCGATATCGATAGGCTTATCCCCTGTGATTCTTTGTATGATCCTCTCGACAAGTACTGTAGTCTTGCCGCTTCCTGCCGCAGCAGAAACAAGGACGTTTGAATTTCTTGCATCTATAACAGATTGCTGTTCTACGGTAAATCCCATTAGATCCCTCTTAGTTTTCTATATCTTCTGTCTTTATTTTTTCTAAAACCGCTTCATCTGAAAGCTTTGGAAGCTCTCTCTTGCAATAGCCCCTGATACCTTCATCAAAGCCGCACACTGAGCGGAAGCTGCAATAGGTGCAGGCACTTTTCCCGTCAAGCTCGTAAGGATTGATCTCCACATCTCCGGAAACGATGCTTCTTCCACTTTTCCTAATAAGCTTTTTCACATAGTCTGACACCTCTTCAAAATCAGCTCCCGGCATTACCTCTGAGCCTTTTGAAAAACTGCCGTCATTTTTGAATTTCACATGTATAACATCGGATTCTTTCCCGGGCTCATGGTCCAGGATATCCACAATCTCTCTGTTCTCCTGAATGATTCCGCTGGGTCTTAGTTCTTTCCTTACGATGGCATTGATCTCCTCATCACTTGGCTGCTCTGAAAAGTCCTTACCCTCAAGAACCGGGTCATTTATGTGATAGTAAAGGATAGCTGCAGGCACTATCTCTTTGCCGGGACGCCCGGCAGCCTCCATTCCTCTAGCCACATTCATGTACATAACAAGCTGCAGCTGAAGACCATAGTACAGTGCACAAAGATCAACCTTCTTATTACCTGACTTAAAATCGATTACCTTAACGTAGACGTGGTCTGCATCCTCATAGGTATCAACTCTGTCGATTTTACCAGTGAGCTTCATCTTTTTAAGGATTCTGCCCTTCTCATCCTCTGTAAGGTTCACATTTATGGCATCAATACTTCCTGCGCTGTCAAAAGTGGACTCTATGTATTTAGGCATAAATGAGCCCTTTTGCAGCTGATATTGCAGTGTATCAATGGAGCGATAAAGGATCCTCTTTATCCTTGCTTTAGATGCCTCGCCTCTCATGGTACTAGATAAAATACCTTCGCCGTACTCATCCGCATAGCTGTCAAAAACTTCATCAAGAATCTCTTTTCCCTGGTCCTCATCAAAGCTTGTCCAGGTAAGATTCCGCTCTGTAAGCTTCTTTGAAAAGCCCTCCAGAACGCCGTGGAAAACGTTACCAAGATCGGAGTAGTCAAAATCAAACTCTTCTCTTTCCTCAATGCCAAGTCCGTACCTGAGGAAATGTGCATAGGCGCACTGGGCAAATTTCTCAAGTCTTGATACCGAATTCACCAGAACATTTCCATATATCATTGAAGATACCGCATCGGAGAGAGGTCTGTGTCTGTAGCTAAAGCCTGCTGCCTGTAGCATCTTACTTATTCTTTTTTTATCTGCCACTCCCTTTTCATCAAGAGCTGCGTATAACGCCTTAAAACTGCTCTCCTGAGCCTCGTCCATATATCCATTCAGATATTTCTGGACATTCTCTGAAAAATATCCAAGAGCATTTTCAGAGGTGCTTAAGATCTCAGTGCCGCTTATCTGGGTAAATGAAAGTTCTTCCACATCAGGGAAAAAGCCCTTTATTTTTCCTATGATATAAGCAGGCCCTATGCTCTTGCCATCAGGCGTAAGATGTGAATAGGACAAAAGCAGCCCCTTTGACGGCTTTGTCAGGTTCATGTAAAGATAGAGCCTCTGAATATACATCTGCTGCCTTGGGGTAGGTGCCATCTCAATTCCTGTACCTGCATCCACAAGGAACTGTCTCTCAATATCAGAGATAATTCCGCCTGTGCCTGCGCCTTTGGGAATAAGGTCATCATTTACACCAAGGAAAAACAAATACTTAACCTCTTTAAGTCTTGTTCTCTCAATATCGCCCACAACTATTCTGTCAACGCTCTGAGGAATGGTACCAATCTCTATATCGCCAAAGCCCACTTCAAGGATCTCGAGATACTCATCCAGAGTGAGCTTTTCATCTGCCATAAGTATAGTTATCTGGTCAATGAGATTTATGACCTTTTTATAGATTACGGAGTATTCCTTGGCACGTATTTCATCCCCTGCGCTTCTAAAGGACTCCGCAAAGGCTTCCATCTTAGCTGCTGCTCCTGCGCCTTTTAAAAGCTCATAAACAGCCATGGAATAGCTAAGGGCGTTATCCTCTGCAGCATCAAAAACAGGAGAAAGAGACGCTACAACTCTTTCCCTAAGGGTATTTATGCCTTTTAGATATTCACTTCTAAGCTCATCCTTATCTTCGCGCTTTCTGAGCTTTTTATTTATGACTGAAGGGAGCCTTTTAAACTCGCTCTCCCAGGCTTTCCTTCCCCTGATTCCAAGTGCCATGACATAGTTTTCAAGAACGTCAATCTCATCATAGGTAAAATCAGGGATTCCGCTTCTAAGGTAGTGGAAAACAGCCTCATAGCTGTAGCCTGTGCTTGCAACTAAAAGAGCACTCTTTACAAACTCTATAAGGGGATTAAGCTTGATATTCCCGGTCTGATCAATATAAACAGGGATGCCGGACCTGGCTGCCTCTTCCTCAACCACCTTGGAGTATCTCTCGATATCGCCGCAGACTATGGCAAAATCCCTATAATGAAGGTCTTCTTCTTTTATCCTTTTTGATACACCTGCAAGAGCCATTCTAACTTCATTTCTCACATCATCTGCATCAAAAATCCTGATGCTTCCGGTTTTCCCCTGGTATGAAACCTTGCCGTATCTGAAAAGGTGCTGCTCCAAAAATGACAGCTCAGGGTTATCCGCATGCCTGCTCTTTTCATGGGGTTTTAGAAAAACATCGGTCCCATCTGATGCAGCCACTTCACAGCGGTAATCAGCCCACCTGTCAAAATCAGGGACAGAGCCGGGATCAAAGGCTTTTTCATTTTCATATTCAAGGCGCAAAATATCATGAACTGTTTTTTTACTTAATAAAAACAGCTCCTGCTCGGCGCTTTTATCATAAATGTATGGATTATCCTCCTGCCCGATTGTGCAGGTAAAAATGACCTCTGACGAAAGTCTTAGGAGCTCTCCTATAACCTGATACTGTATGGGAGTAAAGCCCGTAAAGCCGTCAAATACAATGACACTGCCGGGAATAAGCCCCGACTTATTAAGAGACCTGCAAAGAATCTCCATGGTCTCTTCCTGAGCAATAAAATCGCCCTTAATGTAATCCTTGAAGCCTGCGTAAAGGCGCTGAAGATCAGAGAGCTTAGCCTTGAGAGCACCCTTAGAATCCGAAGCTTCAATTAACAAGCCAAGATTCTCCGGGCTTATGCGATACTGCATAAACTCGGAGATCGTGGACTTAACTTCATCTATATATCCCATCTTGTGCATATTGCCGCCAATTACAGTAAGTTCATCTTCAAGCTTTTGCGACACGCGTCTTAGCACAAGACTTTTACCCATATCATCAAGGGTTTTCAAATTGTCCTCGCCCACTTCCTCAAATATCCTGTGGGATAATCTGGAAAAACTAAGGACATCTATATTCATGATGCCGTGCCTGGGATGGAGCTTTACGACATCCATCTGCGTCTGCATTGTAAACTGATCGGGAACAACTATCAGGTAATTTTTATCAGGCTCCCTGATACTTTTCTCAATGATATAGTCCTGCACAAAGCGGCTTTTACCAACTCCTGATGCACCAAATACAAAACGCAGCATATAGCCTCCAAAAGGATGTATTTGATCATTAATGATGGAAGAATCTCATGTGTGTAAATGCCATTACCATCTTATGATCATTAGCTGCCTGAATGACATTGTCATCTCTGACAGAACCACCAGGCTGTGCTACATATTTTACACCACTTCTTGCTGCTCTTTCAATGTTATCACCGAAGGGGAAGAATGCATCTGAACCAAGGGCTACGTCTGTGTTTTTAGCAAGCCATGCCTTCTTATCTGCATCTGTAAATACTTCAGGTTTTACCTTGAAAAGATTCTGCCATTTTCCATCTGCGAGAACATCCATGTAATCTGTTCCGATGTAAAGATCGATGGTGTTGTCTCTGTCTGCTCTCTTGATGTTATCAAGGAAAGGAAGCTCCAGAACCTGAGGTGCCTGTCTGAGGAACCAGTTGTCAGCCTTGCTGCCTGCAAGTCTTGTGCAGTGGATACGTGACTGCTGACCTGCGCCGATACCGATTGCCTGTCCGCCCTTTACGTAGCATACAGAATTGGACTGAGTATATTTAAGTGTGATAAGTGAGATGATAAGGTCCTTTTTAGCGCTGTCGGGAAGGTCCTTATTCTCTGTAACGATGTCAGCGAGCATCTCATCATTTATCTCAATATCGTTGTGTCCCTGCTCGAAGGTTACGCCAAATACCTGCTTTTTCTCAAGAGCAGCGGGCTTGTAGGAAGGATCGATCTTGATAACAGCGTAGTTGCCGTTCTTTTTAGCCTTAAGAATCTCTAAAGCTTCATCTGTATAGTCAGGAGCGATGATTCCGTCTGAAACCTCTCTTTTGATAAGGCGTGCTGTATCTGCATCGCAGGTATCAGAAAGGGAAATGAAATCACCAAAGGATGACATTCTGTCTGCGCCTCTTGCTCTTGCATATGCGCTTGCCATGGGAGAAAGCTCCGGAAGATCGTCTACCCAGTAAATCTTTTTCTCGATCGCGTTAAGAGGAAGTCCGATAGCAGCTCCTGCAGGAGATACGTGTTTAAAGGACGTTGCAGCAGGAAGTCCTGTAGCCTTTTTAAGCTCTGATACAAGCTGCCAGCCGTTAAAAGCATCAAGAAGATTGATATATCCGGGCTTGCCGTTAAGTACCTCTATAGGAAGATCTGTACCGTCCTCCATGAAAACTCTTGAGGGCTTCTGATTGGGGTTACATCCATATTTAAGTGCGAGTTCTTTCATCTGTCATTTCCTCCCTTAATTACTGATTCTTGTTTACGATACGTGTCTTGAACTGGCCGGTCTTGATGTCGATATAACGCACAAAAAGTGATACTTTATTGTCTTCGTTAAGTGACTCCCAAACCATGTCTGTGAATGTATCTATGTCGCCTGAGATCTCAACCTCTGTAGGCTCGCCTTCATAGCTGGGAAGCGGATTGCCATCTCCCATGTAGGTGTGGATGAAATAACCTGTGCCTGCTACCGGCTTGTCATAGGTGTAAGTAAATCTAAGGCAGCATGAGGGATCGTTATGATTGCTCTTTAAGATTGACATTGAAATATTGTACTCGCCGTCCTTGATGTGCATAAGACCTGAAATACGAGGTGTGTAGTTAGGAGCATCGGGCTCAAACTCTCTTGTTCTGAGAGCTTCCTCAAAGGACTGGCCTGCCTCCATAAGGTCGAAAATTGTATCTGTCTGATCACCGTTAGTAACGATGGTGTCGTTTCCTCTTACTCTTACAGGTGCATATATGATAAGGCTGGGATCCTCAAGCTTTGCAGGATCAAAGGCCTCTGTTCTGATTCCGTCACCCATTGTGGCGAAAATACGATTTCTGCTGTTCTCACTTCTTCCCATGATGAAATATGCAGTTACAGCATACTTGCCATCTGAACTTGTGCCGATGACGATTCCGCGTCCCGGATATGAATTGGATCTGAGTTCTTTTGCTAAATTAACCATTGTCTCTCCTTAAAAATGTACTAAAAAACCGCCTGAGCATACCTAATCAAGCGGCTGCCCAGACGGTCGACAATTCAATATTCATCGTACTCCCCTGTGGTATTCCACAAATCCGTCAGTCGTACGACACATATAATTTACACGATATTTTTTTAATTTGCAATACCAAAAACTGCCAGGCGAACAATAAATAAAAGCAGCAGATGCAGCGGATAAAATGCGTATACCACATACTTGTAATTGCCTTTAATAAAGCCTCTTTCGCCGTTGTAAAAATAGATCAGTATGAAGGCCGGCAGGGCCCAGGCTTCTCCGCCCATGTTTGATAAAAATACATATCCAAAAATACTGGCAAGAAGCGGCTGATTCCTGAATATGAAAAATATGGCTATGAGAGTCACTCCCCAAAAGCTGTAATCGGATCCGATCTTCCATGCTATCATGGAGCCCACCGCAGCGGGCATATAGTAAAGGAGCATATACAAGGGATTACTTACAGTAAAGCCAAAAAACGCAAACTCATTCTCATCAAAGAATCTCTCCTCGATAAGCTTCATCATCCAAATAACAAGAAGCCCTATCATCAGCGTGAAAAAGACGTTGGTATTACTTCCTGCCTTTTCCCAGTTTTCCTGCAATAGCTGAATGACATTTGGATTAGCAACGTCCACTCTCACCTTGAATAAAATATCAAAGAACAGCTCCGAGATTATGCTAAAGATGGCCATGTTCAGAACATATTTCCTTAAGTTCTTTGTGTGAAAGAGTCCCTCTACAAGAAGGAAGCAGAATATCGGAAATGACTGTCTTCCGATATGTCTCATCCAGTCATAGACATCTATAATCTGTTCTCTGTCCATGCCAAAGGGATACATTCCTCCCCTTATCATGTAGAGCAAAACTCCTGCTGCCACATGATCGATAAACATTGTGACTATGGCTATTATCTTGAGAGTACTCGATGATATGAAACTGAATTTTCGCTGAAATATATCAAACATATACCGTAACCAACATCCGTTATTTAAGATTTAGTAATATTTTTTTCATAGATACATAATTGAACGAAATAACATTTGTAGCTTATAATCAGCTTAAGAATACGGCACTGTAGCCATTTTTAAGGAAGGCATCAAAATGCTAAACCCATGCTTTATGGCATCAATCACACTGATAAATATCATATATGATGCGATCATAATCATAGCTGAGCTGATGTTCATGCTTGTATTCGTTCGCTTTGTATTCTTCAATGGTGAATGGAAGGAGTATTCGCTGTTTGCAAAAATCCTTACCATTATATTCACCATATTTGTGCTGCTCATTTTAGTGGCGATATTCCTGACCGTAATGCGGGTGGACTAAATAAAGATTAGGGCAGAGCCATAAAAGGCTCTGCTTTTTTGTTTCATAAAAGCGCTCCGCATTATTCAAAGATCGCAAAGGACTGAGGACCAAGTACAAGAGCGTCATCAGTTAAATCCGCTGTTCCAATTCCATAAACAAGATTGCCCTTTATTTCTCCTTCTTTAGCGAGAATATCGGCGCAGTCTTTTCTATTTACCTTCTCTTCCTTCTCGCCGGGATTAACTGCAATTACAAGGCTTCCTCTTTTATAGATAAAGGACCTCTCACCTTCTTTTGCATAGACAACCCGGAAATCGGCATCTGCCTGAAGGTCCTCTCTGTCATGTCTGAGGGCTATTATACTACGAACTGTGTGAATAAGCGAGTCGGCATCTGCCTCAGCAGTACTTACTGTGGGAGCATCAGCTGAAGCGTCTACAGGAATGTAAAGCTTATCACCATCAGCATCTGAAAAGCCATAGTTTTTCGCAGACTTATCCCACTGCATGGGCGAACGGGAGCCTGTTCTTTGGAAGCCGCCCTCTTTTGTCTTTACATTCTCAAGATATCTCATGCCGATTTCGTCGCCGTAATAAAGGAACGGAACTCCGGGCATTGTGAAAATAAAGGAATATGCCACTTTAAGCTCAGCAATGTCCATAGTCTTGGTGCATCTTGGTGTGTCGTGGTTACAGGTTATGAAGCTGATATAACCGTACTTTTTGGAGTTCTCGTACTTGTGCTCATAATCAGCAAGGAATCTCATGGGGCTGTCGCCGCCATCTTTTTTGAAATAGCTGTGGTCTCCGCCCTCTGTCTCACCATCTCTGAAAAGAACGTTAAGACCATTTCCGTGATGATCAAGATAAAAGTCAGCATGGAAGCCGTATTTAAGGGCGCACTCGGGATTACTCCACTCAGATACAAGAGCCGCTTCGGGATAGTCCTTATCAAGCATTTCTCTGATATTCTGCCAGATAGCACCTGTTGCGCTCTTTACTTCATCATCCTCTTTTACAAGAGAATCAGCCATATCTACGCGGAAGCCATCGCAGCCCTTATCAAGCCAGAAGCGCATGATATCCTTCATGGCTTCCCTTGTGGCTATGCAGTCAGGGTGATCAGTTGGCATCTGCCAGGGCTCTGTGCGGTTAAGAACGCCGTAGTTTAGAGCCGGCTGACACTTAAAGAAGTTCAGCATATAGCAGCCATCTCTCTCAGCCTCGCCGCCGATATAGGGGTGTCCACCGATTCCGCAGAAGGCACCGTTTGTCCAGATATATCTGTTCCATAAATCGTTGGGCTCATATTCGCAGCTTTTCTTAAACCACTCATGCTCCTCTGATGTATGTCCCGGAACCAGGTCTAAAAGAACTTTTATACCCTTTTTATGTGCTTCCTCAAAAAGACGAACCAGATCGTCGTTTGTGCCGTATCTCTCTGCTACCTTCTTATAATCTCTTACGTCATAGCCCGCATCCTTAAATGGTGAATCATAGATGGGGTTAAGCCACAGCGCATTGGCACCAAGATTCTTTACGTAATCAAGCTTTGTGATGATACCCTCGATATCACCTATTCCATCGCCATTTGTATCACAAAATGACTGGGGATAAATCTCATAAAAAACTGCATCCTTTAACCAAGCCGGCATATTTTGTTCCTCCCTTTGTGTGTTAGTTTTACCAGTATTTTCGCTTCGGAAAACGTTTTTCTTATTTGCTTTATTTATATTAGCAGATAGGACAGGCATATTCCATAACAAAATAAGGCGCCTTATCTACTGCTCGGTGTTCTCATGCTATAAATAATATCTTAAAAGATGCTAAACATTTGATTAAACCAAACAAGGCTCAGGCTTTTCATTCTATAATTGATTGCAGCCAATATGATCGATATTTGGTTCAAAAAGATGTTGGAGGATATAAAATGAATAAACGAATTCTTGCAATTTTACTTGCAGCCACTATGGTCGTGGGAAGCGGCTGTACTTCGCCTGCCAATGACGGGGCTACCGGCGGTACTGAAGAAACTGCCTCGGAATCCGCGGACACAAACGAAGCGGATTCCGATACTAACGATGTTGCTGAAAGTGAAGCCGACTCTGAAGAGGGTGATGCTGCAAAAGCCAGTGCTGATGATGAAGCCGAAGTTTCTGCAGATTCAAGCGAAAAGACATCCTCATCCGATATGGTCGTTGGCGAGACCTATCACGGCTTTAAACTTAATGATATCTACTCCAGCCGTCTTCTCAGCTCTGATCTATATACCTTCAAGCATGAAAAAAGCGGTGCTGATCTGATCTACACCAAAAATTCCGATCCGGAAGTTTCTTTTTGTATTGCCTACAAAACTCCCTATATAGATGAAACTGATACGAACCATGTTTTCGAGCATGCTATAATTGCCTCCTCTGCTAAATATCCATCCCAGGATCTTTTCTTCGATCTTGCAAACAAATCCTATAATACGTATATAAACGCCCATACAGGTATGAACGTCACATTCTATCCGGTTTCATCCATGAGCCAGGATCAGCTTATGACCCTGATGGATGCATACATGAGTTGTATGGTTGCCCCGGATATTTTGAAAAATGAAAAGATTTTTGACAGAGAAGCGATCAGATTCGAACTGGATGATCCTGATGGTGACATTGGAATCAATGGTACGGTTTATGCTGAGGATTACGGCTTTTTAACTGATACCGGCGATGTCTCCCTCAATTTTGTTCTTGATAATATGTTCCCCGGTCAGATAGCCTCCAATATGATCGGTATGGCTGAGTATCACTACGATGATCTGACCTACGAACATACACTTGAGACCTATGAAAGATACTATCATTTCGACAATAGTCTTATTTCTCTCTACGGCGACCTGGATATCGACAGATTCTTAGAATTTTTGGATACGGAATATCTGTCAAAATATGAAATAAACGGAACAGACCTCAGTCAGTATGAAGATCCACATGCAGAGGACGGATATGTTGAAAAGGTCGAGTATATCCCCGCTTATGAAGGTGATTCTGTAGAGGACAGCGGAATCATTTATTATGGCATCGATATGGAAGATGCTACTGATGATGAACTTATTCAGTGGAATCTTTTAACGTCACTGATCAATAATAACTCATCCTGCATGAATAAAAAGCTGCTTGAAGATGGCATTTCTAATCCTGTTTTTGTCCAAATAGCTACAGATACAGCAAAACCAATGCTTCTGTTTTCCATGGAATACGCCAATGAAGATCAGATGCAGACTCTTAAGGATATAGCTGAATATACTCTTTCAGAAATTTCCAAAAACGGAGTTCCGAAGGAAATCTTTGAAGCAGATGTTAAGGAAGAAGAACTTAACACTGTTTTCATGAGAGATGCAGGAAATGTCGGAGTAGAATTAAGCGATGTCTATAACGTTTATTGGGTAAGAACCGGTAGAGTTGACTATTTTAAACAATATGAAAGTGTTCTTGAGGCCCTTATCGCGGATGAGGAGCAACAGACCTTTAAAAAGCTTGCAGAATCTGTTCTTACACCTGCAAGAAGCATACTTATTGCCTGCGTGCCAAAGCCCGGCCTTGCTGAAGAGTTTGATCAGAAATTACTTGATTACCTGGCAGATAAAAAAGCCAAGATGACTGATGAAGAAATACAGGAATTAGTACAAAAGACCAAAGAATTCAATGAGTGGAATCAGAATGAGCTTTCAAATAACGATTTCCAAATGGATCTTAAGGATCTTCCGGAATATGAAACACCATCATTAGAGAAAAGAGAAGAAAACGGCATCACATATTATCTTGGAAGCGTTGATGCAGCAAAAGGCGGCTGCTATGATATCTACTTTGATCTCAGTAACCTGACCAAGAAAGAAATCGGCGCCCTTATGCTTTATACCAATTTCATCTTTGAAGCTAATACCTCGAAATACAGTACCGATGAGCTTTCGCTTCTTGACAGCGAGTACCTGAACAACTTCTCTGTTTCCCTCTTACACCCCAATGAAGAGGCAGGAAAAAATCACAGGCCAATGCTGGATATTTTCTGGAAGGGATTAAATGAGGACTTTGATAAGGCTCTTGATCTTGTTATGAATGTAATGACTGAAACAGATTTAAATGACAGCCAGGATATCAAGTATGTCATTTCCCGTGACCGTGAAGCCTATAACCTTGCAAAAGCCGATGCGTATTCTTTGGCAAACTCCTACTCACAGGCATCCGGAACGACCACTCTTGCCGACACACAAAAATTCTCTCTGGATATTTATGATGCAGGATTCTATGACTACATATCTGAACTTGATAAAAATTTAGACAATGATGAAGCTTATAATTCTTTTATAGCCGATGTTGAATCAGTAAGAAAAAAGGCCTTTACAAAGACAAATCTCATTTTCTCATCTGTAGCAGACAAGACAGAAAATGAGGAAGTAGTAAAGACCGCAGCAAAGGTTTTTGAAGTTCTTCCTGAAAGCGAAGAAAGTGCAGAAAAATATGAGCTGCCCGTACCTGCTCTCAGAACAGGAATAATTGTTGAAACTACTCAGAACCATACTGTTCTTGATGCAGATTTCAGAAATGATGAAAACTTCCGGGGCGCATACATACCTTTCCTTTATGCAGCCAGTGATAAATATGTAGTTCCCACTCTAAGATTCCGGATGGGTGCTTATTCAGCGGGTTGTTATTCCACAACAAGGTGCTATGATCTGACTTCTTATACATATTCAGATCCTAACGTAAAGGAATCCGTTGAAGCGCTTTTAGAGATTCCTGAATTTCTCAAAACCGCCACTCTGGATGAGGCCGATTTTACAGGCTATATTCTGAATGCATACGGTGAAGATACCAAAGCCACCGGTATCTGGAGTGATACTGTCAAACGAATCAGAAGAGACATTCTGGGAGTTGATGAGGAGCTTTATTTAGAGACGGTAAATGATATAAAAAATTCCAATACCGGCATGCAGGCTGAGGCTACTGAAAGCTTAGAAAAGCTCTTTAAAAACGCATCTATGGCAACTTCAGGTAATGAAGCAAAGATCAATGCCGACAAGGATGCCTTTGACGAAGTTTTGAATTTCAAGAATAATTAATGCCTATAATCTGATATCCGGTGAGGCAGCACTTTCTGTGCTGCCTCATCAGTTACAAGCATCAAAAAGGACTTCATTACTTATTAAGTGTAAGTGATGGAGTCCTTAAAACATTTCTCTGAATCCTTTGTAATTGTCACTGCTTGGAATTCTGTGTATGGCAGTATCCGCAAATACATTTGCTTTTAGCAGATCCTGTTTATCCGGATGCCGCCGTCCCTCATCGAAGATTGTCAGCAGGCTGTCCAGCTTTTCATCATCATATCTGCCCCGAAGCTCTTCGTATCTTTCCCTGATCTGCACAGGCATACTGCCCTGGCAAAAATAACCGCCAAGATAATGGTTATCCTCAGGCAGCCACAGAGTTCCGATCTGTTCTATCTGCCTGTAATATGCCTGGTCATTTCCAAGTCCGCAGGTTCCAAAGAAAGCCACATTTTTATTATGAAGTGATGTAATAAGATCGATTATTTCCAGGGAGCAGGTCCCTCTGTTTGCCCAATACCCGATAAAATAGGTCTCTGCGTCGTGTCTGCCATTCCAGCTTCTGACGTTAAGTTCCTCCTTTGAATCGGAAGGAAGCGCCTGGAAAATCTCGTCCGCTATCTTTTTAGTATTCCCTGTTTCACTGGCGTACACGACTAAGTATTTAAGCATCTTACCCTCAAATTACGTCCGCTTTACAAACTCCCTGCCGCACTTCGGACACCTGATGGCAACCTTGCCTTTTCCCCGCGGAATTCTGATCTTCTGTCCGCATCCGGGGCATTTATATATGTGATACGCCTTATGCCCGGTAAACTTATCTTTTATACCGGTAAAAAAGCCGATCACCTTATCAGTGTGTTTTACGAAAAACTCATTTTCTTTGTATCTGGCAGGTATATTTTTGGAAAACATCCGAAAATAACAATAAAAAAGTATTATAAAGGCCACATAATACAATAAACTAAGGGGCGATATGAAGGATAAAACCAGCATGATAACAGCTATCACAACCATAACTCTGGTCATTCTGTCAGAGCCATAGGCGCCGTATCTTCCCCGGAAAAACCTATAGAGAAAATCTTTCACTATTGTTTAATCTCCTTTTAAAAATAGATAAATCCCCTCACTTACCACAGAGTATAGGTTTTGTAGGTTGAAAAAGCAATTAACGGGCTATAAATCATTCTTAAAAAATCATTAATGGCTTATTTCTGCATTCTAAAGACCTATTATTTTTTCCTTTATAATTGTGAAAGTGGTATAATTGAATGCGTATCGACTTTTTTGGAGGCAAATAAATGCAGATTATTATTGTAGGCTGCGGAAACGTAGGCGCAGCGCTGACAGAACAGCTTAGTGGCGAAGGCCATGATGTCACTGTCATCGAACAGAAAAAAGACGTTATTCAAAGCGTTGTAAATAACTTCGACGTAATGGGCATAGTAGGTAACGGTGCCAGTTACATGATCATGAGAGACGCAGGCATTGAGTATGCCGACCTTATGATTGCTGTGACAGGTAATGATGAGCTGAATCTTCTGTGCTGTCTTATTGCAAGAAAAGCAGGTCACTGCAACACCATCGCAAGAGTTAAGAATCCTATCTATAAAAAGGAAATCAGCTTTATTAAAGAAGAGCTTGGTCTTTCTCTTGTTGTTAATCCTGAAGAGCTTGCTGCAAACGAAGCAGCAAAGCTTCTTAAATTCCCTGCTGCTACCAGCATCGAAACCTTTGCAGGCGGCCGCGCAGAAATCGTACACATGACCGTTGCTGAGTCATCACGCATCTGCAACAAATCTCTTAGGGAAATCCAGGGCGAGATAAAGAGTAAAGTCCTTATCGCCGTTGTTCAAAGAGCAGATGAAGTATCAATTCCTAACGGTGATTTTGTACTTAGAGCCAATGATGAGCTTACTATTGTGGGCGCATCAAGAAGTATCGCAGAATTTTTCAGAAAAATCGGTCTTCCTACCACAAGAGTCCACTCGGCCATGATCATAGGCGGTGGTTCTACAGGATATTATCTGGCAGACCAGCTTATATCCTTTGGCATTGATGTAAAGCTCTTTGAGCGAGATCTTGACAGATGCAAGAGGCTTTCAGATCTCCTGCCTCAGGCACTTATCATCAACGCTGACGGAACAGATAAGGATGCTCTTATGGAAGAAGGTCTTGTTGGCACAGAGGCATTTGTTGCCATGACAAGTCTTGATGAAGAAAACATCATGCTTTCCATGTATGTAAAGAGCCAGAACCCCAAGGCAAAGCTTATTACCAAGGTTCACCGCGTCAACTACGGCGAGATCATAGGTTCACTGCAAATCGGAAGTATCATATATCCCAAGAACATCACTGCTCAGAGAATCGTGCAGTATGTCCGCGGAATGAGTAATTCCATGGGCAATAACAGCATCGAGGCACTTTATAAGATGAATGACGGAAGAGTTGAGGCATTAGAGTTCTTCGTTCCAGAGAATTCTCCGGTTATAGGCACTCCTCTTTCAGATATGCACCTTAAAAAGGGCGTGCTTGTATCTCTTATAAACAGAAAGGGTGAGATCATTTCACCTAAGGGCTCAAGCGAAATACAGGCGGAGGATACCGTCATAATAATAACAAGTCAGGTTGGTCTTCTGGACATCGCTGATATTCTGGAGAAATAAAAATGAACTTCAATATGATACGTTTTCTGCTCTTTAGAGTTGTGCAGATTACAGGACTTTTAATGATATTGCCTCTGATAGTTGCATTTATTTACGGAGAATTTTTCTGCGCAGAGGTATTTGCAATAATTATTGCCGCTTGCCTTATTTTCGGCTTTGCGGGAACTTATAAAAAGCCGACCAATCAGGCTATTTATGCCAGAGAAGGCTTTGTGGTCACAGCACTTACATGGATCACCATAAGTCTTATAGGTGCTCTGCCCTTCCAGTTTACGGGCGTTACAAAAAGCTATGTGGATGCTCTTTTTGAGACCATATCCGGTCTTACCACTACAGGATCAACCATTCTCTCAGATGTAGAGATGTACTACAGTGTTCAGTTCTGGAGATGCTTCACACACTGGATCGGCGGTATGGGTGTGCTGGTATTCATCCTTGCGATCATGCCCATGGCAGGCGGCTACAGTATGCACATCATGCGTGCAGAGAGCCCGGGGCCCTCCGTTGGCAAATTTGTTCCCAAGGTAAGAGAGACCGCAAAGATTCTTTATTCAATTTATTTTGGAATTACCATTCTTCAGACCGTTTGCCTTCTTTTTACAGGAATGAATGCATACGAAGCACTGACAGCAACCTTTGCTACAGTTGGTACCGGAGGATTTGGTATTAACAATGCAGGAATTGGCGGTTTTGGCTATGCGTCACAGGTAGTTATCACCATATTTATGATAATTTGTGGTATCAACTTCAGCGTATACTACTACCTGATTACCAAAAGGCCAAAGGAAGCCCTTAACAATGATGAAGTTAAGCTCTATCTGGTGCTTATGTTTGGAGCCGCTTCACTTATTGCGTATATGATCTATAAGCAGGGGGCTACAGCAACTCCTCTTGAGTCATTCCATCATTCATTGTTTACAGTTGCTTCTGTAATGACAACAACAGGTTTTGCGACTCTTGATTTCAACACCTGGCCTCAGCTGGCAAGGACACTTCTTGCATGTCTCATGCTTACAGGTGCCTGCGCAGGTTCAACAGGCGGTGGCTTCAAGCTCTCAAGATTCCTTATCCTGATAAGAGCCATGAAAAATGAGCTGACCTATATCGTTCATCCAAAGTCAGTTAAAAAGGTATATATGGACGGAAATCCCGTTGATCAGTCCGTTGTTAAATCAGTATCTGCATACCTTAGCATGTACGTTGTAATCTTCATTATTTCAACGCTGCTTATCTCTATCGATGAATTCGATTATGAGACGAACTTTACTGCAGTTGCTGCTACTCTTAATAACATAGGTCCCGGTCTTTCAATGGTAGGTCCTACAGGTAACTTTGGTGCCTACTCAGACCTTTCAAAGTTCGTCCTTATGTTTGATATGCTGGCAGGAAGACTTGAGCTTCTCCCGATGCTCATACTCTTCTCTCCTAAGAACTGGACCAAGAGATGATAATAAGTGCTGCTAACGTTAAAACAGCTCTCTTGACAAATAAAGTTCGTTAGCATATACTAACTTCAAATGATAACCATTCTCATTTGAAAGAGGTATAAAATGATAGCAAGTATAGTTATTTTATTGATTGTCGTAGCACTTATTGTGCTGGATATCAGATTTATAATAGGTAAGAAAAAGAAGGGACAATGCATCGGCTGCTCCTCAGGAACATGTAACTGCGGAAGTGCCACTTGTCCATCTAAGAAAGCCTGAATCATAAGAAAGATAAAGGGATATGGCACGTTTGTGTCATATCCCTTTTCTTGTAATTTATTTGGTTTTCTTCAAAAGAATCTCTTTTACCGGTTCTTACGAATCACGTGAATAGACTCTATACTCTGCGCAAATGCTTCTGTAAAGTCATCATCCTCTGCTCTTGAATATACAACAGTAAATACTCTGTTCTGAGACAGAAGGATAAAGGTTTCCTGATGAATCATCTGTGAGCCCTCAGGAGTAAATGAAGATACTATATGATATCCCGGGAAGCCGTCCTTCTGGATATCCTCAAAGTTTTCTATGGTATATCCTATGCCATCACCATAGAGAGCTTCGTAGTTCTCTTTCATGATCTCATCATACATATCCTTAGTAAGCTCATCATAGCGTATGTCCACTTCGCTTGCTGACTCAGATTCTCCTGCTGCCTTCTGAGCATTGGTAAGAACCCTGTCTTCCGGAAGTGTTTTTACTCCATAGGTGATATTGGCAGATTCCAAGGGATAATACTCATTCACATACATTCCGGGAACATCGGTCACCTTGAAGCTTTCAGGAATTACAACCGAGCAATACTGAGCTGCCGGAAGCTCCTTCATATCTGCTTTTGTTTGCATAGGTACTGCGCATATCAAAAAAGCAAATATAAGCGCAAATACCATTCCCTTTTTCTTCATCAAACAAATTCTCCTTAATTCTGATCTGATACTGTTAAAACAGCTATAAACGCCTTTTAAGACCATCAGTCTGCCAGTGACAGATCAAAAACATCAAACCAGTATCTCTCCATGAGATAGCTGCCCTTATTTTCATTTAATATTCCGTAGTTACTCTCCCAGTCTGCCACAATATCCTCCCTGGAATTAAAGCTTCCAAGGAAAATGACGTGCTTACCGTTCTCTATAAGCTGTCTGATATCAGCCGCATCCTCAATAGGAGATACACCCTTTATCATCTTCTCTATAAGAGCTTCTGGCTGTGCTCCATAGAGGTAAACCGGAATCTCTTTACCTGACTGATTAAGATAATACGAAATAAGCCCGTTTACGTGGTCAAAATTGGTGATAATCGCAAGGTCGTCCTCTGCCTTAAGCTCTGTAAAAAGCCTGCCTGTTTCGGCCATATTTACACGTTTATAGAGTTCATTCCCTCTAAAGGCCCAGAAGTCACGAATAATAACCACTGACATAACAATTGCAAATAACGGAACAGCCAAGGTTAAGATGCCGCCAAATGCATTCTTTTTATCGCCATCTGCTTTTGCAGCGCTGTTTTCATCAATAGCAGACTTATCATCTTTTCCTGTCGCCACGGATTTCCTGTCAGAAAACAGCACCATTATGATACCATACCAGAAAGCTCCCATACCGGGCATCATATATCTGTACACAAATACGGGCCTGATAAGGATAGATGCCACAAAACCCGCAATGACAATTCCTGTTATAGGAGCAAACAAGAACCACATGTACACATTCTTACGTCCAAGGAAAACCGCAAGCAGGATCATTACCAGCAACAATCCCACAAAGACATATCCCACCATCACATTGGTAAACGAAGACAAAAGAAGATACTTGGCAATACCGCCAAGGCTTCTCCAGGTAAGGGGCAGTATCCAATAATTCTCTGATACAGTACCTGCCTGTGAGAAAACCACGCTTATCCACGGAAGATAACATATAAAGGTGAGGTTCATTATGATAAATACTATCCCCAGCTGCCATACATTTTTGCGTATTGAATAAACCACCAAAAAGGCATAGACAGACGCTACTGCAATTGCTGCATAGTACTGGGTATAGCACGCCAAAAGGCCGTAAATAAACACAGGAAAAGCCTTTTTAATATCAAGTCCTCTCACCATCCTGCCATTTACATCGCCTGTAATGAAGGGCTTCGTGTGAATGCACATAGCCGTTACAAACAGAATAAGCCAGCTGTACATACGTATCTCAACGGTATATTCCGCCAGATTCGGCATAGCTATCATAGCTGCACTAAACAGTCCTCCTGCCAGCAAACCATGCCTTTTCCTTATACAGGTAATACCATAGATAAAAAGTATCACATAGGGCACTACACAGGATAATTTCGCACTTAAAACCTGTAAATACATCGTGCCAAACTCGCTGCCAAGGCCACCTGTAAAGCCCACAGTCCGGGCTATACGGCTTCCAATCTCAATGGCATAATGCACGATAATATAATACAGCGGCGGGTGTACATCCGCCGCTGTTAAATTAACCATCTCTGGTACAGGTCTTATGGCAAACTCTATGCTAAAAAGCTCGTCATACCATATATCGGGACTAAAGCACAGATAAACCGAAAAAGCTATCATCGCTGCAGAAATAATGTACAGCAGAATGCCTATGGTTTTCTGCGCCGAATCCCATATATTTTTTGAATCGGTACTGTTATCCATTAAAACCTCATCCGTCAGCTGCGCTGACACCTTCTCTTCTTTTGAGGAGAAGGCTTTTATTTTCCTCCCCAGGGGAAGGCTATTTACTCAATGCTGTCAATCAGCTCAAGTGTATGCTCAGCGTTCATCTTCTTGCACATCTCTACGAACTTCTCAAGAGGCACATTCTGAATCTGCTTGTTGGAGCCGCGAACATTGATAGAAACTGTATTCTCAGCAGCTTCCTTATCACCGAGAACGATGATGTACGGATCCTTGTAGTTCTTGAACTTCTTGATCTTCTCCTTCATGTTGTTGTCGGAGTAGTCAGCCTCAACATCAATGCCGTTCTTAAAGAGAAGGTCTGCTACCTTCTTAGCATACTCATTGTGCTCGACACGGATCGGAACAACGCCAACCTGGTAAGGGCTGAGCCAGAAGGGGAACGCACCCTTGAAGTTCTCGATGATGATACCAATGAATCTCTCAAGTGAACCGTAGATGGCTCTGTGGATAACTACAGGCATCTCAAGGCTTCCGTCCTGAGCCTGGTATGTAAGTCCAAAGTTGTGAGGAAGCTGATAGTCAAGCTGTACTGTACCGCACTGCCACTCTCTTCCAAGAGCGTCCTTAATCTGAAGGTCGATCTTAGGACCATAGAAAGCTCCATCGCCTTCGTTGATCTCATAGCCACCTTCGCCATAGGTCTTATCAAGAATGTTCTTAATAGCAGTCTCTGCTCTGTTCCAAACCTCGATATCACCCATGAAATCATCGGGACGTGTTGAGAACTCAGCTCTGTATGTAACGCCGAATGTCTTGTAGATCTCGTCTGCGATAGCGATGATATCTGCGATCTCATCCTGGATCTGTGATTCCATTACGAATGTATGGTCATCATCCTGTCTGAACTCCTGAACACGGAAAAGACCGTTCATCTGTCCTGACTTCTCTTTTCTATGAAGAACATCATACTCGCTGTAGCGGATAGGAAGTTCCTTGTAAGAATGAACTGTTCTCTTGTATGTCATCATGGCATTAGGGCAGTTCATAGGCTTAGCGCCCATTGTATCGATAGCCTCTCTGTTATAAATGACAGAACCTCTCTCGATCTTAACAGGTGCCTTAGGTGCATCCTCATCCATGCTCTCAGCTACATCAGGGATAACAGTATCTGCCTGAACGTTACCTGCGATTCCGGGTACGATGAACATGTTGTTGATGTAGTGAGCCCAGTGACCACTGATAAGCCAAAGCTTCTTGTTGTCGATAAGAGGAGCTGCGATCTCTGTGTAACCATGTCTCTCCTGAATATCTCTTGAGAACTTAAGGAGCTTCTGGTACATTCTCCATCCTCTGGGAAGCCAGTAAGGCATTCCGGGAGCTGTCTCATCAAACATGAAAAGATCAAGCTGAGCACCGATCTTCTTGTGATCACGCTCAAGAGCTTCCTGGATCATCTTAAGGTGAGCCTTAAGCTCATCCTTGGAAGGGAATGCATAGAGATAAATTCTTGTCATGGAATCTCTCTTCTCATCACCTCTCCAGTAAGCACCTGAAACGGCTTTAATCTTATAGGAAACATTCATAAGCTCCTGAGAGTTTTCAACGTGAGGTCCTCTGCAAAGATCGATGAAGTCATCACCTGTGTTGTATGTGGTGATTGTCTCTCCCTCAGGAAGATCCTCGATGAGCTCCTTCTTGAACTTCTGGTCAGCGAAAATTTCTAAAGCTTCTGCCTTAGATACTTCCTTCCTGGTCCAGTCCTCTCTTCTCTTGATGATCTCACGCATCTTATCCTCGATGGTCTTGAAATCATCCTCAGTTACAGCCTTAGGCAAAACAAAATCGTAGTAGCAACCGTCTGCCACCTGCGGACCAATTGCATACTGGGTTTCCTTACCGTAAATCTCGATTACGGCTTTTGCCAGGATGTGTGCCAGTGAATGTCTGTACACTTCTTTAAATTCTTCTTTTGTCATAGTACTCTCCTTCTCCGTACCTACCGGGTACAGTTAATATTTTTAACCCTCATCCGCCCTTCGGGCACCTTCCCCCAAAGGGGTGGAAGGACAAAAAATGAAATAGGATTTCGCTTGCGAAATCCTCGCACGCGAGCGTCGCATGATGTCCGGGGGACATCAGCTCTGCGACGACCGAAGTGGAACGAAGACATTGCGAAGCAATAAACTTCAATTCCGCGAGCTGCGCATCCACACGGAGTGTTTTTTATCTTATAGGAAATCCGTAGGAATTTCCTATAAGATAAAAAACGCCTTCCCCCTCTGGGGGAAGGTGTCCGCATCAGCGGACGGATGAGGGTAATCTCACTTAGAACTTACCCTTACCGTGGCACTTCTTGTACTTCTTACCACTTCCACAAGGGCAGGGATCGTTAGGATAAATCTTGTTCTCCTTACGAACTGTCTGTGAAGCCTTCTGCTCCTTATAAAGTTCTTTCTGTCTCTCTTCGGTGAAAATATCATTCCACTCTTCAAGACCATAAAGCCAGTCAGCACCTGCTGCTACCATGTTCTTGTACAGAAGCTCATTATCAAAATCAAGAGAAACCTCTGTATCCTCATCCATCTCTTCGATGGGGTTCTGCTCCTTAAGTGAATCATTGATTCCATCAAGGAAACCAGTCATAGTCATGATATCGATGCTATATTTCTCAGCAAGCTCCTTAACTGTACCCTTAACTACTTCATCAGGGTTCTTAAGAAGTGTTGCGTATATATCCTTTTCCTTCTGAAAATAATCTGTCCAAAGTTTCTGCAGCTGGGCCTTATCTGCTTTCTCAGAATAAGCCATATCACGCCACTGTTGTAATAATGCCATAATGGTACCTCACTTCCAAATTTAAATCTAAAAAAATATGATTATATTTTCGTCATAATCCTATATATTATAAGTTTTTTTCGCGCCAAAGTAAACTAATATTATATGCTTCGCCTATAACATCAAAAAACCCATCCCGTAGGATGGGTTTTGATTTAATCATTAGTACACTTGCTGATTCTATATATATTAAGAATAAGGCACATTGTATTCTTGATTAAAATGTGGGCCGTAAATTAAAGCTTGTTTACGTTAACGGCCTGAGGTCCTTTTTCACCCTGGATTACGTCGTAATCAACTGCAGCGCCCTCGTCAAGAGACTTGAAGCCCTCCATGTTGAGTCCTGAATAATGTACGAATACATCATTGCCTGCCTCATCAGAAATGAAGCCGTAACCCTTCTGGTTGTTGAACCACTTAACTGTACCCTTGTTCATATCTTACCTCCACAAAAATAAAAAAATAGTTCTGTCCGCCATCAGCTATACTGATTGACGATATGTTGTATTAAAACAACATAATTAGGATATCACAGTGCCTTTTAAAAGTAAAGGAATTATTGAAATATTCACGAAAAAAATCACAATTTGTCAGACGTCTCTATACATCCCTTTACTTTAAGAATTTACTGTGCTAAAATATTCTAGCAGTAAAGTAAATTAACGATATAACATAAACTTTTATCTCTTTGTACTGCTAAAATGTATGGAGGCCAATAATGAATAAGAAAATTCACACCGAGGCTGTAGATCATCTTTTTGATGCTATTTTGTCCCTCGAGAGTAAGGATGAATGCTATAGCTTCTTTGAGGATCTTTGCACAGTTAACGAGCTCATGTCTCTTTCACAAAGATTCGAGGTTGCAGCGATGCTCAGAAAGCATAAGACATATCTTGAAATTGCTGAGAAGACCGGTGCTTCTACCGCCACTATCAGCAGAGTTAACCGTTCACTGAATTACGGCGATGACGGTTACGCGCTTGTATTCAAAAAGCTCCAGGATTGACCTGGAGCTTTTTGAATACAAGCGCAGGAATTTCGCAAGCGAAATCCTATTTTATAGCCACTTTATCTTACTCTTCTTTTCCGCCTAAAGCGCGTTCCTTTGCTGTCTCAGCGGATGTCTTTTCCTGAGTCATTGTGCACTGTCCCTGGAATACTGCATTCTCATCGATAACAAGAACCTTGGCAGAAAGATCGCCAATCAGCTTTCCTGTGTCGCTTATCTCCACCTTACCTGTGGGTGCGCCAACGTTACCCTGAATCTCACCTGCAAGGAAAAGGTTGGTAGCCGTAACTGCTCCTACGATCTTGGCTTCCTGACCTACGATAAGCGAGCCATTTACCGATACATTACCGTTAATGGTTCCGTCAATTCTTGTTCCCTCTTTTGAGGTAAGCGGTCCGTCGATTACAGTACCCTGTGCAATTATTGTAGTGATCTGATCAAGGCCTGCATCAGCAGAATCTGATTTTCCATTACTAAAAAGTGCCATGATGTTTCCTCCTTAGCCGTTTATCTCTATCACATCTTCAGGATCAATAAATTTCCCATTATATTGAATCTGATATCCAATCTTGGTATTGTCTTCACCTATTATCATAAGTGTGGTAGTAGGTGTTACAGCATCTCCTTCATGAACCAGACTGTCTCCTGCATTCCTGTAAATAGAAACATAGCCGTTGCCGTGATCTATTGTGATGCTGTTGCCATATTTTATATCTCCGGCTACAGATGTAACAGTGCCTGAACCTGCAGCTGTTATTGTAGCACCCTGTTCAGCTGTGATAATCAGAATCGGATCTCCGGTCTTAGGTTCTGATGCCTCTTCTCCTTCAGCATTCTCATCACCTTCGTCCTCAGCATCTTCGTCAGTGTTCTCACTGGGCTCCTCTATTTCTGTGGAATTAGGATCATCCAGTGTACTGACCATTGATGCTGTTCCGTTAGAGACAGGAAGAAATGTAGGCATACTCGCCTCTTCTTCAGCGGCTGCTGTCTGAGCCTCAGCTTCTACCTTCCTGTTAAGTGCCATACTTAAGTCTGACACCTCGCTCTCAAGCTCTGACCTCTCTGCCTCGATAGCTTTATTCTCAGCTTCTTTCTCCTCAATTTGGGATAAAAGAATGGCATTCTGCTGTTTTAAGGATGATACTGTAATTGCAGAATGCACCAGGAAGCATATAAGCGCAACGATAATGCCAAATATTGAAAAAGCGATTACCTGCGTCGCAACATGCCCCAAATGGAAGCTTCCACTACTGCCGTCGGAATCACCGGATATTATCATAAAAGTATAATGCCTCTTATGCCGATGTTTCTTAGGCCTGTTGTTTTCACTCATGGCCAATCCCCCTCGAAATCATGTTAACATAATCGGATATTATTTGATTTATTTTGTTAACCTCACAAACAATTATAGTCTATTAGTTACTATTGTTACAATATTTTATTAAAATGTACCGTTACAAGCTGCAATAACAGCATCTAACGAAAGACTTCCGCCAAATATTTCAAGGGCACTTCCAACAGTCACATCAAGCTTTCCTTTACCGTGATTGTAAAGATTCTTAAGGTCTGTAATGTCATGAACACCACCAGCATAGGTAACAGGAATCCTTCCCCAGTCGCCGAGGATATCCGCTATTACTGTCTCAATTCCTGACTGCTTACCCTCTACATCCACAGCATGTACCAGAAATTCGTCGCAATAGGATGAAAGCTCATCAAGAGTCTCCTCGCATACCCGTACCTTGGTTTCTTTCTGCCATCTGTCGGTAACGATATAATACTCGCCGTCTCTTGCCCTGCAGCTAAGATCAAGCACAAGCTTATCTTTTCCTACCGCAGTCACTAGTTTTTTAAGGTTCTCATAATGAATCTGTCCACCCTTAAAAACATAACTTGTGACGATCACGTGACTGGCACCTGCATCAACGAACTCTGCCGCATTATCAGCGGTTATTCCTCCGCCTATCTGCATCGTCCCGCCCGCCTCTGCAAGAGCCTTCTTAGCCTGACTTACAGATGCTTCGTAATAAGGGCTGTCCTTTGCATTAAGAATGATTATATGTCCGCCTGTAAGACTTTTATCTTTATATAAGCGCGCAAAAAAAGCAGCATCTTGTTCGGATACGAAATTCTCATACGCATAGTCTCCCGCATCGGAGAGACTTCCGCCAACGATCTGCTTTACTTTGCCATTATGTATATCTATACAAGGTCTGAATCTCATACGATCAACCTATAACATCAGCCATGTCATATTTTCCGGCAGGCTTACCTGCAAGGAATCTTGCTGCTTCAAGGGCGCCCTTTGCAAAAACGCTTCTTGAATAAGCTCTGTGAGATAAAGTGATAACCTCATCAGTGCCTGCAAAGATAACATCATGATCCCCGACGATAGTACCGCCGCGGACAGCTGATATACCGATCTCCTTCTTGGGTCTCTTTTCTCTTCTGCCGCTTCTGTCATAGACATATTCGAACTCTTCGGGAAGAGCCTCTTTAATACTGTCTGCAAGAGCAATAGCTGTTCCACTGGGAGCATCAAGCTTCTGATTGTGGTGCTTCTCAACAATCTCAATATCAAAGCCTGCAGCTGAAAGTACAGGTGAAATCTCAGAAAGAACCTTCATCAGCATGTTAATGCCAACTGACATATTGGCAGACTTAAGAACAGCTACCTCCTTGGATGCACTATCCACATGAGCAAGCTGCTCCTCAGAAAGACCTGTAGTACAAAGCACTACCGGAATATTCTTTTTGGCGCATACGTCAAGGAGATTGTCCACTGCTGATGCGGTGGAAAAATCTATAACAACATCTGCGTCAATATCACATTTTTCGATTGAATCAAAAACCTGGAAACTGTAGGTGTTCTCGCCAAAAGCATCCACTCCTGCAACAATCTCAAGATCCTCATAAGCTGCAGCCAAATCAACTATTACATGTCCCATACGGCCATTGCAGCCGTGCATTATTGCTCTTACCACAACTTACCTCCCAAGAAATTTATTAAGCTCTGCCTCAAGTACTTTGCGATTAGCCTCCGTGATAGTAGTAAGAGGAAGGCGAAGCGGTCCTGCTGCAAAACCAATCATCTCGAGAGCCGCCTTAACAGGGATAGGATTAACCTCTGAGAAAAGCGCATCAACAAGAGGAAGTGCCTTGAGCTGTATCTCACATGCTCCTGCAAAATCTCCCTCTAATGCCTTCATACACATATCATGTGTCTGTCTGGGTGCTACATTTGATAAAACTGAAATTACACCGATACCGCCAAGTGACATGATCGGAACAACAAGTCCGTCTTCACCTGAATACAGATCAATGCATCCCTCTGCAAGCTGCATCATCTTAGCAGTCTGAGCAAGGTTGCCTGTAGCATCCTTGATACCAACGATATTATCAACATCCTTACACATTCGAACAGCTGTCTCGGGCTGAATATTCACGCCTGTTCTGCTGGGAACATTATAGAGGATAACAGGAATATCGATTGCCTTAGCTACTGCTGTGAAATGCTCGATAAGTCCGTCCTGTGTAGCCTTGTTGTAGTAAGGAGTAACTGACAAAACAGCGTCAGCCCCATGCTTTGCGGCATCTTCCGAAAGCTCTACTGCAGTCTGAGTGCAGTTAGAACCTGCGCCTGCGATAACCGGAACTCTTTTATTTACGTGATCTATGCAGTATCTTACTACTTCCTTATGCTCCTCTTCTGTCATGGTAGCACTCTCGCCTGTAGTACCGCATACTATGATGGCATCTGTTCCATTGTCGATCTGAAAATCGATGAGTCTTGCGAACTCGTCATAATTAACAGATCCATCCCCATTAAAAGGTGTCGCTATCGCAACACCGGCTCCCTTAAATACAGCCATAATATCTCCCTTTACTTCATTCCCTCCCAGAATCTTTCTCTTTCTGTGAAAGCAATGGTATTGTCCTCGGAAATCTCAGCCTTAGGCTTTTTCTCAACCTTGCCTGATTTTTCCAGATTAAGTTCTTCTTCTGAAGAAATACCTTTTTCTTTGTGTGCTCCAAAAAGTTCATCAATAACTGTCATAAAAATTACCCCCTATTAATTGGCTTACTCCAGCCATAATATAAACTAGTTAAGTACTTTTTAGCATTTCTTCTTTATTAAGTTGTCAACTTTATTATAACAAATACTAAGTCCGCGGAGTAGATTTGGCAAGAAAAATCTGAAAAATCTCCCTCTCGCGGACATTTGTTTTAGCGGTATTAATTTACATCAATTATACTATTGATTCATTTTAAGAATAAAAAAAACAAACGATTTCAATTGTCATCAAGGAACTTCATGCCGTCATTACCTTTCTTGATGACTATCTCTGTAGCAATACCTTTGACATTCTGTTTTCTGGTCATCTTAAGACATCTGGGGCAGAGCTTACCGATCGCAGTAGGTGTTCCGCAAATCTCACAGTAATTGCCCATGATAACATCCCTCATGGAGTTATCGTCCTTGTACTGAATGCGTCCCTGCTTTATCCAATCGTTTACCTTGCTCAGCGGAATGTTGAATTTCTTGGCAACATCATAATCCTTGACATCATCATTCTCACGAATGTAGTCCTTAACCTTGTAAAACAGCTCCTGATCGGTACACATAGGGCACAAATCCGTCTTATTCTCACGAAAAAGACGCCTGCCGCACTGCATGCAGACTCTTGTGTCATTCAAAGATCTGTTTATCATCTCTGAATTCAGGTAATTATTTAATTTCTGAAGGTCTTTATTATTTGCATCCATAATAATATTTTAAATCATTTATATCAAAAAATAAATATTGTCAGTTTGTCAAAAGACCGCCTGCATGCCTGTGCAGACGGTCCCCAAATGTTAATTTTATCGCTTCATTTTCAGAAGCAGAAATCCTCCGAATAAAGATTATTTCTTGTTCTTCGCAGCAAAGCCTGCTCTCTTACGAAGAGTAGGATCAAGAATCTTCTTGCGGATACGAAGTGTAAGAGGTGTTACCTCCAAAAGCTCATCTGTATCAATAAAATCGATACTCTGCTCAAGGGACATGATCCTCGGAGGAACAAGCCTTAATGCCTCATCAGAAGAAGATGTTCTTGTATTGGTGAGGTGCTTGGTCTTGCAGACATTAACCTCGATATCCTCTGATTTTCCTGAAGAACCGATTACCATACCGGAATAAACCTTATCTCCGGGGCTGATAAAGAGCTGTCCACGCTCCTGTGCATTGAAAAGTCCGTATGTTACGGCTTCACCTGACTCGAAAGCGATAAGAGAACCCTGCTTACGATAGGAGATATCTCCCTTATAAGGTGCATATCCATCAAAAATTGTATTCATGATACCGTTACCCTTGGTATCTGTCATGAACTCGCCTCTGTAACCGATGAGTCCTCTTGAAGGGATAAGAAACTCAAGGCGTGTATAACCGCCGTTGGCAAGTCCCATATTGATCATCTCGCCTTTTCTCTCACCGAGTTTCTGGATAACACTTCCTGAGAATTCTTCAGGCACATCGATGTAGCACTTCTCCATGGGTTCAAGTCTCTTGCCGTTCTCATCAGTCTTGTAGATAACCTCAGCCTTACTTACAGCAAACTCATAGCCCTCACGACGCATGGTCTCAATAAGAACTGAAAGGTGAAGCTCACCACGTCCTGAAACCTTGAAGGTCTCTGTTGTCTCTGTATCCTCCACTCTAAGTGAAACGTCAGTGTTAAGTTCCTTGTAAAGACGATCGCGAAGGTGTCTTGATGTTACATACTTACCTTCCTGGCCTGCAAGAGGTGAATCATTTACTATAAAGTTCATTGAAATTGTGGGCTCAGATATCTTCTGGAAAGGAATAGCATTCTGCTCATCTACTGCGCAAAGCGTATCACCGATCTTGATATCATCAATACCGGAAACTGCAACGATAGCACCGATTCCGGCCTCCTGAACCTCAACCTTGCCAAGTCCTTCAAACTCATAGAGCTTGCTTACCTTAGTCTTGATGCATCTGTCAGGCTCATGGTGGTTAACGATAACAACCTCCTGATTAACCTTAAGTCTGCCGTTATCAATCTTACCAACACCGATACGACCAACGTATTCGTTGTAATCGATAGTACTGATAAGCATCTGTGTACCTGCATCGGGATCGCCCACAGGAGCAGGAATGTAATTGATAATTGTATCAAGAAGAGGCTTAAGATCACTTCCGGGCTCATCAAGAGACATGGATGATGTTCCTGCCTTGGCTGATGCAAATACGAAAGGACAGTCAAGCTGCTTATCATCTGCACCAAGATCAAGAAGAAGCTCAAGTACCTCATCTATAACTTCGTTTGGACGGGCTTCGGGTCTGTCGATCTTGTTGATACATACGATAACGGGAAGTCCAAGCTCCATAGCCTTACCAAGAACGAATTTGGTCTGAGGCATCGCACCTTCAAAAGCATCAACGACAAGAATAACGCCGTTAACCATCTTAAGTACACGCTCTACCTCGCCGCCAAAATCAGCATGGCCGGGAGTATCTATAATATTGATCTTAATATCTTTATATGTAATAGCTGTATTCTTGGACATGATCGTGATTCCACGCTCACGCTCGATATCACCTGAGTCCATGACTCTCTCTACGACGTCCTGACCCTCACGAAAAACACCACTCTGGCGAAGAAGACCGTCTACAAGTGTGGTCTTACCATGGTCAACGTGAGCTATGATCGCTACATTTCTGACATCGTTTCTAGTCTGTTTCATTGTATTCCTCCGTTAAATATTAACCTATCTTCAAAACTCACAAAGTATAGCACATGATTTTTCCATATTCAAGAAAATAAAAGAAAAGAAAGTATTAATAAAGAAGAAAAAGGCTCATCCGCACTTAGAACGGATAATAGCCTTCTTCTGTCTTTTCTATATTAATTTTGCCCTCGGTTTTCTGAGTGAGCCCGTCGGTTATGCGCTGCGAATCCTCACCTCGTACCACGATATCGTACTCCACCTTGTCGGTATAGGTCTCATTCATGAGAGGAATCTCTTCCTGCCTTAAGTAATACTGAATGTTGTTAACAAGATTGTAGTCGGCAGTAAGATGGAATTTACTTCCATATATCATCTCACCGATAGAAGATGCCGCCAGTCCTGCCTGAGCTGCCTGTGTGTAAGCTCTTACAAGGCCTCCTGTTCCAAGAAGCACTCCTCCAAAATAACGGGTTACTACTATTAAAATATTGGTAACTCCTGCGCCTTTTATCACTTCAAGGATCGGTTTCCCGGCAGTCCCTGAAGGCTCTCCGTTATCAGAGCACCTTGATATTCCTGAATCTGCGCCAATCACAAAGGCATAGCAATTATGCCTCGCATCCCAGTATTTTTTCTGAAGCTCAGCGATTTTGGCTTCTGCTTCTTCCGTTGAATTCACAGAAAAAACAGACCCGATAAATCGTGATTTTTTCTCTACTATTTCGCCTGTGCCCTCAGCTGTAACGACACGGTAACTTGCTTTGTTTTCCATCGTATTTCCTATTCTTTGATAGTCTAAGTCTAATCTGTTATAATAGTGTGATATTATGGATTGAATATGTCAATCACTAACATCATATATGATTTTAGCAAAAAGTAATAGACTAGCGGAGGATAATATGAATTTTGGCAGAAAGGGTATCCGAGACCAGCAACAGGAGCTCCTCTCAGCTACCACTAAATGGGGGAAAAAGATATCTCTCATTTCATTAGAATTAATGCTTATAGCCTTTATAGGACTTGGTGTAATTGGAGTCGCAGCAGGCATTGGCGTATTTCGAGGCATCATTGATACTGCCCCGGAGATAGGGAATATCAGCGTTACGCCTACAGGCTACTCCACCTTTGTATACGATACCGAAGGTAATCAGACTGCAAAGCTCGTTTCAACAGACTCAAACCGTATCCCTGTATCCTGGGACATGATTCCGGAGAATCTGCAGCATGCATTTGTCGCAATCGAGGATGAGCGCTTCTATAAGCACAACGGTATTGATATCCAGGGTATCATCCGTGCAGCTTTTGTAGGACTCACAAGCCGCGATCTCTCACAGGGTGCAAGTACAATCACCCAGCAGCTTTTAAAGAACAACGTCTTTACAGGATGGACAAGCGAAAGCTCAGACATCGCCAAGATAAAGCGTAAGATTCAGGAGCAGTACCTGGCGATTCAGCTTGAAAAGACCATGAGCAAGGAGGATATCCTCCTTAACTATATGAACACCATCAACCTTGGAAGTAACACTCTTGGTGTTCAGGCAGCATCTCTTAGATATTTTAATAAGTCTGTTGCAAATCTGTCGCTTTCCGAATGTGCCGTTATCGCAGGTATCACTCAGAACCCCAGCAGATATAACCCCATCACACATCCTGACAACAATGCTCAGAGACGTGATAAGGTTCTGAACAACATGCTTAAGCAAGGTTACATCACCCAGGGCGAATATGATGAAGCCATGGCAGATGATGTTTACGCAAGAATCCAGGTGGTTGATGAGGAGACTTCAGATGACAGCGTCAACTCATACTTCGTTGATGCACTTACCAATCAGCTCATCGACGACCTTATAAATGCAGGTTATAACGAGACTCAGGCTTACACCCTCTTGTACAGTGGTGGTCTTAAGATCTACTCAACACAGGATCCTGCTATTCAGGCCATCTGTGACAGCGAGCTCAGTAATCCCGACAACTACCCTGAGAACACAAAGTATCTGCTTGACTATGCTCTGACAGTTTCCGATTCAGAGGGCAACAAGACCAACTACAGCTCAGAGATGATGAAGAGCCATTTCCAGCAGGAAAATCAGAGCTTTAATCTTCTTTTCAGTTCAGAAGAGGATGCTCAGGCTAAAATCGATGAGTACAAGGCTGCTGTTGTAGGACCTAATGATAAGGTGGATGGCGAAAGCATCAACCTTACACCTCAGCCTCAGGTTTCACTTACTATTGAAGATCACGCCACAGGTTATGTGGTGGCTATGGTAGGCGGACGCGGAGCTAAAACAGCTTCCAGAACCCTTAACAGAGCAACGGACACTGTTCGTCAGCCCGGATCAACCTTCAAGGTTCTGTCTGCTTATGCACCTGCTCTTGACAGTGCAGGCTTTACACTGGCAACAGTTTTAAACGATGCACCTTTTAACTATCAGGGCGGACGCCCGGTACGTAACTGGTATGGTGAGGCTTACAGAGGACTTACCACAGTCAGAACAGCTATAAAGGATTCCATGAACATCATAGCTGTTAAGACCATAACCCTCATAACACCGCAGCTTGCATTTGATTATCTTAAGAATTTCGGCTTTACAACAATTGTTGAAAGCGAAGAGATAGGCGGAAAGATTTATTCAGATATCCAGGCGACCACCGCTCTTGGCGGACTCACACACGGTGTTACCAACCTTGAGCTGAATGCTGCTTATGCGGCAATAGCTAACGGTGGTGTTTATGTAAAGCCCAAGCTTTATACCAAGGTTGTCGATCACGATGGCAATACCATCCTTGATAACACACAGATAGATTCCACAAGAATCCTTAAGGACTCAACAGCATATCTTCTTACCAGTGCAATGACAGATGTTGTCACAAGCGGTACAGGTACAGCTGTTAACTTCGGAACTACCGCCATCGCAGGCAAGACCGGAACAACCTCTGATGAGAATGACGTTTGGTTTGCAGGCTTTACCAATTACTACACAGCTACAACCTGGGCAGGCTACGACAACAACGTGGACATGAACAAGGAAGAAGCAAGACTTGCCAAGACGTTGTGGAGAGCAGTTATGGAGAAGGTTCACGCAGATCTTCCTGCTGCTACTTTTGAAAAGCCTGACTCTGTAATAACAGCTACTGTATGTTCAAGATCAGGAAAAGCACCTATTGCAGGTCTTTGTGACGGCGCTCTTATGTCAGAGTATTTCGAAGAAGGAACCGTTCCCACAGACAGCTGTGATGTGCACTATGCAGGAACTATATGTCAGTTTGATAATGTACCAGCTACAGATACATGTCCATTCAAGATGAGCGGTATATTTGAACTCACCCCTGCTGAACCGGCAGCACTGCAGGCTCAGTCCGGTGCCACTGCATCAGAAACACAGTACACGACAGAGCTTGATGAAAACGGCAATCCTGTAACAAGACCTATTGTTACATGTCATCATACAGCTGAGTTTATGGCTCAGCCCACAATAACGGAGATCCTCGCACAGGAACAGGCACAACTCGCAGAGCGCGGAATTCAGGCAACGCCTCAGCCCACAGATCCAAACGCAGCTCCTGCTGCGGATCCTAATGCGGCTCCCGCAGCTGACCCTAATGCAGCCCCTGCTGCGGACCCGGCAGCTGCAGCACAGCCTGCAGATCCCGTCCAGCAAAACGCTGAAGCAGCCATGGCTGAAGGCGCTGCCAACGCTGAGCAGCAGATAGGTGAAGCCAGGGATGAGCTTGGTCTTGAAGAAGAGGAAGAGGACGACGAGTAAATCATAAGGATTTCATATGAAACAACAAAGCAGCTGATCTTCAACATAGGTCAGCTGCTTTTGTATACTCATATTCCATTGTGAACTTAATCATTGCGGGAAGCTTTCATAGCCTTCTTATTGGCATACATTGCTTTATCCGCACGTTTTAATACGCTGTTAACATCACGGTCAATCTCTTTATCGAAGCACGCATAGCCAATAGCCGCTGAGAAGGCAACCCATGGATCTGCATCTGTATTGGCTTCATTCTGTTTAATTGCATTGCTGAAATCTGCTATCAGCTTATCAAGGCTATTATAATCTAATTTTTCAAGTACTACACAAAACTCATCTCCGCCTATTCTGAAGACCGGCGAATGTCTGAAAGTCTTACATATCAAAGTACACAGATTCTTTATAGCCAGATTGCCCTGTTCATGCCCGTAAGTATCGTTAATTCTCTTTAAGAAATTAAGATCGATCATGGCAATTGCAAACTCGGCATTTCCTGCAGCGATACCCCAGCTGAGCCTTTGAGCTTCCTGCTCGTATGCCAGCTTATTTCTGATTCCGGTAAGTGAATCCTTATAAGCAAGCTCATTCATTATATCCGCCTGCTGCTTCATTTTACCCTGTTCATCCGAAGTAGATACAAGATTCTTCATATAGTTATCAAGCTCAAAGATCATGATGGCAATCTTTTCGGAAAGGGTTGTGATCTCATCATTACCGTTCCTTGACTGCTCGATTTCCTTTGCAACCTTGATATCCTTGGTCTCGGAATACTGTTTGACACGTTTTTCAAGCTTGGAAAGTCTGCCTACATAGCTTGCATTTATATATGCCACCAGAAGCATTACACCGCTTATAAGTACTATTGCGACAAATACCAGCTGCTGCATGGTGTTATATAAAATGTCTTTATTTACCGTATCTACTTCTATTTCAGCAGATACTACGCCGATTACTTCTCCGTCAATTGTAAGCGGCGAATAATACGCATAGGTATGACCCAGTTCATTGTCATAAACATCGTATCCATGAGGATTTTCGCCTGTATTATAGGCTTCCCACATGGTCTTGTGCTGTTCAAGCGGTTCTTCCACTGTTATACCGATATTGATATAATTCGGATCATCCTCTTTAGCTTCTCGTATGCAATCAATGATATACGTCATGTATAAGGGATCTCCGGGCGGAGCAATATAATACGTAGTATATACATTCATTGCCGTTCTGGCTTTTTCAAAGACTATGGTCCAGTATGCATGTCTGTATGTAAAATATGAAAGCTGCGTCTCATCATCACATTCAGTTATCTGAATATCAACGCCAAGGGTCTTATCGGGATATTTCTCGGCAAAAAGTTTTTCAAAAGCATCCCTGTAAGATCTGTACTCAGTAAAATCCATCGGGAGCTTCATTTCTTCATAGTGTGCCATGAGATAATCCTGGTAAAGGAGAGTATCCTCTTTTTCCTCTTCCATAAGATTCTTCAAATAGGCGCAAACATTCTGAAGGTTTTGCTCACATTGCTCCTGATAAATGGAAACCTGACTATAGTAAGTAACCAGACCTACAATCAGCAGAATGACAAATGTGAAAACCCCAAAGGTGATCATGAACTTATTGGCGATTCTACCTCGTCTCTTATTCATATTCTTTTTCTTTACACCATGCATTACAATCTGTAATTACACTATGGATCAAAGTTCAAACTTAGCAACGAAATTCTGAAGATCCTGTGCATTCTCAGCAAGCTTGTCAGATGCCTCAGCAACTTCGTGTGTTGAAGCGGTCTGCTGCTGTGATGCTGCGGAAACATTCTGAGTCTCGTCAGCTACGGTTACGCTCATTTCCTCAATTCTCTGGATATTATTTGCAATAGTATCTGTGCCGTTTGAAAGCTCTCCAACTATCTCGCTCATCTTGTTTGATTCATCAGCAATAGCATGAACCATATCAACGATATTATTAAAGGTCTGGCCCGCTTCATTAACTGTCTCTGTCCCATCAACAACCTTCTGAGCGCCTTCTCTCATGGCTTCAACTGCGTCCTCGGAGCTCTTCATGATATCTTCAATAAGAGCTGTGATGTTGGCTGCTGCCTGATTGGACTCGTCTGCAAGCTTACTGATCTCACTTGCAACAACGGCAAAGCCTTTACCCATTTCGCCTGCTCTTGCTGCCTCAATGCTGGCATTAAGTGAAAGAAGGTTGGTCTGGCTTGCGATCTCAGAAATCGTATCAACAAAGGTATCGATATTTTTAAGCTTCTCACCAAGTCCGTCAACTACCTCAGCTGTACTCTCTACAGAATCCTTGATAGTAGACATCATATTGGTGGCGTTGGTCATATCAGCTGCACCCTTGGCTGCTGCTTCATTGGTAGACTTGATCATATCGTTGGAACGAACGATAGCACTCTCAAACTCCTGCATATTGCTTACAAAGCTCTTTGTCTCATTACTTGCACCTGAAACTGCAGTAATCTGACCGGAGCAGGAATTTGCAACATTGGTACAGGAATTTGCAACCATCTCACTGGCCTGTGCAGACTGTGAAGCGCTGGCTGAAAGCTCCTCAGATGCTGAAGCTACATAAGCTGTGGTATCAGAGATTCTCATCATAAGATCTCTGATGTTGGTATGCATAAGATCAAGAGCTGAAGAAATAAGGCCGATCTCATTATTCTTGTTCTTGAGACTGCGAACCTTCTCCATCTCTTTATTTTCAGTAAAGTCACTGTTTGACATGCGAACCATCTGATTGGTAACCATGACAATGGGAGTGGTAATTCTCTTAGCCATATAGATTGCTGCAACAAGCCCTATGACAATAAGTATTACAAGAAGTACGATAGACTTCATAATACTGCTTGTAAGAGCATCCTTAGCGTGGGTCTCATAATTAGCAACCTGCTCGTCAATATAATCAATCCAGACACCTGTACCCATTACCCAGTTGAAAGGCTGGAAATATGCTGTGTAATTAAGCTTAGGAAGGGGTTCTGTCTCATTAGGCTTAGCAAACATAAGCTGTGTAAAACCACCGCCATCCTGCATACCGTTGTGGATCATCTCCTGAATATACTTGGTTCCGTTAGGGTCTGTTGCATCCCATCTGGACTGACCCTCTGTATCTCTTCCAAGGAGAACCACATTTATACCTTCTGCTGTATCAACCCAGAAATAGCCTGCTCCATCGTTATATTTCATCTCTCTGATAATATCAGCCGCTTCCTTCTGAGCTTCCTCCATGGTCATCTCACCGGCCTGATATCTGTCATACATAACCTGAGCAACACTCATAGCTTCCTGAGTCTCATTTGTAAGTTCCGTCTTAATATCCTCAAGAAGTCTTTGCGTATAGGCTTCCGTCTGCTCATTATTGGTTGCTATCGTACTATTAATCGAAAATGCTTCAATCAGCACACCTGTTGTTACAACGGCGATAACAAAAACGCCTGCTATAACATACAACAAAGATCCTCTTTTTTTCTCCATAACATCTAGTTCCTTTCAGTAAAAATCGTAATTATACACGAAATTACGTTAAAGCGAATATACCATTTTTACTGGTGAAATACAATTAACCGTCACACACAAAAAGCCGCTAAACGCAGGTGTTATCTGCATTCAGCGACTTATGAATATTCTATAAACTTTTACTAAATATTGTCGAAACTACGCACATTTTTGAGTAATATGTTAAATTATCTATTCATTTTTGATGGATTAGTTCAATATCACCTTTCACCAAGCCATCATCAGTTATAATGCATATCCCAGCCCCCATTCGCTTTGCGAGACTTACCGCCGCATCGGAATCCAGCATAAAGCAGGCTGTTGATAAGGCATCTGACAAAAGCCCTGACTTTGCAACTATAGTAACAGAGGCATTTCCCTTTTTAGCAGGATATCCTGTTGCCGGATCAAGAATATGGTGATAGCGTTCCCCTTCATATTCTACAAAACGCTCGTAGGAACCTGAAGTTGATACGCTTTGCCATGGTCCGACCTGAATATATCCTATAAGTTCTCCATCACTAAATGGATTTGTAATTCCCACATTCCAGTCATCGCCGTTTTCTTTTTCGCCGGCAGTAAGGACGCTGCCACCTGCAAGGATCACACCTCTTAACTCATCTCCACTACTTAGATAATCCCTGCAGCTGTCAAGATAGATACCCTTTCCGACAGCACCAAGATCAACACTCATCCCTTCCGGCATATAAATACGATGATCCTTAATCTGCAGCTTCTCATAGCCGCAATTGGATAAAGCCTCATCAATCTCGCTTTTAGTGGGTGGAACAAAGTCGCCTTTATTGTCACCGTTAGCCCATCCGTCGATATCCCAAAGCTTCGTCAGTGCCCCCAGTGTTATATCAAAAGCGCCGTCACTCTCAGCTGAAATCCTAAGACATTCTGTCAGGACAGCCTCCATCTCCGGGGAAAGCTCATGGCCTTGCGGATCTCCTGCCGATGCATTTATCGCTGCCACTTCGGATGAATCAAGTCTCCAGGATAATGTATCTTTTTCTAATCTGTTACCAATATTTACAAGCTCTGCTGAAGGGTCCTCAGTTTTCCCTTGTGAGCTTAGGTTCACCTGAAAAACCGTGCCCATGACAAAAGCAGTCTCGTTAAAAGAGACCGTAGCATTTTGTCTGTTTTTAATAACTATAAACATGAAAATCAAAAGAACGATTGCTGAGACTAATGATACAATCAATCTGTTTCTGTCAAATTTAGTTTTCATCTATTTCAGGTACAAAAGGCAGCTCAATCTCTGCCGTAAATGTACTTCCCAGTCCTTCTTCACTTTCTGCCGTAATATCTCCATGCATGAGCCCTGCAAGTCTCTTTGATACAGCAAGACCAAGGCCTGTGCCTGCGCCATACTTGGAGGGATTTCTCTTTTCACGGGCAAATGGCATGAACAGACTTGGCATAAATGATGTGTTCATTCCACAGCCTTCATCAACTACCACAAAGGTAATCTTATAGCACTTTTTGGTGCGAACTGCTGTGATAGTAAGTTCTACAGTATCATCCCTGTCACTGAATTTTACAGCGTTTGAAGTCAGGTTGATGACCATCTGCTGGGTTCTTCCAAGGTCGCACATAACCTGTGGATTACCCTTATAATTTCTGTTTATGATAAGATTTACATTTTTATCCTCTGCCAGTGCACGGGTGATATTTTCAACTCCGTCCACAATCTCATCAAGAGAAGCGGCAGAGGGTTCAAGATTAAGGTTACCTCCGTCAATTTTATCAATATCAAGAAGGTCACTTAAAAGGCTGCCAATATAATGACTGGATGTGTATATCTTTCGCATATCACTTTTAAGTATACTTACATCCGTTTGATTCATGCCCAAAAATGAAAGGGCTGAAATAGCATTCATAGGCATTTTTATCTCATTACTCATGCGGGATAAAAATTCAGACATGCGCCTGTTGGCACGCTTTTCGTTATCAAGAAGTCTGTCGTTGAGGCGGCTTAAGCGCTCGATTTTGGCAATCCTTAGCTGCTCATCAGTGATGTCCACAAAAGATCCCACAAGACCTATTATCTCATCTCCGCTGTAAATAGGAGTCTTGGTGGCCATAATAGTCCTTACTTCACCTTTTACGATACACAGTCCGTGCACGTTATGGGTACTCTCGCCTCTGAGCACTCTTAGCTCATCTTCCATGAAGGGAAGGGGATCCGGATGCCATCCCATATCCTCGTCGGTTTTGCCAATAACAGCTTCTTCAGAATCGAAGCCATAGAATTTCAGAAATGCCTTATTCACGCCGACAAATCTACGCTGTGTATCCTTCCAAAAAATACAATCCTGAGTGGTATTTACCAGTATTTCAAAAAGATTTGCTTTAATTCTGTCCATACTTAAATCCTCTGTGATATATGATAATCATCAATTTAATGAGATGATACAAAATTACAACACATTTTTTCGTCATAAAAGAAATACATTTTCGTCAGATAGGTCACTTTTTATTATATCATATTCAGCTTCCGTAAGGTCATATATTTCAGCAAGGCGAGCATCCAGCTCATCATAGAACACTACCTTTTCTTCAGAATCTGCCTGCATTATTCTGTCAACAAGACCGGCTATTTCTTCCTGAATCCTGGTGCTGACACCGGGGATAGGTATCTGCTCGATATGAGACCTAAGCACCTTAACAGAACGGAATTTTTTCCTGAAATAGTATTCCGCTATCCTGCTGTTTAAAACAGCGAGTATGTATTTTATATCCAGCTCCGGAATCTTCGGAATAAGAACATTGCAGCTGTTAAGAGAAAGAGTCTGATTATCATCATAAGCAAAAACAAGGCGATTCCCTATGAAGCGATAAAGGAGTTTTTCTTCAGCTCTGTAATACTCTGTCCTCGCAACCTGCTGGCATTTATCAGGGGCGTAATTGATATAGCACTTTGGGATTCTGAAGTTGTATTTAAATACGTCCTGGCCCTTTAGAATTATCTCATTTTTGGCGGTCTTTCTGGTCTGAAGCATCTCCTTGTTTGCACCGGTAACAATACCCAGCGCAAAGATGGCATTGTCCTTTAGTCTCTCTGCTCTTGGCAAGTTATCCAGCTTTTCAAGAAGAGCATACTCTTCGTCAGGCACAAGGAAATCAAAACAGATATCTGTTATCATCCTGTTGCCCTTAATGACAAAGCAGTTTTCGCCTTCATAAATCTTTGGTCTGTCCTTTAGGAAAAAGAGTTCATCAAGGGGTTCCTTAGCTTCTTCAGTTTTCCTGATCTGCAGGATTATAGAAGGGCACTGAACCCTGTCAAAGACCTCTCCCAAATACTCCATCTGAGATAGTCTTGTGTTTTTCAAAAGGAATGCTCTTATAGGGGCGTGTGCTTTTACCGTAAGAACTGATTCAGGAAGAACAAAGGAAAGTAAGCCTTCCGGCGATAATCTCTTAACCGCATGCTCCAAGAACAGATCGCAGGATTCAGGATTAGTGGTTTTACCGGATTCAAAATTCTCTCTTAATACTTCTTTCCTATCATCCGTGAAGCTATAGCCCCAGGGCGGGTTTCCAAGGATGATATCAAACCTCTCGCCATCTGTTTCGCTTTCCAAAAAGTCTGCCTCAGTTATGTGCTCTGCCCAAAACCGCTCATCTGCCTTCTTGTATTTAAGGGCCAGATTGATCCTTGCAAGAAGGACGCTTATCCTGTCTATGTCGCATCCATACAGATTCTCAACAGGCAGGCCCGGAGGGAGCTGCAGCAAAAAGTTACCGCTTCCGCAGCAGGGATCCAGAATCTTTTTATCAAGACCATCCATCAAAAGGGCCGCTTCAAAAAGGTGACCTAAAAGGCGCTTAACAACAGCGTTGGGAGTATAGTATGCCCCCTCTTTTTTTCGAAGACCTATGCTTTTTACTGATATGTATAAAAGTCCAAGGATGTCCTCTCCATGCTCAAAAACAAAGTCCTCAAAAGGGAGGTCATCATGCTCTGACAGATAAGAAAGCATGGCACCTCTATCGTTTATAAGCGCATCAATAAGACCTGCGTACAGGCCTATATCAAGCTCACCTGAAAGGTATCTCTTTATTATCTGCCCTGCATCCTCTGTTTTTTCAGATGCCGCACCAAGTCTGTCCAGTGTGAGCTTTAATGCACAGTCCGTAAGAAGAATTCTCATGACAAGCTCAGCGCTTTTAGAGAATTCATCCTTTCCGGATAGCTTTTCTATTATGTTTTCTACTTTGGGGAGATTGACTGATTTAGAAGAAGCATAGTCACGATACAAGGCTTTCCCTGAAATGAAAACCTTGTTTCGTCTGCTTTTTAGAGAAGACCTGCTGCCGTTTGCAAGTTCTTCTTTTAGGCATCTCACATAATCCTCAGAAAACATGTAAGCCTTTCCACGTTTTCCTTCGGCCTTGATTTTACCAAGCTTTATCCAGTTTCGCCCTGTGGCAGGAGAGATGGATAATTCCCTGCAAACCTGAGTCAATGTAAGCATGCACTGTTCCTCACATTAAGATAATTTTCAAAGCTTTTTCTCGTAGTAGCCGTCCTTTTGTTCAAAGCCGGTCTTCTTCAGATAATCCTTGTGATTCTCATCAGCGCCGCGATAGATAAGTCTGTCAATTCCTTCAGGTGCCAGATTGCTCATAAGGAACTTGCCTATTGAAAAATCTCTGTATTCAGGGATTGAATAATCAAGCATTATGTCAAGATCGTAGTTTTTCAGCTCGCCAAGAAGCACTCCAACAGGCTTACCTTCGTGACAGACAACAAAGCCGCAGTTGGCCTTTTTAAAGTCCATTGATATACCTGGGAAGCATTTTGCAATGTCTTCCTTGTAGTGGTTGATTATGAAGCCTGTAAGTCCCTCTTCTCCGTTAACCCTTACAAGATCGTAGTTCTTCTCAGTGGGCTTTAACATCTTGGACAGATAGTAAACGTTGATGGCGATAAGTGCTACGTTCATTACTACTGTAGGAAATGCGTGGATGATAAGACCGTAAATAACGCAGAACAAGCTTCCGATGGAGTTTACAACTCTCAGCTTGTAGACAGATACCATAAGAAATGATATAAGCACCAGCGCTGAACCAATATAACCAATAGCTTCAATAATAATCTTAGAATTCATAAAAACCTCTCATTCAATTTTAAACTGTTTCCGCAACGACCTCTCCCATCTTAATGGGGAACTCTTCGCCCTTTGCGGATTTTACTTTGATCTCTTCTCTTAGTTTTATTTTGTCCTTGGGAACAAGCACTATAATGGTGGAACCACCATATTCAAAATGGCCCTTTTCTTCACCCCGATAAACTCTTCCTGCAATGGGCTTCTCATTGACAATTCTGCCAACCAGCATTGCCCCCACTTCCATCTGGACGCAGCGGCCAAGCTCCTTAGAGTCAATAATGGAGTATTGCCTGCTGTTCTCTGTAAATACCGGGAACTCTTCAAGAGCAACAGGTCTTACGGTGTGATAAAAGCCCCGTATCCTGCGATCTGCTTTTTTCATACCGTCAGTAAAATAGATATATCTGTGATAATGATTAACACACAGCCTGTATACAAAGCAGTATCCGCCTTCAAATTCTTCAGCCAGCTTTTTGTCTCTAAGGAGGCTTCGAATCGTAAAGGTGCTCTGCTTTACACTAAAGACCATTCCGTTTGTGATTCTGTTTACTTTAAGCAGTCCGTCGCAGGGCGCTATAACAGCATTCTCTCTGGGGCTTAAAGGCCGCAGCTCACTTTTTATTTTCCTGCAGAAAAAGTCGTTGAAGCTCCTTACATCATCAAGAATATAGTCCTCTATCCGAATTCCGTTGGCTTCTGCAAAAGGCTTAATAAGCAGCATCGATGGCCTCGAATCAAGGATACGACCGGAAAGCTCGGATAAGGGCTTAAGTGTAAGGGGCTTTAGGATAATTCTGCCAATATTCGTTTTGTATAAAAAATCTAATCCATTCATAGATTCTCAATAAGAATAAAAATATTAGCTATAAACTCAAGAAGCCCTATTGCCACGCCGATGCAAATCACTTTGAGACCAGGCTTGGGAATTTTGAAGTTACCGATAAACAGCATACCCACAAGAAACAGCATCCAGAAATAGAAAAATGTAAGGTCTGCTCTTGTGAAATAATGGATTATAAGTGTCAGCGGAAAAATAAGTGCAGCTGCTGTAACAGGAAGTCCGGTAAAATATTCTACCCCAAGCTTTTCCTTCTGCTCTGCTCTCTCTGCCGCTGTGGAATTAAAATACGCAAGTCTTACAAGTGCTGAAAGAATGTAGAAAGCTGCGATTGATAAAAGAATTACAACAAGCCATCCTTTAGCTGTATTCATGCTGCCTCTTATTACATCCTTAAAGGCTCCGTTTACACGAAGCTGGGCTATTCCGATCGAAGCCGGAAGTACACCAAAACAAATCAGATCAGAAAGCGAATCTATCTGAGCACCAAATTCCTTCTCAAAATCACTTCTGTTTTTTTTAGTTCTGGCAACCCTTCCGTCAAAGGCATCCAGAAGTCCGGAAATCATAAGAAAAAGCGTTCCGCCATAAGGATGTCCGATTCCGGTCATAGTAATGATTATGCCTATTGCTCCGGAAACAGTTGAAAGATAGGTGAGAATAACTGTGTAGTCATATACGCCTATCATCTTTTTTTCTTTGTCCATAAATATCCTCCAAGAGTTACTAGCCCGCTTATTGTAACACAAAAGTAAAAGGTTATTCCACGGCTTAACATATCAAGCTGTAGTGCGGCTTCGTGGGTCATTATATTTGAAAACCCATCTATCATCAAATAGTCCGCAACACCCATAGCACCGGGTATCGGAACAAAATTATAGCCAATCGTAATAAGACACTGCTTGGCAAAAAGCGTAACAGAATCTCTGTTGTTACCACCAATGCACAGATGCATAAACATAGGAACTGCTATCTGGGATGCTCTCTGAAGAACATTCCATGCAAAGGCTTTTCGAAGAATCCCATTTTTGCCCGCAAAGAGCTTTGCACAGTTTTTATAATCCTTATGCATGTTTTCGATTTTGCTAAGAGCATGCTCGCTGTTATGAATAATCTTTTTCTTACACAAATACATGACAATGCGTTTGATAAAAGCAAAAACATTATCACTTTTCTTTAGCACCATAAAGAAAAAAATCGTAAGTCCGGTAAGAACTACAAATCCAATAACTATCAGCACTCTGGACAGAGTCTCAAAGTCCCTGAAAAAACCGGGATGCATTATCACTGCAATGATCCCAAGAAAAACTATCGCAGCCGTGTACATCATCAGATTAAGAATAAGCGTAGCAGATACAACCCCTGCCGGAATTCCATCTTTGTGCATGAAATAAGCACTGGCAGGCTGACCTCCTGTGGCTGATGGTGTGATTGCTGAAAAGTACACATCAGATGTACTGTAAAGGATTCCCTTTCTAAGACTTCTTTTATAAGAAATCCCCTTAAGTATCGAGCAAATGGCAACGCCTTCAAGTACCACGTAAGCCGCAGCACAGGCTATGGATATGATCAGATATGGCTTTTTGCCATCTATCATCACATTAAAAAGCTGCTCGATGGACAGACTTCTGCTCTGCTTAAATATTGCCCACACTGTAACCCCTGCCAGCAAAGTGGAAAACAGCATCCAGAATATTTTTTTGTAAACAGAACAATCCTGCTTTGCCATCTGACTGGGGAGCCACCTTTCTTTTATATAACTATATATTACTACACTTTACCTGCCTGTTGGAGTGCTAAATTAGCTTCATCCCTGACTCAAAAGCATAAGGATACAAAAATATCCTATCCTGCCCGTCATCGAATTCCACATGGAATTTAAGCGGCATGTCAAACTCATCAAGATCCACGTCTGTTACGTAGCCCTCACCATACCTTGGCTGTGATATTCTCTGGCCTATGATAAGCTCTGTTGGTACATCTACGGTCTTGGAAGGAGCCTTCTTCTGCGCGTAATTATTTGTTCTAAGAGTCTTTTTGATTGAGGCTTTAGATATGGAAGCTTTGGATTTTTCATGGCTATTATTTCTGCTGCCCTCACCTGACTTGTTAACATCATTTCCGGCCTTATCAGGATCTGATGATATCTCTCTTACAAAAGTGGAATCCTCGTCATTGTAAGTAAGGATGTTCAGCCTGTTTCTGGCTCTTGTCATACCCACATAGAAAATCCTGCGCTCCTCCTCAAAGTCTCGCACTTCCTGGGGAGTGGTAAAGGCTTTTGTACTGATTACTTCGCTTGGGAAAACGCCGTCACAGGTATCCATCAGATAGACCTCATCATATTCAAGACCTTTACTTGAATGGATTGTTGAGAGTATGAAATTCTGCCTGTAATCAGTTTCCTTATCTCTGAAAATATCCTGCAGTTCTGAAAGCCTTCTCATAAAGCCGTCAATTGTGCTTTCATTTCCTGCGATCATTTTAAGGATAGAAAGCTTTCCTGTATCTATGCGATTGTTCTCTAAGTATTCACCATAGCCCATGAATTTCTCAATTCGATTCAGAGCTTTGAAGGGCTCTTCGTAACGCATGTTTGAAAGATGAGTGCGAAGTGCTCTGCATTTTGCCTTCACATGGGCATTAAGCATCTCAGTCTCTTCAACCGCATCAAGAATCGGCAGCTCACCATTTGATGCAAGCCTGCACAATCTCTCGGCCTCTGCTTTTTTCAGATAGGTCTGGCACTTAAAATATATCCTCATGAAGCTGTCTTCATCATAGGGATCCATGCATAACCTAAAGATGCTCTCAATGTCCAGCACTACTCTGTGGGTAAAAAAAGCAAGGTCAGCATTCCTTATGCGATAGGAAATACCCTGCCGCTCTAGGACATCCACAAGCGGTATTATGCTCTCATTATCCCTGTACAAAACAGCAGTCTGGCAGGTTACATCTGCTGCAACCTTGGCAAGATAATTGTACTGATTCCGCCTGCTGTTTAGCTGGATATAGTTTATGTCCTGAGCCTTTTCCCTGGTAGGTCTCATACGCTTATCATGGCGGAGCTGATTGTGCCTGATAAAGGTATCTGCAGCCGACACTATCGCAGCATTGGACCTGAAATTCTGATCCATTATAAGGACCTTTGCCGCAGAATGATCCTTTTCAAAATTAAGGAGCGCTTCGGGGTAAGCTGCCCTAAAGCCGTATATACTCTGATCCTCATCTCCCACCATGAAAAGATTTCCGTCTTTCCCTGACAGCAGGCCTATTATCATGTGCTGGACCTTTGATGTATCCTGGGCTTCATCAACACAGATATATCTGTATTTATCCTGATAAAATTTCAAAAGATCAGGGGAGCCCTTGAGCATTCTGTAGGCGTAGACCATCTGATCGTCGTAGTCCATAAGGCCACGCCTTTTAAGCTCTGAGTTATAGGCTTCATAAATTGGATAAATATCAATATCAGAGTCGCTCTCAAGGTTCTTTATTTCATCATCCGTCAGCAGCATATTTTTACAGTACGTAATAAGGGTCCTTACACCCTTGATATCACTTTCTGTGGGGTAGTCTCCCTCCACCTTGAGGTATATGTCTGAGAGAATCTTACCCGTCAGCTTTTCATCTGTTACAAGATCGTAGGGCTTTTTGCCAATCAACCTGCCGTAGTGCTGAATTATCTTGGCGCAGATTCCGTTGATAGTCCTGAATTCAAGGGACGTGGAAACATCTTCTCCAAATATGGACTTAAAACGCTCTGCCATGTCCTTTGTGGCAGCAACCGTATAGGTTAGGGTCAGAATGTGCTCCGGCTCTATCCTCTTGCAATAAAGCATGTATCCAAGCCTGTTCACAAGAACCGTAGTCTTACCGCTTCCTGGCACCGCAAGCAGCAGTACAGGCCCCTCTGTGGTCTTTACCGCTTCAAGCTGCTGACTGCTTAGGTGTTTTAAGTATCGTTCATAAAAATCATTTTCGTTCATTTATTATTTCCATATGCCCCAAACTTCCGAGACCGCATCCCTTTGTTTTTGAGATTTCAACCATTTCTTGATTTTGAGTCTTCATTCATCCTTTTGGAACCATTGACTGATCTCGTTCAAATTCTTTACATTACATCGCCGCGCCTGTCCTAATGTCATTTCGATGTAATCCTGACTCGCTTTTACCGCGCAGCGCTCATAGAATAGCTTCCGCGATGTAATTTCTCCTTTCCAAGCCCTTTACATTACATCGCTGCGCCTGTCCTAATGTCATTTCGATGTAATCCTGACTCGCTTTTACCGCGCAGCGCTTATAGAATAGCTTCTGCGATGTAATTTCATAAATTTCCAATTCTTCCCATTACCGCGCAGCTCCTGCCTTCAACCTATTTCGATGTAATTTACGGAGATCACCTCCGCTTCAGGGTTTTCCTCTGTAAAAGCACCCTGTCACAGTAATTCATGCTTCCTATAGCACTTCCATTTCTGTGCAGAACCTTTTTTAAGCCATCCCGTAGAAATTTGATTTTCGACCACGCTGTAGAGTGAATTTTTAAATTCGTAAAGTGAATTTTCATATTCATAGAGTGAATTTTTAAAAATTAACCATCACCTCATAAATAACACTGATCTTATCTCTTACAATCACGCTGTTCAAACATGGAAAAATCACATACAACAGTATACTACAGTGGTGTGGGAGCGAAGGCAAGAGGGCATACCTTCCGGTGGAGATTTTCGTACGTATCATAGGTGAAAATACAACCGCTTGCCCCTTACCGTAGCGACACGGATCATCCTTATCCCCCAGGTCAGAAAGCATGCTTGCTGGCCTGCCCTATGGTAAAATATAAGCATCGCACTAAGTCAAATATGGGGGAATTACAAATGAGTCAGCGAAATTATCCAGGAACAACTTCACTTGAAATAACAGATAGAGAAATTACCTCTATAAAAATAGCAAGAAAAGCTGCAGCTGAGGGTATGGTTTTACTAAAAAACGACGGAGTATTGCCACTAAAAGATGGTGAAAAGATCGCACTTTATGGCGGTGGCGCTTCATACACGGTTAAGGGTGGTACGGGTTCAGGAATGGTTAATAACCGCAGCAATGTCAGCATCACGGAAGGACTTGAAGCTGCAGGCTTTGATATCCTAAATATAGACTGGCTGCAAGCCTACGATGCAGAGTATGAATCAAGCCGAAATGCATGGATGCAAAAAATCTATGACCTTGCAGGAGCCCCCGGTGATTTTGGCGGACTTTATAGTGCTCATGCGTCTAATCCCATGGTTATGCCAAAGGGCGATCCCATTATCAAGAAAGATACCGACATTGCAATCTATGTAATTAGCAGAATATCAGGTGAAGGCGCTGACAGAAAAAATGTGCCGGATGATTACGAGCTCTCAGAGGATGAACTTGAAAGCCTAAAGACCATTACTACGCTTTATAGCAAGACCATCGTAATACTTAATGTAGGCGGAATAATTGACCTGTCCTTTATGGATGAGCTTAATATCTCCGCCCTTGTTCTAATGTCTCAGGCAGGTATGGAGGGTGGAAATGCTTTGGCAGATGTTCTAAAGGGAGACGTTAATCCCTGCGGTAAGCTGACTGATACCTGGGCCATGAACTATCTTGATTATCCGGGAAGCGCCGACTTTAGTCACAACAACGGTAATGTCATAGAAGAAAAATACGCAGAGGGCATCTATGTGGGCTACCGTTACTTTGACAGCTTCGATATTAATCCAAGATACCCCTTTGGCTTTGGTTTATCCTACACAACCTTTGAACTGAAGCAGACAGATATCCAAATCAGTGAAGACAAAATAATCGTGAGCTGCAAGGTTACTAACACCGGCAATACCGCAGGAAAAGAGGTAGTTCATTTATACAGCTACCTTCCAAAGGGCGAACGTCATAAGGAAAATAAGAGGCTTGTGGCCTTTGCAAAAACAAAGCTCCTTAACCCCGGAGAAACAGAAACACTTACGCTGACCTTTTCCTGCTATCTTCTGGCGTCATACCATACAGCCAGATCACAATATTACCTTGATGCAGGAAAATATATCCTTGAGATGCAGATCTGTGATGCAGAAGGCTTCCTTAAAAAGAGCTGTGAGCATGCTTTAGTTTTGCAGGAAAGAACCGTTCTTTCAACCCATAGTCCAATCTGCCCTCTTCTAGATTCGCTTTCAGAAATTGAGCCATCAGAATCCGCAGAAGCGCCGGTTGCAGAAAACGAAATCAATATCGAAAAAGCCGTTTCTTCCTACATCGAAAAAGACAGACTTTACAGAGATAATCTAAAAAAGAGACCTCTCCCTTTTGAAGCTAAGGTCAAGGAAGCTCTTTCGAAAATGACAACTGAGGAAAAGGCAAGACTTGTCTGCGGACAGCCAAGTGTTATGAGCGGTGAGATAATAGGCTCTGCTGCCATGACAATTCCCGGGGCAGCAGGAGAAACCTTCAACGGACTTGAGCACCTTGGCATTGGTCACCTGATACTGGCAGACGGTCCTGCAGGCATAAGACTTCAAAAGCATTATCAGGTTAATCCTGAGGATGGTTCTATCTACATGATGAACCGCTATGAAACCTTGGAAAATCGTATTTTCGGAAAGGAATTCCTGCACCCTGAAGGCGAAGATCACTATATGTTCTGCACAGCCATTCCTGTAGGAACTCTCCTTGCCCAGACCTTTGATGTATCTCTCATGGAAGAGATTGGAGACCTTATAGGTACAGAGATGGAAGAAATGGGAGTTCAGCTCTGGCTTGCACCGGGAATGAATATCCACAGAAATCCTCTCTGCGGAAGGAACTTTGAGTACTATTCGGAGGGCCCGGTAGTAAGCGGACTCATGGCTTGTGCTATTACAAAAGGAGTTGAATCTCACAAGAATTGTGCAGTTACAATCAAGCATTTTGCCTGCAATAATCAGGAAGAAAACAGGCGCGGTGTATCGAGCATCGTATCAGAACGTGCCCTTAGAGAAATCTATTTAAAAGGCTTTGAAATCGCAGTAAAAGAGGCTGATCCCAAAGCCATAATGACATCGTATAACAAGGTTAACGGCGTCCACACAGCTAACAGCTACGACCTTTGCACTACCACCGCAAGAAATGAATGGGGCTTTTCCGGTATCATAATGACCGACTGGCTTACCACAAATGCAAATGGAGGATCTGCGGCAAGTAAGTGTATTGAAGCCGGGAACGACCTTATCATGCCTGGAAATAAATCCGACATTCAGGAAATCCTCGATGCCCTCGATGCGAAAAAAGACCTGTCACTGTCCATGGAAGCCCTTGATGCCTGCTGCCGCAGAATGCTCTCAATGATCCTGCAGCTTACAACCTAAGACAATTCCACAACCTGATAGAACAACAAAAAGGGGCTGTGAAATAATAAGCCCATGAAAAAAAGAGAAGTAATAGCTGGAAACAGCCAATTACTTCTCTTTTTTCATGGTAAAATATTACCATGAACAATCAAACCAATTCTTATAATACTATAAATCAGGGCGTTTTACCATTTTTTATTTCAGATTG